>JBQTHP010000084.1:0-19663 GCA_052389755.1 Gammaproteobacteria bacterium
GGCACGTCCTCCGCGGTGATACACTGCCGCGCCGTGAGAGAACCCGCAACAGCGCTCACGGATTATCTGCTGGCTCTCATCGCTTTGATTTTCCTGCTGCGGCTGGCGCGCATGGATGCCGGCAGAAGCTCCGTCGGCGCCCTGATGTTCTTCGCCGGATTCGCCGCTGCCGCGATCTTTGGCGGAACCTGGCACGGATTCTTGAGCGACGACACGTCACCGGCGCAGCGCGTGATCTGGTGGCTTACGCTGATGTTCACGGGCATTGCGGCCAGCGGTCTTGCGGTGATCGGCCTGGAACGTTTCGGCTGGCGCAACTCCCGTGCCTTGCTGATAGGCAGCGCGATCTTTGTTGCGGCCTACGCGAGTTACGCATGGTTTGACTCGCGCTTTCTGGTCACCGTGATTGCGAGCGGCGCGGCCACGCTGCTCTGCCTGGCCGGCCTGGTCTTCCATGCACGCCGCAGCAAACGCAGCGGCGCGGAGCTGGTAGCAGCCGGACTGGTTCTGTCCCTGTTCGCCGCAGTCCTACAGCAACGCGGCGTCGCCATTCACCCAGTGCACTTCGATCACAATGCCACGTACCACCTGTGGCTGTTTCCGGCGTTGGGACTCATCTATGCGGGCAATCGGCGCATCGCGGCGAACCAGAACATCTGACGCGCCGATCGCGGCGGCGTTGCTTGCCTGCCTGGCTTTGCCATCTTGCGTGGCGCAGCCCGCTCGCCACCCAGTCGAGCTCAACGACGTCCACTCGCGCCTCAACACAACCCTCGTGCGCGAGCTCGCGCAGCCACAGACAGTCGAGCAGCTCTCCGGATTGATCGAGAGGGCACGTCGCGAAGGGCTCGCCATCAGCATTTCGGGTGGACGCCACGCCATGGGCGGACAACAGTTTGCGGCTGGCGCGCTTCACATCGACATGTCGAAGATGGATCGGCTCGTGGCGCTCGACCGCACGCGCGGCATCGTCACCGTCGAAGCGGGCATTCAGTGGCCCGCCCTGATCGATCGACTGCTGCAGATGCAGGCGGGAGACGAGCAGCCCTGGAGCGTCGTGCAGAAACAGACGGGCGCCGATGGCCTGTCCCTGGGCGGCGCGATTTCGGCAAACGTGCACGGCCGGGGGCTTGCGTTGCGGCCATTCGTCCAGGACGTGGAAGCGTTCCGGCTGATGCAGGCCGATGGGCGCGAGGTCGAAGTGAGTCGGCAGAAGAGCCCTGAGCTTTTTCGCCTGGCAGTCGGTGGCTACGGACTCTTCGGCGTGATCACGACGATCGACGTGCGCCTGCAGCGGCGGATGAAATTGCGGCGGGACGTGGAGATCATCACGCTCGATGCGCTTCATGAACGCTTCGCGGAGCGGATCGAAGCCGGGTACGTCTACGGCGACTTCCAGTTCAAGACGGACCAGCGCGCGCCGGACTTTCTCCAGGCGGGCGTGTTCTCTGCCTACAAGCCCGTACCTTCCGATATGGCGGTACCCGAGCAGCGTGCGCTGGGTCCTGACGATTGGCGCCGGCTCTTCGCTCTGGCTCATCTGGACAAGGCGCGTGCGTTTGCGGCGTACAGCGACTACTACCGCAGCACGAGCGGGCAGATCTACTGGTCCGACACGCACCAGCTCTCGTACTACGACGCGGATTTCGAGGACGAGCTCCAGCGGGCCGCGCCCGGCTATCCCGCCGGTTCGCTGATGATCACGGAAGTTTACGTGCCCCGGCCGGCGCTCGCAGATTTCATGAGCGTCGTGGGCGAGGACTTTCGCGCGAACGGTACCAACCTGATCTACGGCACCGTGCGTCTCATCGAGCGGGACACCGAAACGTTTCTACCTTGGGCGAGAGAGGACTATGCCTGCATCGTGATGAACCTCCGCGTCACGCATACTCCCTCAGGAATCGAAAAGGCGCGAGTAGAGTTTCAGCGGCTCATCGATCGTGCACTGGAACGCCGTGGTTCCTACTACCTCACTTATCATCGCTGGGCCCGCAAGGACCAGGTGATGCGGGCTTACCCGAAGATGGTCGAGTTCCTGAAGCTCAAGCGCAGACACGACCCGCAGGAACGCTTTCAGAGCGAATGGTACCGGCACTACAAGACGATGTTCGCCCAGGAGCTGGCGCCCGACCAGCCGATGTCCCGGCGCGGTCGGGCGCATCTCGTGGATCTTACTGCCGCTGCTCCTGCGCCGCCTTGCGCGTGTACTCTTCGGCGCGCTTCATCACTTCCTCCGAAGAGAGATCTTCCTTGTGTGTGGCGATCGTCCACACGTGGCCGAACGGATCCTCGATCGTGCCGGAGCGATCTCCGTAGAACTGATCCTTGAGGGGCTGCTTCACCTTCGCGCCCGCGTCGACGGCGCGCCTGAACTGTGAGTCCGCGTCATCGACGTACACCATGAGGCTCACGGCACTTCCACCGAGCGACTGCGGTCCGCGGTATCCCATGTCGGGATGCTCATCGGCGAGCATGATCACGGAGTCGCCGATCCTGATCTCGGCGTGACCGATCTTGCCGCCGGGCGCATCGAAGCGGAACAACTCGGTCGCGCCGAGCGCGCGCTTGTAAAAATCGATCGCTCGCGACGCATCGCGCATCACGAGATAGGGCGTGACACTGTGATATCCATCGGGAATGGGCTTGGTCGCCATCGGTGTTCTCCTCGTCCGGGGGAGAACAAGCTTACTCCGCGCAGCTGACGGATCGAAGCTCGGTTCGGCGCATTTTTGTCTGTATGCGTCATCCGCGCAGCACGCGCGGCGGCACCAGCCATCGCAGCGTCGCTTGTCCGAGCCGCACTTCGTCCGAGAACTCGAGATGCGCTGCGCCGCCCTTCTTCATCGTGATCGACAGCCGCGCATCGGGTCCGCCCACGCACAGGGCAATCAGCCGTGACAGATCGGGCTCGTGCCCGACCAGTGCGATGCGCGTAGCCTTGCTCTCGCGTAGCGCGGCAAGCACCTGCGGCGGCGTGCGGCCGGGGGCGAGCGCCGCACACTTCTCCGGCTTCGGCCATCGCGCGGTTTCGTGCAGAAGAACGGCCGTGTCCCACGCACGCGCCAGCGGGCTCGCAAGCACACGATCGACCCGCTTGACGATCGACCTCAGGCCGGCTGCCGCCTTGCGGAACCTGCGCACACCCTCCGGTGTGAGCGGGCGCAGCCGATCGTCGGGCCAGCGACGACGATCGCGCTCGAACGCCACGGCGTGCCGGATGAGATACACGCGCACTTACACGGCCACGTTCTCGGCTGGCGGCTTGGGCGCGGCCGGGCGAGGGGCACGTCTGGCCTTCGCTGCCCTTTTCATGCGCTTTGCCTCGAGAACGAGCATCGCGTTCCGCAAACCCTTCCAGCGTCGCCCTCGGACCCCGCGCAAAGCCTTCGCGAAGCGCTTGCGCGAGCGCCGAGCGCGTCCCGATGCGCGTTCGGCGAGCTGACCCATCAGGAACAGTGTTTCTCCGGGCAGCCGCCGTCTCTTCGACGCGGCGAGCGCATCGAGGCGCAGCGCCGCAAGATGCGCGTCCCGATGCTCGCCGAGCACGTTTTGCAGCCGTCGCAGGACGCGCAGGAAAGCGCGCGCCGGTTCGCCGTACAGCGCCGCGAACGACTCGATCGAGTAGCGCAGTTTCTTCGCCGTCACGCGCACCTCGTGCAGCCTCTCGGGCGACGGATCTGCACCGACCCGTGAAGCCGCCTTCCGCAGGTTGCGGTAGCGTCGCCGCGCGATCGCAGGCGCCACCGTGGCAAGCGGCTGCGCGCGCCGCCGCGCGGGTGCCTCGCCGCTTGCGATCTCCGCCAGCCGCTCGAGCATGTTGCGTGTCGCCGCTGCATCAAGCGTTTTCAGCATCCGCGCCCGTGCGCGCGTGCGCTCTTGCGCGAGCCGATGGCGCAGCGGCTCGAGCTGTGCGCGCCTGGCGTCGTGCAGATCCTTCGCGAACGCGTCGATGCCGGCGAGCTGCACGTCGTATTCCCGTGCGGCACCGAGCGCTCGAAGCAGCTTTCGCAGCGCGGGCCGCAGCCGTCCGGCAAGCGCGGGCAGATGTTCGTCGAAGACCCTGAGGCTGACGGCGATACGCCGTGCCGCAACCCTGAGGTCGTGCAGAGTCTCGGCATCCTCCCCCAGCCGCACGGCAGTCTCGAGCCTGCGAAACGTGTCGAGTTGCGACGCCACGACGAGTCTCGCGGCTTCCGCGGCCGACATGTCGGGCGTCGGCTCGCGCAGCCACGCCGGTGCGTCGGCACCGGGCGTCAGGCCGGCAGCCGCGAGGCCGGCTTCGAACTTGCTCATCGAGGCCGATTCGAGCTCGCAGGCCGAACGCAGCTGGGCGACGAGCGTCGTCAGCTCCGGACGGCCGTTCCCTTGCGTTTCGATCTCGACGCGCGTGAGAACCGTGGGCTCGGGCCCATCGGCGCGACCCAGCCTGGATTCGTCCAGGGCGATCTCCGCGATCCGCTCATCCGCTACGAGCACCGCGAAGCGCTCGCGACGGGTCCAGGCCTCGAAGAGGACCGCGAGCGATTCAGCACCCGCGAGCGCCTGTACCTGCGATGCGACCGGGCCCTCGCTCGCGGCGAGATTCTCCACCGAAGCCGACGCGAGCGGCTGAGTGCGCTCGAGGCGTTCGACGAATCCATCGTGCGCCTTCTCGAGTGTCTTCAACGTCGCCTCGGTCCCGCTTTCGTGATGACGAACGCGCAGCGCGAAACCGGCGCGCAGGATGCTCCATGTGTCCGTGTCGAAATAGCGATCGTGCAATGCGAGGGTCGGGCGAGGCTCGATCCGCAGCTCGTCGAGCTGCGGATGCTTGCGCAGCCACTGCCGAACCGGTTCGAGATCACGGGGCGCGAGCTGCCACTCCCGCTCGCGATGAGCGGCGGACAGAGCGGTTCTCACCGCGGGCGCTGAGATGCTCATGCGGAGGACCAGTGCGTAGTGCTCGGCCGACTTCCGCAACAGGGGAGGGCCGGGATTTTGCAACAGAGTCTAGCAGCCGTCGATCCCTGCGTGTCCATTGACGTGAGCCCATTCGGCAGCGCACTCTTGCGCGCGTGCGAGGTGCCCACGCGCCGTCAGGCGCGCGGGTAAACGGGAAGTTCGGCAGAGACCCTCACGGGTTTCGAATCCGACGCTGCCCCCGCAACGGTAACCGAGCCTAAACGAGTCATTTCAGGCCACTGCGCGATCAAAGCGTGGGAAGGCGACTCGCCGGAGCATCGCTCCAGCTCGGAAGCCCGGAGACCGGCCTCGTACGGAACTGCAGGTGTCGCGGCGGGCGGCATGGCGGGCGTCGAAGCCTCCGCTTCTGCCGCCTCCAGCCATCTCCACCAACGCGCCTGCGAGCGCGGGTGTGTGCTTGGCTGGAGTATCGCGTATGCAATCATTCTGTGTGTCGTGCGTAGCCCTCGTCGCAGGGCTCGGTTTTGTTTCCCATGCGCTTGCCAGGGACCGCAACGAAGTCGTCGTTACGGCATCGCGCGTCGACGAGGTCATCGACGATCTGCTCTGGTCCACGACTGTGCTGGATCGCGCAGAGATCGAGGCGCGTCAGGCGGAATCGCTTCACGATCTGCTGACGGGACTCGCCGGAGTTGGCGTAGACAATGCCGGCGGTTTGGGCAAGGCGACCTCGATCTTCCTGCGCGGCGGCGAGGGCGATCACACGCTCCTCCTGATCGACGGCGTGCGCGTCGGCTCCGCCACCCTCGGCACGCCGCCTTTCGAGCTCATTCCACTCGATCAGATCGAACGCATCGAAGTGGTACGGGGGCCGAGGTCGACACTCTATGGCTCGGACGCGGTCGGCGGCGTCATCCAGATCTTTACGCGCCGCGGCCCGAGGTCGGACCTTACGGGGCGGGCGAGCGTGACCACCGGAAGTCACGACCTGCGGAGCGCCGTGATCGATCTCGGCGGTGGCTCGGGTGCGAACTGGTTCGGTATCGGCGCGGCGTCGACGGACACGGACGGCATCAACGCCTGCCTCGGGCTTGCCTTCCCGCCCGGAGGCGGTTGCTTCACGAACGAACCCGATGCAGACGGGTTCCGCAGCCGCTCGGGCTCGGTTTCCGCGGGCCACCGTTTCAGCGACCGCTGGGCTGCCGAGGTGCGCGCGCTCGTCGTGGACGGCAGCGCAGAGTTCGACGGCACCTTCGTGAACGCCGCCGAGACGAGAGAGGTCGTCGGGTCGCTGCGCATCGACGGTCAGCTCGGCAAACGCTGGCATTTGCGCGGGAGCGTCGGACGCAACGAGGACGAGCAGTCGAACCTGCTCGACGGCACGGATCGCACGCGCTTCGACACCTCACGGGACGTGACCAGCTTGCAGCTCGACGGCGGGTTCGGTGCAGGACTGCGGCTGGTGACGGGCGCGGATTTCACCCGCGATCGCATCGACAGCACGACGGTCTACGACGAGAGCTCGCGTGCGAGCACTGGAGTCTTCGGTGAGCTGCACGGCGCGTTCGGACGCTTCTCCTGGCTGGCCGGCGCCCGCTTCGAGGACAACGAACAGTTCGGCAGTCATGTCACGGGCAACGTCGGTGCGGCGGCGTCGCTCGGTGACGCGTTGCGCGTGACCATGACATGGGGTACGGCCTTCCGCGCGCCGACGTTCAACGAGCTGTATTTCCCGGGCTTCGGCAGTCCGCAGCTCGAGCCCGAGGAGTCGGCCTCGGTGGAGCTCGGCCTGCGCGGCGGCCGCGGGCCGGGCAGCTGGTCGATCAATGTGTTCGAAACGAACGTCGATGAGCTCATTTCCTTCGATCTCGGCACGTTTCTGTCGCAGAACATTGCAGACGCGCGCATACGTGGCGCAGAGCTGCAGACGGGCTGGCAAACGGACAAGTGGAGCGCGACGGGGCAGCTTACGCTCCTCGACGCGGAGAGCCGAAGTAACGACACCAATCGCGGCAACGAGCTGCCGCGGCGCGCGGGCGAGAGCGTTTCGCTCGACCTGCGCCGCGCATGGACGGCTACGCAGATCGGCGCCCTCGCGCGCTGGACTGGTGCGCGCTACGACGAGCTTGCGAACACGACGCGCCTCGGCGGCTTTTTCACACTCGATCTCAGGGCGCAACGCATCTTCGCTCGCGTCTGGACGGTGCAGGCGCGCGTCGCCAATGTTTTCGACCGCGACTACACGACTGCTGCCTTGTTCACGCAAGACGGGCGTCACTACAGCGTGACGTTGCGTTATCAACCTCGAGGAGACTCGCCGTGATCCGCTCAGCGCGTTGGTCGGCATCGCTCGTGATCGTGGCTCTCGTCGTCGCCATTGTGTCGACACGCGTGAATCACTTCGGCGACGCGGTGTCGCTGCCGGATGCAACGCTCGCCGCGCTCTTCCTTGCGGGCTTGTGGCTGCGGTCGTTCTGGCCTTTCGTCGCGCTGCTCGCGGCCGCAGGGCTCGCGGATCAATGGGCGTTTCGCCAGGGTATGAGCGATTGGTGCGTCACGCCCGCGTACGCGTTTCTGCTGCCGACGTATGCATGCCTCTGGTTCGCGGGACGTGTAAGCCGCAACCTCGATGCCGCGTCGCTGGCCGGTGCTGCGAGGCTTGCTGCAAATCTGTTCGCGGCGACCGCCGTGGCCTTCGCCGTCTCGAACGGCAGCTTTTTTCTCTTTTCCGGGTACTTCCAGGGCATGAGCGGTCTCGAGTACTGGCGGGCGACCGCTCGCTACTTCCCCCCGTATGCGGGCTGGGCATTTGCCTACGTCGCTCTCACGCTTGGCGCGGCGCTGCTTCTCCGGCGGGCCAGGCGCGCGGCTCGCTTCGATCCGGGCAGGTGAGAGCAGTTCTTCCAAGTGCGGTGTCAGGGCGCGAGGCGCGCGCGCGTCAGGCGCGCCTCACTAAACCCCGTGGATCGCTTGGCAGACTCGAGGATCTCGCGTGCTGGTTCGCCGAGCGCCTCGGCGATTGCGCGCCCGCCATGCCGCCGGCGGAAATCTTCGTGTTCGCGGCCGACCATGGAGTCGCGGCGCAAGGGGTATCGGCATTCCCGCGCGAAGTGACGGCGCAGATGGTCGAGAACTTCGCGCGCGGCGGCGCCGCGATCAACGTGCTGGCGAGGCTCGCCGCAGTTGCGCTGCACGTGGTCGACGTCGGAGTCGCGACTCGCGATCCGGTACCTGCGGGAGTGCGAGGCGAGCGCATTCGCGGAGGCACGCGGGATCTGGCGAGCGAGGCTGCCATGGCGCAGCACGAAGCTGAAGCGGCGATAACTGTGGGCCGACGCTGCGCCGCCGAGAGCATCGCGCGTGGGACGCGCCTGCTCATCGCCGGCGACATGGGCATCGGCAACACGACTTCGGCGGCCGCGCTGATCTGCGCGATCAGCGGAAAAAGCGCCGGCGAAATCGTCGGCCGCGGCACGGGCATCGGGGATGCGGCGCTCGCGCGCAAACGTTGCGTCGTCGAAGCGGCAGTCGCACGCGTCCAGGCGCGGCGCCCGGTCAGCCCACACGCCGTCCTCGCGGAAGTGGGCGGTCTCGAGCTCGCGGCCCTCGTCGGCTTCTATCTCGAGGGCGCTGATCGTCAGGTACCAATGCTGCTCGACGGCTTCATCACGACGGCCGCTGCGCTCGTAGCCGTCGCCATGAACGAGCGCACGCGCGACTGGCTCCTGGCCTCGCATCTGTCGGCGGAGCCGGGACACGAGGTTGTTCTGAGCGCGCTCGGGCTCCGGCCGCTGCTCGACTTGTCATTGAGACTCGGAGAGGGCACCGGTGCGGCGCTTGCGCTGCCCATCATCCGCGCGGCGCTCGCGCTACATCGCGACATGGCCACCTTCGATGAGGCGGGCGTGTCGGAGCTGAGTCCGCCACCCGATGGCTGCGTGGAGCCCGACGCGTGAGGCCGCGCCGCCTTTGGCTCGCCATGCAGTTTCTCACGCGTTTTCCCACGCCTGCGGCGTCAGACTTCTCGCCGCGCGAGCTCTCCAGCTCGGCCGCGTGGTTTCCGCTGGTGGGCGTGATGGTCGGCGCGCTCGTCGCGCTCGTGGCCGTCACGCTTGGAGCGCGTCATCCGCTGCTCGGTGCGGCACTTGGCGTGCTGGCGTGGACGTGGGCGACTGGCGCTCTGCATCTCGACGGTCTCGCGGATCTTGCCGATGCGCTCGCGACCTCGCATCGCGATCAGACGCGCTTCCTTGCCGTACTACGCGACCCGCACCACGGCACCTTCGGCGTCGTCAGCATCGCGATCGCGCTGCTCATCAAGTTTGGAGTGCTCGTCGAGCTCGGCAGCGCAGCAGCGTCCCCTTTGCAGTCCTGGCTTGCATTACCGGTGATCGCGGGGTGGGCAAGACTCGGGCCGCTCGCCTGGTCGCGATCGCTCGAGCCGGTGGCGGGTGGACAAGGCGAGCGTTTCGCTTGGGAGCTGACCTGGTCGCCGATCGTGCTGTGGGGCGCGCTGTTGTCAGTGGCGAGCGCCGCGATTGCGCCGGCGCTTTGCATTGCACCGCTCGTGATCGCCGGCTGGGCAGCGTGGCTGCGCAGGCGGATCGGCGGCTTTACGGGCGATTGTCTCGGCGCGGGCGTGGAGGTCGTCGAAGTCGTGCTGCTCCTCGTCGTGGTGCTCGTGCCGATCAGCCTGCGCGCTTGAGTTGCAACGGCAACCCGGCAACCACGAGGTACGCCTCGTCGCAGATGGCCCCGACCGACTGATTCAACACACCGTGCTCGTCGCGGAACAGTCGCGCCGACGCGGACACGGGAACGATGCCTTCACCCACTTCATTGCTCACCGCGATGACTTCGCCGCGGCATGCGGCGAGCGCGGCCAGGAATGCGTCACGCTCGCGATGCCACAGCTCGAGATCGGGCGCGACTTCCTTCTCGCATGCCGCGTCAGACCAAAGGCAATTCGAGGTCCAAAGGGTGAGACAGTCGATGACGATCGACCTTCCAAGTCGATCGAGATCCTGCAGCACGGCTGCGAGCTCCACGAACGCTTCGCGCACAATCCACGACGATGGCCGCTCGCGTCGATGGGCGTCGATCCGCGCCGCCATTTCCGCGTCGCTCGCCCGGGCCGTCACCAGGCAGGCGACGTCAACCGATCGCGCGCTCGCCCAACGCGCAGCAAGTCGACTCTTGCCGCAACGCGCGCCGCCGACGAGCAAAGTCTTCATGGGAGCATCATATTCGTGACGCCCTGCGGCCTATTAAGCTTTCGACTGGGGCGGGCCCTGGTTCAATACGAGCCAATAAAGTCCGAGCTGCCGGGCCGCCTCCACGAACTGTGAAAAGTCGACGGGCTTTCTGACATAGCTGTTGGCGCCGAGGTTGTAACTTCGAACGATGTCCTGCTCTTCGGTCGACGACGTGAGCACGACGACGGGCAGCAGCCGCGTCCGGTCGTCGGCGCGCAGACGCTTCAGCACCTCGAGCCCGTGAAGCTTCGGCAGATTCAGGTCGAGCAGAACGACTTCCGGCATGGCGCCCGCCGAGCGGTTTGCGTGTGCTCCGGTCGAAAAAACGTAGTCGAGCGCTTCGACGCCGTCCCGTGCGATGACCACATCGTTGCGGATGTAGCTGCGCTGGAATGCACGCAGAGTGAGATCGACATCGTCCGGGTTGTCCTCGACGAGCAGGATGACGCCGTTGCCCATTTTTCACGCCTCCGGTTTGCCGGCACACAGACAGAAGTAGAAGGACGCGCCGTGGCCGATCGCGCTCTCTGCCCACACGCGTCCGCCGTGGCCCCGATGCCGGAACCCGGGAAGTCTGCCGCATCATGCCAGCTCGATGCCCTCGTCGGCTTCGGCGCGGCCGGGCAGGACAACCATCCACGCAATAGGCGGAATTGCCCGGAGTCAGACAGTGGCGTATGCTCTTAAGAGCACGTTAAGGCGGTTAACATGCTCTTGAGGGAACATGGTTGCCAGAAACCCACTGCTGACAGCCCCCCCGTATGCCGTAGAACTGGCACTCAAGCAGTTGGGCGCCAACCTGCGCACAGCGCGCCTACGTCGCAATCTCACCGTAGAAGAGGTGGCTCAGAAAATCGGCACTGGCCGGCGTGCCGTCCTCGATGCGGAGAAGGGCAAGCCGTCGACGAGCATCGTGATCTACGCCGCTCTGCTCTGGGCTTTGGACCTTCTGGCACCGCTCGAAACCATCGCCGATCCGGGGCGTGACGAAGAGGGACAGCGCCTGGCGCTGGCACGCGATCGCGAACGCGCGCGCGAGAGCACGCCGAAGCTCGACGATGACTTCTGAAGGACGCTGACTGATGGAGTGCTACGTTTACATCGCACTGCCGGGCGAGACAGAACTGATCACTGCCGGCCGGTTTGAGCTGACAAGAGACAGGCGCGATGTGCCTCTCGGGCGGTTCGTGTATGGCCGTCGCTATCGCGAGCGACCCGATGCCGTGCCGATCGATCCTATCGAGCTGAAACTGAGCAGCCGGGTTTACGAGACGGTCACACTGAACGGTGTGTTCGGTGCCCTGCGCGATGCAGGGCCGGACTACTGGGGACGCCGCGTAATCGAGCGTCATGCCGGTGTCGCACAGCTCAGCGAGATCGACTATCTGCTGCGCTCACCCGACGATCGCGCGGGAGCGCTGGCCTTCGGGCTCAACCAGGAGCCGCCGGCGCCGCGCCGCGACTTCAACCAAACGCTGGATCTCGAGAAGCTTCAAGTTATTGCGGACGCGATCGTCGACGACGAGGAGCGTCCCGCCGATGCCATCTCGAGGCAGATCGAGGAACTGATGCTTATCGCAACGTCGATGGGCGGCGCGCGTCCAAAGGCGGTCGTCGAAGGCGAAACCGGATTGTGGCTGGCGAAGTTCAATCGTCATGACGATCGGTGGAACAACGCGCGCGTCGAGCACGCCATGCTCGTCCTCGCACGTCACTGCGGCATCGCTTCGGCGGAGAGCCGCATCACCGTTGTCGGCGGGCGCGATGTTCTGCTCGTGAAGCGGTTCGACCGCCGGAAAACCGAGCAGGGCTATCTACGCGCACGGATGCTGAGCGGGTTGACGCTCCTTCGCACCGAAGACAGCCATCGTGCGCGTGGTAGATGGTCGTATATCTTGCTTGCCGAGGACCTCCGGCGTATTTCTGCGCAGCCGCGGCGCGATACGGCGGAGCTGTTTCGTCGCATGTGCTTCAACGCGCTGATCTCCAACAGCGACGATCATCCGCGCAACCATGCGGTCATTGCTCACGATCAGGATTGGCGGCTCTCGCCTGCGTACGACCTGACGCCGACGAGCCCGATCAGCCTCGAGCGGCGTGATCTGGCCCTGATCTGCGGGGACGGCGGACGGTACGCGAACGCCGAAAACCTGCTGTCTCAGCACACGAGATTCCTCCTCGAGCGCGACGCGGCACAGGCCATCATCGATGAGATGGCAGCCCGTGTGAAACAAACGTGGTACGCGGTCGCGCGCGCCGAGGGCGTGTCGGAAAGAGATTGCGAGCTCATCGCAGGTGGGTTTGTCTATCCTGGATTCCAACTACCGCTCGCGACGGCAAACGGCACCTGAGACCGCCGCGGTCCCACGAGCACCCGGTGCTATCCTCCGGGTGGGCAGCGAAGCGGGCGCAGCAGCGCGAGAAGACCAAGCCCGTGACCGAGCATGCGACGCCGAGCGCGCAGCCGGTTCGTCCGATGCCTGAAACGAAGAAGACCAAGGAAGTCGAGCGCGAGCCGGAAATCGCGTAATGAGAAAGCATGTGTGAAAGCCCTGGGTAGCTTGCCGCTCCCAGGGCTTTCGCTTTGGTGCGGTGCCCCGAGATGAGATAAGTGTCCGTTTCTGCTCGGTAATTACGTGCGGCGTGCCGCATTTTGGCAGGCCAACGCGTGTTAGCGTCAACGCGTTTCGCGATCGCAAGGGATGAATAAAGGAGTGCGCATGCGGCTGGTGATTCAGCGCCGCCTTCCCGTGCTTTTGATTTTGGCTTCGATGGCCACTTCGGCTGCCTTCGCGCAGGCGGAAACCACCCGTGCCGCGCCGGCGACCACGTCGACCGGGGATCTCAAGAGGCTCAGCATGGAGCAGCTGCTCGACGTCGAGGTGACGTCGGTCCTGAAGCGTCCGCAGAAGCTCTCCGATACGGCATCCGCCGTTCAGGTGATCACGCACGACGATATTCAACGCTCCGGCGCCACCAGCCTGCCTGAGGCGCTTCGCCTCGTCGCGAATCTGCAGGTCGCGCGAATCAATTCGGTGCAGTACGCCGTGAGCGCGCGCGGGTTCAACAATGCGGTCGGCAACAAGCTCCTCGTACTGATCGATGGCCGGACGGTGTACACACCTCTTTTCTCCGGCGTCTTCTGGGAGCAGCAGGATGTGATGCTCGAAGACGTCGAACGGATCGAGGTCATCAGCGGCCCCGGCGCGGCGCTCTGGGGCGCGAATGCCGTCAACGGCGTCATTAACGTCGTGACGTGGCCGGCACAGGACACGCAGGGACTGCTCGTTGCCGCGAATGGCGGTAGCGACGAGCGCGGCCTGGCGCTGCGATACGGTGGATCGTTAGGTAAAGGCGCGCCCGCCGAGACCGGGCACTACCGTGTGTACGCAAAGGCGACTGGCCTCGGGAACACGACCAACGCGAGCGGGACTGCGCTGAGAAACAGCTGGGATCGCGTACAGGCCGGGTTCCGCACGGACTGGAACGCAGCGAACGGCATGTTCACCGTTCAAGGCGATGTGTACGACGGGCGGTCGGAGCATCGCGGGTTCGCCGGGGCGATCGAAATTCCCGAGACCGAGGTGTCGGGCGCGAACGTGCTCGCGCGCTGGAGCGCGCAACTCGAGGGCGATTCGGACCTTCGCATTCAGGCCTATCTGGATCACGCTGAACGCGACGAGGCGGTTCTCTTCCGGCCGAAGGCGGATATCTTCGATCTCGAGTTCCAGCACGGTTTCAGCCGTGGTTCGCACAGACTGCTCTGGGGTGGCGGCTACCGCCACGCTCGCGATGAAGTGCGGCAAGGATTGCTGATCGGCTTCATTCCATCGAGTCGCGACCTGAACTGGGTGAATCTCTTCATTCAGGATCAGGTCACCTTGACCGAGAGCGTGCGGCTGACGGGTGGGCTCAAGCTCGAGCACAACGACTACACGGGAGTGGAGTACCTGCCGACGATCCGGATCGCGTGGGAGCCGGACGACCAGTCGCTCCTGTGGGGCAGGGCTTCGCGCGCGGTACGGGCGCCTTCGCGGCTCGACCGGGAGGTCGTCCTGCCACCGACCCCGCCCTTCCTTATTGCCGGCGGTCCGGATTTCGAATCCGAGGTCGCGAACGTCGTCGAGCTGGGTTATCGCGCGCAGCCGGTGCCGAGCCTCAGCTGGTCGCTGACGATGTTCCATCACGACTGGGACGAGCTGCGAAGCGGGCAGCAGGTGCCGGGCGTGCTGGAAAATCGGATCGAGGGATCAGTTTATGGCGCCGAGGCGCAGGCGAGCTGGCAAGTAGCGCGCGCGTGGCGAATCAATGCCGGGGTCACCGGACTTCGCGAGGAACTGCGGCTCGAGGCCGGCAGCACGGACCCCGTCGGTGCGAACAATCCCAATCTCGCGAACGATCCGGAGTACCAGTGGATCGTGCGCTCTTCGTGGCGTATCGCGAACGATCACGACATCGACGTGTTCGTCAGGCGCGTCGATGACCTGCCGAATCCGCGGGTCCCGGACTATACGGCCGTGAACGTGCGCTATGCGTGGCGCGTGCGGCCGAAGGTCGAGATCTCCATTATCGGCACCAATGTGTCCGACGGTAAGCATGCGGAGTTCGGTTCCGCCGCCTCGCGCAGCGTGTACGAACGCGGCGTGCACGGGAAGATACTGTGGGGATTCTGAGAAAGCTGGTCTCGATCGGTGTGCTGGCTGCTCTAGCAGGCACCGCCGCCGCGGCCGCCACGCCCACGGAATCGCAGCTCAAGGCCGTATTCCTCTTCAACTTCGCCCGGTTCGTGGAATGGCCGCCCGAGGCCTTCGAAACAGCACAGACACCCTTCGCCATCTGCGTGCTCGGCAAGGACCCGTTCGGCGCGGATCTCGATGAGGTGGTTCGCGGCGAAGCGGTGATGGGGCGACCCCTCATCGTGAAGCGGCACACCGACGTCCAGGAGCTCGGAGCGTGCCACATCCTCTACGTCGGGGGCGCAGAGCTCGCAACGCTGCGCCCGCGGCTCGCTGGTCTGGAACGCCGAAGCACCCTCGTCGTCAGCGACGCCGTGCAGCCGGGCGTGATGATCGGATTCGTGAAGGAGCGACACCGGATCCGACTGCGGATCAACCTCGCGGCAGCGAACGGTGCGGGGCTCAACATCAGCTCGAAGCTCTTACGCATCGCCGACGTCGTCGGTCCTACGGGCAGGTAGTAGACACCATGACCGTGAACCAGCGTCCAGTTCCGATCCGCCGAGCACTGATCACCTTCGTGCTGGTGACGAGCGGTATCGCGCTCTTGCTCACCGCGTCCGGGTTGTTCGTTTCGGAGTGGGTGACCTTCCGGCGAGCGACGATTCAGCGGCTCGAGACTCTGGGCGAAGTGATTGCCACGAACAGCACGGCAGCGCTCGCCTTCGCCGATGCGCAGGGCGCCACAGAAACCCTGAAGGCGCTGAAAGCCGATCCGCACGTCGTCGCGGCAGCTCTGTACGACGCGAGCGGAGCCTTGTTTGCGACGTATCCGGAAGAGCGTTCGGTGAATGCGCTGCCGTCATCGGAGGAGGTGAAGGCGGAGAAGGGATTGCGATTCGCGAACGGGCGGCTCGCCGGATTTCTGCCGGTTACCGAAGGCGAGCGGCGCATGGGCACCTTGTTCGTGCAGTACGACATGGGTGTGATGTACGAGCGGATGCGGCTCTACGGCCTCGTCGCCGCGTTCCTCATCGCGTTCTCGTGTCTCGTCGCCTACCTCGTCTCGCGACGCCTCCAGCTGCAGATCTCCGGCCCGATCCTGTCGCTCGCAGAGACGGCGAAGGCCGTATCCGACCGCCGCGACTATTCCGTGCGCGCGAAGAAGCCGAAGGCCTACGAGTTGGGCCTGCTCACCGATGCGTTCAACCACATGCTGACGCGGATCCAGGAGCAACTGAACAGGCTCAACCTTCTGCAGCACATCACGCGCGGCATCGGCGAACGACACGATCTGCCGAGCATCTTCCAGGTCGTGCTGCGGAGCGTGGAAGATCACATGCCGATCGATTTCGCCGCGGTGTGCCGCTATGACGCGGAGACCGAGGCGCTTACGGTCACCACCGTCGGCGCGCGCAGCCACGCGCTCGCGGTGGAAATGGCGCTCGACGAGCACGCGAACGTTCCGATCGATCAGAACGGGCTGTCGCGCTGCGTACGCGGGGAGCTCGTCTACGAGCCCGACGTGCGCAAGCTTCAGTTCGCGTTCCCGCAGCGCCTGGCACGCGGCGGGCTGCGGTCGCTCGTGGTCGCGCCGCTTCAGGTCGAGAGCCAGGTGTTCGGCGTTCTGATCGCGGCGAGCCGTCGCGAGGAGGCGTTCCAGAGCGCGGACTGCGAGTTCCTGCTGCAGTTGAGCGCGCACGTCGCGCTCGCATCGAACCAGGCTCAGCTTTACGGATCCCTGCAGCGTGCCTACGACGACCTGCGACAGACGCAGCACACGGTGCTGCAGCAGGAGCGGCTCCGCGCGCTTGGTCAGATGGCGAGCGGCATCGCGCACGACATCAACAACGCCATCTCGCCTGTATCGCTCTACACGCAGTTTCTGCTGGAGCGGGAGCCTTCACTGAGCGAGCGGGCGCGCGATTGCCTCAAGACGATTCAGCAGGCGATCGACGATGTGGCGGCGACCGTCGCGCGCATGCGGGAATTCTACCGCCCGCGGGAGCCGCAGCTGGTGCTGGCGAAGGTCGACCTGAACCGGCTCGTGCGGCAGGTTCTCGAGCTGACGCGAGCGCGGTGGAGAGACGTGCCCCAGCAGTACGGCTCGATGATCGAGCTGCAAGCGGAGCTTGCGGAGAATGTGCCGGAGTTCATGGGTGCCGACGCGGAGATCCGCGATGCGCTCACGAATCTCATCTTCAACGCGGTCGATGCAATGCCGGCAGGCGGCACGCTGACCGTGCGCACGCGCGTGAGCGATCGAGACCCGGGAGGCCGAAGGTGCGTCGACGTGGAGGTCACGGACAGCGGCGTCGGGATGGATGAGGAGACGCGGCGGCGGTGCCTCGAGCCGTTCTTCACGACGAAGGGCGAACGGGGGACCGGGCTCGGCCTCGCCATGGTCTACGGAATGGTTCAGCGGCACAGCGCGGAGCTCGAGATCGAGAGCCGGCTCGGCCAGGGCACAACGGTGCGCCTGTCGTTCCCGGCGCCGAAGGCCGCGCTGGACGGGAAGGTGAGTGCGGCCGCCTCGTCTGTGCCCTCTCAGCGGCTGCGCATTCTGCTCGTCGATGACGACCCGCTGCTCTCGGAGTGCCTGCGCGTGACGCTCGAGGCGGACGGCCACCTGATCGAGTCCGCGGACGGGGGGCAGGCGGGAATCGATGCGTTTCTCGCCGCCCATCGAAGCGGCAGGCCGTTCGCCGTGGTCGTGACGGACCTGGGCATGCCGTACGTGGATGGGAGGAAGGTCGCTTCGGCCGTAAATGCTGTCTCGCCGAGCACGCCGGTGATATTGCTCACGGGTTGGGGACAGCGGATGGTCGCGGAGAACGATCTGCCGGCTCACGTGAGTCGCGTGCTGAGCAAGCCGCCGAAAATGCCGGAGCTCCGCGCGGCGCTTGCCGAGGTTACCGACGCGCCGGTGGAGAAGCTCGCGTGACCGCCTCACCTCGCGCTCGGCTGCTCATCGTCGACGACGAAGCGGCGCAGATGAACGCGCTTCGCAAGACGCTGGAGATGGAGGGTTATGCGACGCGGGGATTCACGTCTGCGGAACAGGCGCTCGCCGCGCTTGCCGAGCAGCCGTTCGATCTCATGTTGACGGACCTGATGATGCCGGAGATGGACGGCATTGCGCTTCTCGAGGCGGCGCGACGGCGCGATCCGCACCTCGCCGGCGTCGTCATGACCGGCCATGGCACGATCGACACGGCCGTCAAGGCGATGCGCACGGGCGCGCTCGATTACATCCAGAAACCCTTCAGCCTGAACGTCGTACTGCCGGTACTCGGTCGCGCGCTGGCGATGCGACGGCTTCAGATCGAAAACGAAGAGCTGTTGCAGCGGGTGCAGGAACGGACGCACGAGCTCGAAGCGGCCAACAAGGAGCTAGAAGCATTCTCGTATTCCGTTTCGCACGATCTGCGGGCGCCGCTGCGAGCGGTGCGAGGCTACTGCCAGATGTTCTCGGAGGACTACGGAGCGGCCATGCCGGAGGAGGGTCGCCGGTTGGTGCAGAAGGCTTTGGCTGGCGCCGATCGCATGGGTCTTCTCATAGATGATCTGCTGATGCTGTCGCGATACGGCCGGCAGCCGATCGTGCGACGAACAGTAGACATCGAGGCGCTGGCGCGGCGCGTCGTCGACGAGCTTGCTGCCAAGGAGAAGGAACACCGGGCCCGCGTCGTGATCGGTGCGCTTCCGAGCTGCTCCGGCGATGCGTCGCTGCTCGAGCAGGTCTTCATCAACCTGTTGTCGAATGCATTCAAGTTCACGCGCCGCCGCGCGGATGCGCGCATCGAGATCGACGCGAAGGAACACGGCGATGACGAGCCGATCTATTTCGTGCGCGACAACGGCGCCGGGTTCGACATGAAGTATGCCGACAAGCTGTTCGGCGCGTTCCAGCGCCTGCATTCGGCCGAGGAGTTCGAGGGCACCGGCATCGGGCTGTCGATCGTGCAACGCATCGTGCATCGTCATGGCGGAAGGATCTGGGCGGAGAGTCGGCCGGACGAGGGCGCCACGTTCTACTTCACCGTGGCGAGCCGGGAGGCGCGTTGAGCATGGATGCCCTGAAAGTCCTGTTCGTCGAAGACACGGCAAGCGACGCGGAGCTGGCGGCACGGCAGCTCAAGAATGGCGGTGTCGCGTGCATCTGGCGCCGCGTCGAGACGGAAGCGGCACTGCGGCAGGAGCTGCAGGATTTCCAGCCAGACGTGATCCTCTCCGATTTCGAGCTTCCCAGCTTCGGAGGCCTCGAGGCACTGGCTGTCGCGCGCGAGTGCGCGCCGGACGTTCCATTCGTGTTTGTCTCGGGGACGATCGGCGAGGAGCGGGCGATCGAAGCGCTGAAACGCGGCGCGGTGGACTACGTGTTGAAGACGAGCATGGCGCGGCTCGTGCCGGCAGTGGAACGGGCATTGGAGCACGCAGCGTTGCGGAAGGGGCGTCGTCAGCAGGAAACGAGCATCGCGCGGCTCACGAGGGTGCTCAGGATGCTGAGCGGAACCACCACCGCCGTGGTGCGCGTCCGCGAGCGCCGGGAGCTGCTTGCGGAGGCATGCAGACTCGCAACCGGCGTCGGTGGTTATGCAGCAGCCGTCGTCTCGCTGATCGAGCCCGGCACGCGCACCGCGCGGCCTACGGTGTGGGCGGGCGCGAACGATCGAAGGATGCAGCTGCTGACATTCGCGATCGCGGACTCCCCGGAACGGGATACCAGCGTCACCGGCCGGGTGCTGAGAAGCGGAGCTCCCCTCGCCTGCAACGACTTGCAGAGCCTCGAGTCCGAGCTGCCGGACTCGCGTCGCAGTCTCGCCGAAG
>JBQTHP010000085.1:0-41432 GCA_052389755.1 Gammaproteobacteria bacterium
TCATGCGGTTGATGATGAACTCGAGCCGCGCGAGCCCGACGCCGTTGTGCGGAATGCCCGCGAAGTCGAAGGCGCGGTCGGGATTGCCGACGTTCATCATGATCTTCACGGGCAGGTTCGGCAGCGAATCGAGCTCGATCTGCTTGCGCTCGTATTCGAGCTGACCCTCGTACACGTAGCCGGTGTCGCCCTCCGCGCAGGAGATGGTGACTTCCTGACCTTCACGCACGCGCGAGGTGGCATCGCCACAGCCGACGACCGCGGGTATGCCGAGCTCTCGCGCGATGATCGCCGCGTGGCAGGTGCGCCCGCCCCGGTTGGTGACGATCGCCGATGCCCGCTTCATGACCGGCTCCCAGTCTGGATCGGTCATGTCGGCGACGAGCACGTCGCCCGTCTGCACCCGCGCCATCTCCGCGACGTTCCGGATGACGCGCGCGGGCCCTGCGCCGATTCGCTGACCGATGCTGCGGCCGGTGGCGAGTACCCGCGAGCGGCCCTTCAGCGTGTAGCGCTGGATCGTCCGACCGGTGCGGCTGTGCACCGTCTCCGGGCGTGCCTGGAGAATGTAGATCTCGCCCGTGGTCCCATCCTTGCCCCACTCGATGTCCATCGGCTGTTTGTAGTGCTCCTCGATCAGGAGCGCCTGCTTCGCGAGCTGCACGATGTCATCGTCGTCGATCGAGAATCGCATCCGGTCGGCCTCGGGCACGTTGACGGTCGCGACGCGCTCGCCGGAGCCAGCCTCGGCGTAGATCATCTTGATGGCCTTGCCACCGAGATTGCGCCTCAGGATCGAGCGGCGATTCGCGCGCAGCGCCGGCTTGTAGACGTAGAACTCGTCCGGATTCACCGCGCCCTGCACGACGGTCTCGCCCAGGCCGTACGACGAGGTGATGAAGACGACGTCGCGAAAACCGGTATCGGTGTCGAGCGTGAACATGACGCCGCTCGAGGCGAGGTCGCTGCGCACCATGTGCTGGATGCCAGCCGAGAGCGCGACCAGCGAATGGTCGAATCCCTGATGTACGCGGTAGGCGATGGCGCGGTCGTTGAAGAGGGAAGCAAAAACCTCGTGCATCGCGGTGAGGACGTTCGCCTCGCCGCGGACGTTGAGGAACGTCTCCTGCTGGCCGGCGAAGGATGCCTCCGGCAGATCCTCGGCGGTCGCCGATGAGCGTACCGCAACCGCGGTCTCCCGGCCGACGCTCATGCGCGCGAGCTCCCCGATCACCGCCCGCTCGAGCGCGGCCTGGAACGGCGTCGCGAGAATCCATCCGCGGACCTGCGCGCCGGTCGCGGCGAGCTTCGTCACGTCATCGACGTCGAGATCGGCGAGCGCATCGCGGATCCGCGCATCGAGACCGCCCTGCTGCAGGAAGGCCCGGTAGGCCTGCGCGGTCGTCGCGAAGCCGCCGGGCACGCGCAGACCGAGGCTCGCGAGCGAGCCGATCATCTCGCCGATCGACGCGTTCTTGCCGCCGACCGTCTCGACGTCGCGCAGGCGCACGCGCTCGAACGGGATGACGTAGGGGTTCAAAAAAAGATCCCTCGTGACCTTGCTCCACCCGCAGCGCGGTGGAACACTTCGAAAGCTGTGAGCCGTCGAACCGTGTTCTTCGTATCCGACCAGACCGGCGTGACTGCGGAGACGATGGGCCACAGTCTTTTGACGCAATTCGACGGGCTCGAATTTCGGCCGGTGACTTTGCCATTTGTGTCGAGCGTTGACAAGGCAGAGGAAACGGTGCGCAGGATCAACAGAGCCGCGGCGGAAGAGGGTGTACGCCCCCTCATCTTCTCGACGCTCGTGCAGGATGAGCTGCGCGAGATCGTCATGCGCAGCAACGCGCTGTTCCTCGATTTCTTCGCCGCGTTCGTCGGTCCGCTCGAGCGCGAGCTGCAGACGCGCTCCACGCATCGCGCCGGCCGTGCGCACGGCATCGCCGATCTGGCCGCCTATACGACCCGGATCAACGCGACGAACTTCGCGCTCGCGAACGACGACGGCACCGGTGGGGATTACGCCCACGCCGACGTGATCCTCATCGGGGTCTCGCGCGTCGGCAAGACACCGACCTGCGTCTACATGGCGCTTCAATACGGCATCTTCGCCGCGAACTATCCATTGACCGAAGACGACCTCGAGGCGGGCGCGGTGCCGGCGCGGCTCAACGTGCACCGGGGCAAGCTCTACGGGCTCACGATCAGGCCGGAGCGCCTGATGCAGATCAGGAACGAGCGCAGACCGGACAGCCGCTACGCTTCGCGCCAGCAGGTGCAGTTCGAGCTGCGCAGCGCAGAGTCGCTGTTTTCCCGCTATCAGATTCCGTCGATCGACACCACCGAGTGCTCCATCGAAGAGATCGCAAGTCGCATCCTCAATACCACGGGCATCGAACGCCGTCTCCGTCCCTAGAACGGAACTTGCAAGCAGCAAAAGCGTGCGACGTGCACGGCTTGCGCCTCTGCCGACGTGCGATATAGTCGGACGCGATGCTCGACGATACGTTGACGATCGTTTCCTGGCGCGCGCGGCCGCGCAGCTTCGCCGCGCTCATGGGCCTTTACGAGAGCAACTACATCCGCCTCGCCTGGCTCACCGGCGAGCCGTCTCGCCTCGCGGGGCGGCACCGGTCCACGGTGGAAGGCGACTGTGACCTTCTTCTCAACGTGAACGAACGCGGCCCCTACACGACGACCCTGCGGCTGACTTATCTCATCGACGAGGGCTACAGCCGCCTGGAGAGGCCCGACATGCGGGTACGCGTGTATCACGACGCCCGGCTCGCGGAAGCGCAGTCGTGGGAAGGGCAGCCCGAACGCGGGCGGACGGAGCGTGAACTACATCAGTGCTGGGCCCGCAACGTCATGCTAAATAAATGGCTCGAATATTGCGTGGAGCGCGGGCACCGCTTCTAACGGGCTGCGCCCGACTTCTTACGGGGTTCGCAGGGCGAACCCCGTAGATAGTGTGCCGTAGGCACTGACAATCGTGCGACAACTCGGATTCCTCAAGCTGAACGTCCGTCCCGACGACGCGGCGCCAGACGAGCACCGCGTCGTCGCGCTTTTCAAGAACCGCGCCGAGCTCAAGAAGGCCTACGGCGAGCTGCAGGAAGAAATCTACCGCCTGAAGGATCGCATCAAGCAGCAGGAAGGCGCGACTCAGCGCGTGCAGGAAATGCTCGGTACCCTCGAGACGCGCCTGGGAGTGTCGGAGACCGCCTATCCGGCGCTCGTCTTCTACCAGCTGCGCGGTCTCTGGCAGAGCGGGCGCGAGCTGCTCGAGCAGTTCGTCGCGGATCTCGGGCGCCAGCAGGAGGAGCGCGAGCGGCGGCTGCACCTCGCAGAGTGCAACCGGCGCCAGTTCGCGCGCCGGCAGGAGATCGAGGGCAGGCTCCGCGCGGCCGAAGGCGAGCTCGCCGCGGCGCGCGAGCGCGTCGCCGAGGGCGAACGCGCACGCGCGCGGCTCTCACGCCTCTGGCACTACTTCGCGCGGCGGCGCGTCGAACGCGCGCTCGCGGGCGCGCGCGGCGTGCTCACCGGCGCCGAGACGGTTCACGGGGAAGCACGTGCAGCGATGCAGGCCCTGGAGGCCGAGGCGCTCCCGGAGTTCGGCGGGCTCTCCATCGAGTCTCGCCGGGCGATCAATCTCGCCGTCATCGCGTATGCCGAGGTCATGTGCGCGAAGCTCGTGAAGACGCAGCTCGTGACGCTCGCGAAGGAGGCCACCGCGCGGCGTGAAGTGAGCGACCAGTACGGCGCGCGCACCGAGTGCGAAGCGCTCATGGGCCAGATCGCCCGCGCGCGTGCGGTGTTGTTCGAGAGAGCCAACATCGCCCAGGAGATCCGCGCGCGCACCGAGCGGCTCAAGCAGAACGCGCGCTACCGTGCCGCTGCGGACACCGTACCGACCGCGGAGGCGCTCGCCTTCTCCGAAGGCGATGCGCTGTCCGGTCAGGCAGTCGGTGCGGAAGCCGCACGCATGCCGAACGTGCTGGCCGAGGATACCTGGGATCTCTTCAGGGTCCTGATGCGCTGAGGAGCCGCGGGCGCGTGCTCGCGAAGAAGCGCCGCGTCGCGCGGATCGCATCGCCGAGCCAGACGTAGAACGACGGCACGATGAAGAGCGAGGTCACCGCGCCGAACAGCATCCCTCCCATGATCGCGCGCGCCATCGGCGAGTAGGACGGGCCGCCGATGCCGACCGCGAGCTGCGCCTCGCGATCGACGAACGGAATCAGATCCGCGAGCGGCAGGAGACCGAGCGAGGCGGTGAGCGTAGTCATGAGGATGGGACGCAGGCGGTCCCGGCCCGCCTGCACGATCGCCTCCAACCGCTCGAGTCCCGAAGCGCGCAGCTCGTTGATGTGCGCCACCAGCACGATGCCGATGTTGACGACGACACCGATGAGTATCTGCACGCCGATCAGCGCCATGAAGGTCACCGTCGTGCGTGTGGCGAAGAGAAACCAGAGCACGCCGATGATCGCCATCACGATCGAGGTGATGATCGACAGCGGATAGAGCGTCGACTCGAAGACCGCCGCCATCACGAGGTAGATCATCGCGATCGCGAGCAGCAGGTTGAACACCATCGTCATGCTCGCCTCGTCCTGGTTCTCGAAGCCGCGGCCGAATTTCCACGTGTAACCCGGCGGCAGCTGGTAGCTCTTGAGCAGTGCTTCGACACGCGGCTTCACCGCGGTGAGCGTAGCGCCCTGCTCGAGGTTGCCGCTGAGGATGACCGAGGTGAGACGGTTCGTGCGCTCGATCGCGCGCGGGCCGCGCGCGAGGCGGAACGTTGCGACTGCGCCGAGCGCGACCTGCCGGCCGTCCGGCAGGAACAGCGGAAAACGCGCGAGGTCATCGACGCTCTGCTTGTCGGACTCGCGGAATGCAAGCCGCATCGTGAGCTCCCGATCCGGTCCCCGGAACTCGCGCAGCTTGTCGCCGCGCATCGCGGCGCTGACCGCCGCGGCGATGGTTCGCGGGTCGAGGCCGAGCGCGGCGGCGCGCGCCCGGTCGACGACGATCTGCACTTCCTCGTCGCCTTCCTTCGCCTCCGAGCGCACGGTCTCGAGTCCCTCGACCGATCGCAGCACGCGCGCGATGTCTTCGGCGATCACCGCCAGGCGCTCGGTCGATTCCCCGGTGAGCTGCACACTGAAGCGCTCGCCGCCGATCGAGCCCTCGTCGTCGAAGTCGAAGCCGGGCTCGCCGATGATGATCTCGGGAAGCCGATCGCCCGTGCGGGCGATGAACTCCATCGGTTTCATGCCGCCGTCTTCGGGCGCTTTCAGCACCAGGATCGTGCCTGCACGGTTCTGCTCGTAGAAGGAATAGAT
Organism: Gammaproteobacteria bacterium; assembly: GCA_052389755.1. Taxonomy (GTDB): domain Bacteria; phylum Pseudomonadota; class Gammaproteobacteria; order Steroidobacterales; family Steroidobacteraceae; genus JBQTHP01. The sequence continues at coordinate 5,352 of JBQTHP010000085.1, forward strand.
GCTGCGAATTCCAAGCGCGTCACGCTGGCTATCGAAAAAGCCCTCGATCGTGTCGACAGCGGCTTCGACGCGCGCGAGCGGATGCACGCCCTGGATGTGATACTGGACGAACACCTGTCGGCCGGCGTCCTGCGCGAACATGTCGAATTTCAGCAGGCGGTCCGGGAACTTCGCCGACAGGACGATGAGTGCCACGGTGAGCGCGATCACGCCGCCGAGGATGCCGGCCGTCTTGCCGCCATGATGCAAGGTCCACGCAAGTGCGTGCGCGTAGCCGTCGCGCAGGCGCGCAAACCAGCTGCCGGATCGCACTTCGGGCGGTGGGGCGAACCGTGCCGTGAGCATTGGAATCAATGTCTGGGCGATGATCAGAGAGGCCGTCATCGCCACGACGATCGGTATCGCGACGTGCGTGAGAAAGATGGTGATCTGATTACGCGCGCCGAACAGGATCGGCAGGAACACCACGACGCAGGTCGCAGTACCTGCGAGCGTTGCGACGCCGACCTCGCGCACGCCGGCAAGCGTCGCGGCGCGCGGCTCAGCCGGGTTCAGCTGGCGGTGTCGGTAGACGCTTTCGGTAACGACCACTGCGTTGTCGACCAGCATGCCGATCGCGAGCATCATTCCCATCATCGTCATGACGTTGATGGATAGCCCGAAAAAATAGAGTGCGGCCAGCGTGCAAAGCAGCGATAGAGGCACCGCGAGGCTCACGATGAGCGTGGTTGGCCAGTGGCGCAGGAAGAGGAAGAGCACGACAAAAGCGAACGCCCCGCCGATGAGACCTGCGATGCGCACTTCCGCGAGCGACTGGCGGATCGCGTCCGCCTGATCCTCCATGACGAACACGGTGATGCCCTGCATCTGCGGCAGCTCGTCTGCGCGATCGACCACCTCGAGAACGCGATCGACGACGTCCACGATGTTCGCGTCCGTGGACTTGAATACCTCGAGGCCGACCGCCGGTCGCCCGTCGAGATGCCTGCGCAGCGTAAGCTCCGGGCTCACGAGCTCGACCTGTGCCACATCCCGGATGCGCACGTTTCCCTGGATGACGAGCGAGCGGACGTCCTCGAGCGAGCGGAACTCGCCGATCGGGCGCACCGAGAGCCGCTCACCCTGGGTCGTGATCTGGCCGGCGCTCACCGAAAAGTTGCTGCGCTCGAGCAGCCGCACGAGCTGCGGCAGATCGATGCCATGCGCCGCGATCCTGCCGGAGTCGACCAGGATGCGCACTTCGCGCGGCTCGACGCCGGCGAGCACTACCCGGGCGACGCCGTCGAGCCGCTCGATGGGCTTCTTCAGATACCGATCGAGCAGGTCGTACTGCGATGAAAGGTCGCCTTCCGCGGACAGGCGAAGAGTGACGACCGCCTGGTCTGCGGAGGATGCGGTGAACATCAGGATGCGGTCGGCGCTCTTCGGCAGCTGCGCACGGATCGAATCGAGTTTTGTGCGAACCTCGAAGCTCGCAGCATCGACATCCGTGCCCCAGCCGAATCGGATCTCGAACGTCGCTTCGTTCTCGTTCGAGACGGACCGCATCTCCTCGATGCCGACGAGCGTCGCGAGCGCGTCTTCGACGGGTCGCGTGATGAGCTCCTCGGTCTCCTCCGGTGTCGAGCCGGGATGGGGGATCGTCACGCCCATGAAGGGAAACGTGATGTCCGGAAACTGCTCGAGGGGCAGCAGCTTCGCTGCCACGATGCCCAGTACCGCGATCGCGGCCACGCTCATCAGCGTCGTCACGGGCCGGCGCAGCGCGAAATCGGTATGAATCACGCTGTGCCCTCGCTGGGCGCGGAGAGGGCGCCGGAGGCGGGAATTTCGACATACCGCTTGCGATCGAGCACCGCGTAGAGCACGGGGATGACGATCAGCGTGAGCACGGTTGCGACCAGGATGCCGCCAATCACCGTGACGGCCATGGGCCGGCGAATCTCCGCACCTTCTCCCACCCCGATCGCCATCGGAAGGAGTCCGAGGATGGTGCTTACGGCCGTGATCAGAATGGGCCGCAGCCGCGTGCGGCCGGCCTCGAGGATCGCTTCAATCTTTTCGCGGCCTCTTTCGCGCGCCTGATTGATCGCATCGATCAGCACGATCGCGTTGTTGACGACGATACCCGCCAGCATGATGAGCCCGATCAGAGCGATCGCGTTGAGCGTCGTTCCCACGGCGAACAAGGCCCACACTGCGCCGATCAGACCCATCGGGATCGTGAAGAGAATGACGAACGGGTGCAGCAGCGACTCGAACTGCGAGGCCATGACGAGATAGACGAGAAACACGGCCAGCGCGAACGCGAGCGCGAGCGAGCGGAAGCTCTCCCGCATCTCTTCGCTCTGCCCCGTGACGGTTGCGGTCACACCTGCCGGAAGGGCGGTGTCCGCGACGATGCGTTCGGCACGGGCCGTGGCGGCCCCCAGATCGACACCGACCGGTGCCGCGGAGATCACCGCGACGCGCTCCTGGTTTGCACGCCGCACTTCGGAGGGCCCCGTTGCGAGGCGTACGTCGGCCACCGCGCCGAGCGTCACCGGTCGCTCGGAACCGGGATTGACGATGAGGTTCGCCACCTGCTCGAGGCTTGCGGCCCGCGTATCGACGCTGCGCACGAGCACGTCGATTTTCTTGTCCCGCCACCGGTAGCGTGTGGCCACATCGCCGCGCACGTTACTCACGATGCCGTCGGCGATGTCGCGCGTCGTGAGTCCCAGCTGCGAGGCGCGCTCCTGGTCGAACACGATCTGAATCTCGGGATGGCCACCCTCGATCGAAGAGCGGATATCGCGGAACTGGCCGCTCGCATCCATACGTGCTCGCACGGCGTTTGCCGCGGCGCCGAGGCGTTCCAGATCGTAGCCGGCGAGCACGACCTCGATGGGCGTCGCGAGCGTGACCAGTGCGGGGCGGCTGAACTCGGACTGTACGCCCGCGAGATTGGCGAGCCGCTCGCGCAGCGCGCTCATCACCGTGCTCTCCGCCGCGGGTTCCGCGAGTGTGACGTCGAGCTTGCCCGTGTTCTCACCGGAATCCACCGGATTCGCATCCAGGCGATTGCCGGTGCCCGCCACGCCATACGCGCGCGTGACAGCCGGCAGGTCCGCGGTCGCCTCGCGCACGAGAACCATTGCGCGGTCAGTGCTCTCGAGCGGTGTACCGGCTGGCAGGCGCAGCTTCACCGAGAATTCACCCTGGGAGAGGTGCGGGATGAGCTCGGTGCCGAGCCGCGGCAGCACCACGAGCGTGAGCGCGAATACGCCAATGGCTGCGCCGAGCACGATGGCGCGATGCGCGAGCGACCAGCGCAGCATGTCCGGGTACCGTCGATCGAGGGCCACGAACGACGTCTGAGTCGCGATCACGAAGGGACGCAGCAGGAACGCGAGGCCGCTTTCGAGGAAAGCAGCGCCGCGGCGAATCTGTCTCACGACGAATCCAAGCCCGCGCGCGAGATAACGGCGGCGGGCGGCAGATCCTGCGGTTGCCGGCGCGGCGGCATCGGCGCGCACCCTGTCGCGCAGCGCCGCGAGCATCGGCACGAGCGTGAGGCCGACGAGCAGCGAGAGAAGCTGCGCGAAGGTGACCGTGAGAGCCTGGTCACGGAACAGCTGTCCCGCGATACCGCTCACGAACACCATCGGAAAAAAGACCGCCACCGAGGTGAGCGTAGAGGCCGTCACCGCCATGGCGACTTCCGCCGTGCCGGCGCGCGCCGCTTCGAGCGGTCCGAGTCCGGCTTCGCGCTTACGGGCGATCGCCTCGAGTATGACGACCGAGTTGTCGACGAGCATTCCGACCGACAGGGCAATGCCGCCGAGCGACATCACGTTGAGCGTGAGGTCGAAGGCGTACATCAGCACGAAGATGCCGACGACCGTCACCGGTATCACGATGCCGGTCACCACGGTCGCGCGCGCATCCTTCAGGAAGAAGTAGAGCACGAGCACCGAGAGCAGCCCGCCCCACAGCGCGGCATCGCGCACGTCGCCGATCGCGCTCGAGATGAACTGCGCCTGGTCGTATACGCTCACGAGAGCGGTCTCGGTCGGGAGCGTCTTCTTCAGCGTTTCGAGGCGCTGGTTGACACCCGACGAGAGTTGTACCGTGTTCGCATCGCCTTCCTTGTAGACGGCGAGCTCGATGCACTCGCGGCCGTCGAGCCGCGTGATGGCGGTGCGATCCTTGTGGCCACGTTCGACGCGCGCGACGTCCTTCAGGTACACCGGCTGGCCGTTCACGGTCGCGATGACGGCATTCGCCATGTCCTCGAGCGACTCGAATTCGTTCACCGTGCGGACCAGGAAACGCTGTAAACCCTGCTCGAGGCGGCCGCCCGAGAGGTTCACGTTTTCCGCGCCGATGCGCGCCGCGACCTGTTCGATCGAAAGTCGCAGCTGCGCGAGCCGTTGTTGATCGACGTAGATCTGGATCTCGTCCTCGAATCCGCCGCTCACCTTCACCGCGGCCGAGCCTTCGATCGCTTCGATTTCCGGCTTGAGTCGATCGTCCGCGAAGCGCCGCAGGAATTTCAGCCGCTCCGCCGCAGCGGGCGTGTCGCGCGTCGACTCATCGACGAGTGCAATCCGCAGCACGGGTTCGGTAGACGGATCGAAGCGCAGGAGGAGCGGGCGCGTCGCTTCGAGCGGCAGTTGCAGCAGGTCGATTCGTTCCCGGACTTCGATGCCCGCGAAGTCCATGTCGGTGCCCCACACGAACTCCAGGATGACGTCGGACTGGCCGGACCGAGAAACCGATCGCACCGTGCGCACGTTGCGAATGACGCCGGCGGCCTCTCGATCGGCCGCGTCACGAGATTCTCCACTTCGAGCGGTGCCGCGCCCGGCAGCTCGGTGCGAATCGTGAGCGTTGGATACGAGAGGTCCGGAAGCAGGTTCACCTTCAGGCGCGACAGCGAGATCGCGCCGAGGAGCATGACGGCGACGGTCGCCATGGCGATCGTCACGCGGCGGCGGATCGCGAAATCGACGAGCTGCATCGTTCGAGCCTCTGAGGTGCGCTGCCGGGAACCGGCAATCAGCGGCGAGCGGTGGCTTTTTCGGGCGGTGCGTCGAGGCTTACGACCTTGACCTTGTTGCCGTCCTTGAGCGCGCTCTGGCCGACGACCACCACGCGCTCGGTTCCGGCGAGACCCTCGGTGATCTCGATGCTGCCGGCATTCGCAAGTCCGGTGCGAATCGCCCGACGCCGGGCGAGGCCGTCCTGGACGATGAACACGGCGGCTTCGCCGTCCGTTTCCACCAGCGCGACGCGCGGGATCTGCAGCGCTTCGGGGCGCCGTTCGAACACAATGCCAATGCGACCGAACATTCCCGGCTTCAGCTCGCCACGAGGGTCTTCGACTTCCACGGTGACTTTGAACGTGGCCGTCTTCGCATCCACGGTCGGCGAGACGAGCGATACGCGCGCGGCGAAAGTGCGGTCTGCGAGAGCATCCACCTGGATCGCCGCCGGCTGGCCCGGGCGCAGTCGCGCGAGCTCGCGCTCCGGCACGAACACCTCCGCTTTGAGCGGCATCGGATCCGTGACGCGAAACACTGCGGTGCCGGGCTCGAGCGTCTGGCCGAGCTTCACGTTGCGCGCGGCGACGATGCCGGCGAAGGGCGCGCGAATCTGCGTGTAGGAGAGCTGCAGCTGCGTGAGGTCATGCGTCGCACGAAGGTTGTCGAGGTCGAATTTCAGGCCTTCGAACGTACCCGCCGCCACGAGCCCTTTCTGGTGCAGCTCGATCTGCCGGTTGTAGTCGCGTTCGAGTTTCGCGAGCGCGGCGCGGGCCTGCGCCACTTCGAGGCGCAGCTGGCGATCATCGAGCGCGGCGAGGAGCTGGCCCGCGCGCACGCGGTCACCTTCCTCGACGAGGATCCGGCGCACTTCGCCGGCGACTCGCGCGATCACGTCGGCGTCCGCTTCCGCTTCGAGCGTCGCCGTGCCGGAATAGGTCGCGAGCATCTCGGCGCGGTTCGGCTGCACGACCTCGACCGGGATGGCGGTGTCCTCTTCGGCCGGCTTGGCCTTCGCCGCGGAGTCCTTGCCCGACGAGGGACTGCCACAGCCAGCCACGAGAAGCGCCGTGGCGGCGACCGAAGACGCGAGCGCGGAAAGGCGCATAGGGAACTCTCCGACCCGGCGGGGAGGGCCGGGCAACAACGGAGGGAATTGTATTAGGCTAATGGTGTTGTAGTCAACTACAACACCATTATTTCCTTTGTACCGTCTGACTAGTCTGCGGGCCGCCGACCATATCCGCCATGATCTCGGCCGCCTGGGCGAGCACGATATCGGGCGCGTCGCTGGTCTCGATCTCCTCGATGGACTTCGCGGCGGGCAGGCCTTTCGCGAGCCGGCGATTGTTCTCGAGCTGCAGGCGCTCGCGCTCCAGGCGCGTGCGCTCGTCCTGTCGTTCCTTGAGATTCAGCGAAACCGTGCGGCGAGCGCGCAGGTCTTCGTCTGCCGCGATGTTTGCGACGAGCCAGCGATAGTCGGGGTCGCGCTGCGCGCGCGCGTCTTCCTCGACGGCGAGCACGGCAATCGGCGCGAACGCCTGGTGATCCGCGCGGAAGGGCACGCCGGCGATACGATCCCACGGCAGCGCCGCCTCGAGCGCGCTCTCGCCGACCTCTTCGAGGTCGATAGGCGAGGGCAGCGGTACGTCGGGCTCGACGCCGCGGTGCTGCGTGCTCTCGCCGGTGACGCGGTAGAACTTGCCGATGGTCACCGTCAGCTGGCCGTTCACGGGCCGCGGCGACCACCGATCGAGCGGCACGAGGTTCTGTACCGTGCCTTTTCCGAACGTGCGCTGGCCGAGCACCACGCCCCGACGATAGTCCTGGATCGCGCCCGCGAAGATCTCCGATGCGGATGCGCTGAAACGGTCGATGAGCACGGCGAGCGGCCCGTCGTATGCGATGCCGGGTTCCGGATCGTCGAGCACCTCGAGCCGCCCGGTCGTGTCTTTCAACTGCACGACGGGACCGCGGTCGACGAAGAGGCCGGTGAGCGCCGTCGCCTCTGGGAGATAGCCTCCGCCGTTGCCGCGCAGATCGAGCACGAGGCCGTCGATGCCCTGCTCGCGAAGCTCGCCGATGAGCCTGCGCACGTCGCGCGTGGTGCTGCGATATTCTTCATCGCCGGCGTTCTGCGCGGCGATGTCCTGATAGAAGCCCGGAACGATGATGACGCCGACGCGCAGCGTGCGCTCGCCGCGTGTGATGGTGCGAACCTCTTTCTGCGCAGCCTGCGCCTCGAGGGTCACCTTGTTGCGCACGAATTCGAGGATCCTTTCAGAGGTTCCCGGCGCGGCGCCCGCCGGCAGCACCTGCAGGCGCACCGTGGTGCCTGCCTTGCCGCGGATCAGCTGCACCACGTCGTCGAGCCTCCAGCCGATCACGTCGGTGAACCCGCCGTGTCCCTGGCTCACGCCCGTGATCCGGTCGTTCTGGTTGAGCGACCCTGCGACCGCGGCCGGTCCGCCGTCGATGACCGTGATGATCGTGACGTAGTCGTCCACGAGCTGCAGCGATGCGCCGATGCCCTCGTAGTTGAGGCTCATCTGAATGCGGTATTCCTCGGAGCTTCGCGGCGAGAAGTAGCTCGAGTGCGGATCGAAGGTACGCGCGTACGCGTTCATCAGATTCTCGAACACATCGTCGGTGCTGATCTGATCGACGCGCTTCAACACGCGCTCGTAGCGCTTGCGCAGGATGTCCGTCGCCTCTTTCCAGCTCTTGCCCGTGAGGAGGAGCGACAGCGCGTCGTTCTTCACGCGTTTGCGCCACAGCTCGCGAACCTCGGCCTCGTTCGCCGGCCACGCGGCCTTCTCCCGGTCGAACTCGAAGGACTCGGCGCCGTTCCAGTCGGGCTCGACCGCGAGCAGATCGAGCGCCTGCTTCATGCGCTCGCGGTTTCTCTGCTGGAACCGCGCGAAGATCGCATAGGCGGGCTCGAGCTCTCCGGTGGTGATCATGTCGTCGAAGCGCAGCCGATACGCGTGAAACTCGGCGATGTCGCTCGCGAGAAAGTAACTGCGCTGGCCGTCGAGAAAATCGAGATACCGCTCGAAGACCTGCGCCGAGAGGCGATCGTCGATCGCCGCGCGCCGGTAGTGCGCCTGCTCGAGGATGTCGCCCACCTTGCGGGCGACGCGGCGCTGGTTGTCGGTCGGCGCGATCGCGCCGGGGGGCAGGATCGACGTGCCTGCCGGTGCGCGCGTGCTGCTCGCGACCGCCAGCACCATCGCGGCGACCGCGCAGCTGGCGAGCCACCCGGCAGGGCGGCGCAGGGACTTGGGCATCGTTAAACTGCTCGCAGGTTCGGTAGATTCCGTGCGTTACACTAGAGCGCGCGGTCCGCAGCATCAAGTGTGCCGCGTGGGCGCACGCCGCGACAGCATGCGACCTCTCGCTGTACTCCTTGGAATAGTGACGGGCTCGACAGTTTCACTCGCCGTCGGGCTCGCGCTGACATGGGTCGTATTCCTGCTACTGCCGGAGCACGCCGACCGGCTCGCGGCGGAGCGTGCGCCTCTGGCGCGCGCCATTGGACTGTTTACGCTGCTTGCAGCTGCTTCGGCAGGCAGCTTTTACGGTGCTCTGCGGGGAACGCCCTGGCGAGTGCTGGCATACGCGGCGCTCGTCGCGTTGACGACACTCGCAGCCTGGGTCTACCGGCCTACAGGAGTTGGATGAATGAGAAGTGCTTCGGCTTTCGTTGGTCTTGTACCACTGGCCGTCATTGCGTGCGCGAGTAGCGCGCCCACACCCAAAGCACCGGCTCCCGTGTCCTCGCAGCTCTACGAACAGCACATCGCCCGCCTCGCGTCGGACGAGTTCGAAGGCCGCAAGCCGGCGACGCGCGGCGAGGAAAAGACGCTCGCCTACCTGACCGACGCGTTCACGCGCATCGGGCTGGATCCTGCCGTCGGGTCGAGCTACCTCCAACCCGTGCCGCTGGTCGAGATCACGGCCGGGTCCGATGCACGGCTCGAATTCGCCGGACGCCCCGGCGTTCCTCGCCTGGAGTATCCGCGCAACGTCGTCCTGTGGACCAAGCGGACCGTGCCCGCAGTCGACGTCGAAGGAAGTCCGCTCGTGTTCGTCGGCTATGGCGTCGTCGCGCCGGAGTTCGGCTGGAACGACTACGCCGGCATCGACATGCGCGGCAAGACCGCCGTGATTCTCATCAATGATCCGGGTTTCGCGACGGGCGACGAATCGCTCTTCCGCGGCCGTGCGCTCACCTATTACGGCCGCTGGACGTACAAGTTCGAAGAAGCCGCCCGACAGGGCGCGACCGGCGCGATCATCGTTCATGAAACCGAGCCCGCCGCCTACGGCTGGGAAACGGTGGTCAACAGCTGGACCGGGCCGCAGCTCGACAAGACCTCGGCAGACGGCAACGCGAACCGCGTGCACTTCGAAGGCTGGATCGATCTCGAGGCCGCGCAGCAGCTGTTCAAGGCTGCCGGCCAGGATTTCGCGACCCTCGAGGCGAACGCCAATCGCAAAGGATTCAAGCCGGTCGCATTCGAAGGTGTGACCGCGTCGGCGTCGCTGCGCAACGCGATTCGCCGCTCGAACTCGGCGAACGTCGCGGGGCTGATCCGCGGCAGCAAACGTTCCGGCGAGTACATCGTCTACATGGCGCATTGGGACCATCTCGGGCGCGCGATCGGCCGCACCGGGGACACCATTTTCAATGGTGCCGAGGACAACGCGACCGGCGTCGCCGGGCTGCTCACAATCGCCGATGCGTTCAAGCGCGCCAGGACGCCGCCGGAACGATCGATCGTTTTTCTGGCCGTCACGGCCGAAGAATCCGGTTTGCTCGGCTCGGCGTACTACACCGACAACCCGGTGTTCCCGCTGGCACAGACCGTCGCGGCGATCAACATGGATGCCATGTACTTCGGCGGGCCGACACACGACGTGCGCGTCGTCGGGTACGGCGCCTCGGAGCTCGAGAGCTACCTCGCGGATGCGGCGCGTCGGCAGAACCGTCGCATCGAGCCCGAACCGACCCCCGAGAAGGGCTTCTTCTTCCGCTCGGATCAGTTCAATTTCGCGAAGCGCGGCGTCCCGTCGCTCTACATCAAGCTGGGCGTGGACGATCGGGAGCACGGGCCGGAGTGGGGCAGGAAACAGCAGGACGAGTACGTCGCCGCGCGCTACCACAAACCCTCGGACGAGTACCGCCCCGGCGTGGACCTGCGCGGCTCCGTGGAGGACCTGCAGCTTCTGTACGCGGTGGGCGCCCAGCTCGCCGCCGAGGAAAGCTTTCCGAGCTGGAGTCCGGACAGCGAGTTTCGCGCGATTCGCGAGCGAAGCCGGGCGACGATGAAGTAGACGCGGCGCGCTCAGCGCCGCGATCGCACCTGATCCTTGCCGCGTGAGCGGCCCGTGTCGTTCGTGTCTTTCGTGTCGTACGGGTCGTAGCCGCGGCTCTCACCTTCGGTCGCGTATTCGCCGAGCACGGCGAAGGTCAGGCGGCTCACGTTCGACTCACCTTCGGGCGCATTCCGGCTGCGCGCGAGTATCGGCCAGTGCGGCCGCATGCGATGTTTCATCGGTAGTTCCCGAGTTTTCTTGCTCTTGTAACCGGAAGCTTGTCAGAGGCGCCCGGCACGCATGTGCGATCTGCGTCACACTTTGCGATGCTCCGCGCGCTGGCGGCGGGCCACGGCGAATGCCAGGCGGCCCAGCAGGATGAACGCGTACGGACCGAGCGCGACCGCCCAGAAGGCGACGAGTCCGCCGGCGAGCCCACGGAGAGAATCGAGCAGAAGCGCCGCGGGACCGCCGTTTTCGTACGCGCCCAGGCCCTCACGTCCCGCGGCGTGGATGATGAGCGGCATCGCGAAGACACCGAAGACGAGCGCTGCGACGAGTATCGCGAGCTCGCGTATCGCGCGTGACTGCGAGCTCCATGCGGTTCGAATTCGTGACCACGCCATCGTCGGTGCGCCCGTTCGGGAAAGCGGTGCGGAAGCGGGCGGGCATAATACCCGACCATGGACACCATCCGGGCCGCCGTGATCGGCGTGGGCTATCTGGGTCGCTTCCACGCGCAGAAGTACGCGCAGGCGCACGCGTGCAAGCTCGTCGCGGTCGCGGACCCGTCCGCGGACGCGCGCGAGCGCGTGGCCGCGGAGCTCGGCACGCGCCCGCTCGCCGATCATCGCGAGCTGCTCGGGGCGGTCGACGCGGTGAGCGTCGTGACGCCGACCCCGACTCACTTCGAGATCGCACGCGCATTCCTCGACGCGGGCGCGCACGTGCTCGTCGAAAAACCGATCACGGAGACGCCGGGCGAGGCGCGCGAGCTCATCCGCATCGCGCGCGAGCGCCGGCGCGTGCTGCAGGTGGGACACCTCGAGCGCTTCAACGCGGCAATTCTCGCGGCCGAGCCGTATCTGGCGACGCCACGCTTCGTCGAATGCCACCGGCTCGCGCCGTATCGCGAGCGCGGCACCGACGTCAACGTGGTGCTCGATCTCATGATCCACGATCTCGACATCGTGCAGACCATCGTCGGCAGTCCCGTCGCCTCGATCGATGCGATCGGCACGCCGGTGTTCTCCGGCGAGATCGACATCGCGAACGCGCGCATCCGCTTCGAGAACGGTTGCGTCGCGAACGCTACCGCGAGTCGCGTGAGCCTGAAGACCGAACGCAAGCTGCGCATCTTCGAGGACGATGCCTACCTCTCGATCGATCTGCAGCAGAAGATCCTGACCGTGATCAGAAAACGCGCAGATCGTCCGGAGCCGGGCCAGCTCCCGGTGACGATCGAGGAGCAGAGCCTCGAGCAGGGCGATGCGCTCAAGGCCGAGATCGAATCGTTCCTCCAGTGCATCCGGACCGGGGGAACGCCGGTCGTCACCGGCGAGGCCGGCCTTACCGCGCTCGAAACGGCGATGCAGATCACCGCGCAGCTACGGCGCCGGCCGGGTTGATTTCGAATCCAGGCCGCTCCAGATAGTGGGCATGGACACCCAGCTCAAGACTCCAACGCCGACGAAGCCGGGCCTCGAGCTCGACTTCATCGCCGACTTTTCGTGCCCGTGGTCGTTTCTCGGTAAGCGCCGGCTCGAGCAGGCGCTCGAGAACGTGTACGGCGCGCCCGTGCTCGCGCTCCGCTGGCATGGACTGCGCGTGAGCGGGGACGAGCCGGTCGCATGGAAGGACTATCTCTCATCGCGTCTGCCGCGCGGCGTCGACCTCGAGGTCGCCCAGCGCGGTCTCACCGAGGCCGGCAGCGTGCTCGGGATCGGGTTCCGCTTCGATCGGATCGAGCGCGTTCCCAACACTCTGGAGGCACATCGCCTCATCAGGCTCGCAGCGGGTGAGGGTCGCCAGAGCGATGTCGCCGATGCGGTATTCGAGGCGTTCTTCCAGCACGGCCGCGACATCGGCGATCGGAACGTATTGAGCGAGATCGGGCGCGCGCTCGGCGTCGCCGCGACCGTTACGGATGCCTTCGCAAACGCCGAGCAGGGGCGGGACGAAGTCACGGCCGAAGAGCAGCGGCTGCGCTCGCTCGGGGTTGCGGCAGTGCCGAACCTGCTCATCAACGGCCACATCCTCGTGCCGGGCCCTGCCGACGTTTCCACCTACGTGCAGGCGATCGACCAGGCGCTCTTCCCGCAGCTCGCGGCTCCGACGGACAAGCACGCGCTACACTGACGGCGGTGCCTCTTTGGCAGGAGCGACGATGGAGCCGCAGCACTTCAAGCGAGCGCCCCGTCCCGTGACGGTCGCCGCGACGCAGTTCGCATGCGACTGGAACATCGCCGGCAACATCGCACGTGCCGAACGCCACGTGCGCGAAGCCGCAAAGCGCGGCGCGCAGATCATCCAGCTCCCGGAGCTGTTCGAGACGCCGTATTTCTGCATCGAGCAGGACTCGCGGCATCTCGGCCTCGCCAGGCCGGTGGATGAGAACGCCGCCGTGCGTCATTTCCGCGCCATTGCGCGCGAGCTCGGTGTCGTCTTGCCGATCAGCTTTTTCGAGCGCGCCGGGCAGGTGATGTTCAACTCGACCGCGATCGTGAACGCCGACGGCGAGGTTCTCGGGGTGTATCGCAAGTCTCACATTCCGAACGGGCCCGGCTATCAGGAGAAGAGCTACTTCTCCCCGGGCGACACCGGCTTCAAGGTGTGGGATACGCGCTTCGCGCGCATCGGCGTCGGCATCTGCTGGGATCAGTGGTTTCCGGAGAGCGCGCGGGCGATGGCGTTACTCGGCGCGGAGATACTGCTCTACCCGACGGCAATCGGGACGGAGCCGCCGCCCGCCGAGCCCGTCAATTCGCGCGAACACTGGCAGCGCACGCAGCAGGGCCATGCCGCCGCGAATCTGATGCCGCTCGTCGCGTCGAACCGATTCGGCGTGGAGCGATCTCTGCAGGATCCCGAAAAACTGTTCATCCGTTTCTACGGTGCCTCGTTCATCGCCGATGCAATGGGCGCGAAGGTTGCGGAGGCCGGCGAGTCGGAAGAGGCCGTGCTCACGGCGACCTTCGATCTCGAGGAGCTCGCACGGCAACGCGACAACTGGTTCGTGTTTCGCGACCGCCGGCCGGACCTCTACGCGCCGCTGCTGACGCTGGGCATTGCGGCGCGCGATTCCGGCCCCTGAGCAGGCGGCGGCAATTACCGCTCGAACCGGCGACGCTCCTCCAGCTGCTCGGGGCGGCGCCTCTCGCAAACAAAAGAACCCCGGCGGCCGGAAGCCGGGGCAGGGAGTTGGTGGAGGCGGGGGGACAGCACATCCACGGCTTTCGCCGCGGGCTGGACTATGCCTTCATCCGATTCGCGCTTGCGCACGAACTGGATGCGGAGCGTGTTATCCGGCTCGCCGAAGCGCGCCGGATCCTGGTGCTCACCCAGCGCTTCCCAGGCGCCCGGCGAGTCCATGAGTCTCTACAGGGCATGCCTGGAGTTGGCCTCCTTCATACCCCTCGGCGTTACCATGCCGCCATCGCGTGATGGCGCCGTCAGGCTTCACCGATGTGAGCTCCGTTTTCAGCCGGCCCTCACGGACCGCTGCGACCCTTGATCGAACCCCCGTCCGCAAGCGCTAGACTTCAGGTTCTACGTACGTAGCTCGCTCTTTGTTTCTCGCGCGGCGCTACCCGAGGAGCAGGGAAGACGCAACGCCAGCACACGGTGACTCTTAACGAACCGACCCGTCGCACGCCGGTTCGCGATCCTATGAGCGCGTCCCCTGGTTCAGCCGCATAGGCACGGACCGGTCAGAGGTCAGCTGCGTTTAGGCAGCTAGAGCGTAGTTGTCGTCGTTGGCAACTATGAGTTGCAGCGTGATTAACGAGGGCACTGCGCCTCGGTACGCCCCTGAAGGTTCACAACCCGCGTCGAAACCGGTCGCCCCCAAGGTTCGCGCCGGAGCATAGCACGATGGGTGCTTCAGCCGCGGCGAAGCAGCCGTGCCTTGTCCCGCTGCCAGTCGCGATCCTTTTCGGTCGCACGCTTGTCGTGCTGTTTCTTGCCCTTCGCGAGCCCGACCTGCACCTTGGCGCGACCGTTCTTCCAGTACAGCTCGAGCGGCACCAGCGTGTAGCCCTTCCGCTCCACGGCGCCCAGGAGGTGGCTGAGCTCGCTGCGATTGAGCAGCAGCTTGCGCGTGCGCGCGGGATCCGCGACGACGTGAGTCGAAGCCGACGCAAGCGGTGAGATGTGCGCGCCGATCAGAAACGCTTCGCCGTTTCGAAGATAGACGTAGGCTTCCTTCAACTGTGCGCGGCCCGCCCGCATCGCCTTCACTTCCCAGCCCTGCAACACGAGGCCCGCTTCGTACCGGTCCTCGATGAAGTAGTCGAAGCGTGCCTTGCGGTTCTCCGCGATCAGGCGTTGTGGGGTTGTTTCGGCTGCTCGCGGCATGCAGGGGATTCTACCGGCTGACGGCCGGAGGAGATTTGTATAAAAAGCGAAGAGACGAGAGAAGACGCTTGCGTGACCGGTGCGCGTTGAAAGGGCCCGAAAAGTCTTGTCCGGCTCCGGACGATTTACCTTTTCGTAGATTCACCCGTATCGACAGGGTTTGAGCTCATTCAGGAGCCACGGCGCTCCTCATCGGGCTCTTCGTGGCGACTCTACGGGGTTTGTCCTTTCAAGATGCGGCCAGACAAATCGTCCGGAACCGGACAAGACTTTTCGGGCCCTTTCAACGCACGCCGGTCGCACGAACGTCCGCGCTCGACTCCGTGCTCTTGCCGTCTTAGACGTCTTAGACGTCTTAGACGTCTTAGACGTCTGAGTCGTCTGAGCCGATAGAATCGCGCGAATGCGCGACATCAAGCGTTCCGCCCTCGTGCCGCATCCGCCGGACCGGATGTTCGCGCTCATCAACGATATCGAGCGCTACCCCGAGTTCGTGCCGTGGTGCACCCGGGCGCGCGTCGAGGCGCGCAGCGAACGCGAGATCGTCGCGACGCTCGCCGTGCGGCGCGGGCCGCTGCGGGCGGAGTTCACCACGCGCAACGAGCTCGAGCCTGATCGGATGATCCGTCTGCATCTGGTGCGCGGACCGTTCAGCGTCCTCGAAGGGCAGTGGATCCTCACGCGGATCGGCACCACGGGTTGCCGGATCGAGCTCAGGATGCGCTTCGCCTTCGCTACGACGTTCTCCGGCGCGCTCTTCGAGCCCGTGTTCGAGAAAACGGCGGCCTCACTCCTCGATGCGTTCGTTGCGCGCGCCAAGGCCATATATGGCTGAGCCCGCGCGCAAACGCTGCACCGTCGTGTTCGCGACGCCCGAGCGACAGTATCAATGGAGCGTGGAGCTCGACGCGGATGAGAGCGTCGGCAGTGCAGTCGAGCGCGCGCGGGCCCAGGCGGGTTCGGTCACTGTGCCGTGGGACACGTGCGACCTCGGAATCTTCGGCGAAACATGTGAGCGAAGCACCGTGCCGCGCGACGGGGACAGGATCGAGCTCTATCGACCGCTTGCGTGCGATCCGAAGCAGGCGCGGCGAGATCGCGTCCGGCGCGCACGCGCCGGTGGCCGCTCAGGGCGTTGAGCCCGTCGCGTCGGCGACCGGTGCCGCGGGAGGCCCTGCGCCTTCACGCTCGATGCGAGCGACTTTGTCGCCCTCGAAGTACACGGTGAGATGCCGCTGCTGCGGCGATCTCAGCCGACCCTGCCTGAGATAGTAAAGATAGTCCCACCGGTCGGTGTCGAACGCATCCGGAATCATCGGCGTGCCGAGCAAGTAGCGGACCTGACTGCGCGTCATGCCCAGCTGCAGCTGCTCGACGACCTTCGGTTCGAGATAATTGCCCTGCTGAATGTTCATCCGGTACACGCAGCCGGACGCCGCGATAACGAGCAGCAGAGGCGCTAGGATCAGGAATCGGGACGATGTTCGCATCGGGGTCGAATGGCGGATAATCGGCGCATCATCATACCGCAGGGCCCGGGGCCTGCGGCGCCGCAGGAGACCATCGCGTGGAAGGCAAGGACCTGCGCAAGGCCGGACTGAAAGTGACGCTGCCGCGTCTCAAGATCCTGGAGATTCTCGAGAGCAGCAAGACGCACCATCTGTCGGCCGAAGCCATCTACCGGAACCTTCTCGAGTCGAACGAGGACATCGGGCTTGCCACGGTGTACCGCGTGCTCACCCAGTTCGAGGCGGCCGGCCTCGTGACGCGCCATCACTTCGAGGACGGAATGGCCGTGTTCGAGCTGAACCACGGTGTGCATCACGATCACATCGTGTGTCTCGACTGCGGGCGGGTCGAGGAGTTCATGGACGCCGGGATCGAGGATCGGCAGACAGCGGTCGCAGACCGGCTCGGCTTCGAGATCCAGGATCATTCCCTGATCCTCTACGGACGCTGCCGCCGCGAGGGTTGCCCGGCCAGGAAGACTAAGACGACCCAGACGACTCCGACGTCTGAGACGTCTTAGACGTCTTGGTCGTCTGGGTCATCTTCAGCATCTCGCGTGCGTGATCGCGCGCCTTCGCGGTGACTTCCACGCCGCCGAGCATGCGCGCGAGCTCCTCGACGCGCTCGTCCGGGCTGAGCTCGGCGACGGTGGTGCGTGTGACGCGCCCGTCGGTGAGCTTCGAGACTCGCAGGTGGTGATGACCCTGCGAGGCGACCTGCGGCAGGTGCGTGACGCACAGAACCTGGTCCCGGTCCGCGAGCGCGCGCAGCTCGCGGCCGACGATTTCGGCGACGGCGCCGCCGATGCCCGCGTCCACCTCGTCGAAGATCATGCATCGGCTTTCCCGCGCGGCACGCGATACCTGCACGGCGAGCGACAGTCGCGACAGCTCGCCGCCCGAGGCGACCTTCGCGAGCGGGCGCAGCGGCTGCCCGGGATTTGCCGTGACGCGGAACTCGATCTGGTCGATGCCATGCGGTGCGGGCTCGGCCGACTCGAGCGGCGCGACGTCGGCCTGGAAGCGGCCGCCGGCCATGCCCAGGGCCTGCATGCGCGAGGTCACATCCTTCGCGAGCGCGCGAGAGGCGGTCATCCGCCGCGTCGAGAGCTGCTGGGCGAGCTGGCGATAGCTCTCGAGAGCGGCAGCCTGGTCGCGCCGCAGCGCGACGAGATCCGTGTCGGCGCGTTCAAGCTCGGCGAGCTCGAGCTCGAGTTGTGATGCGCGCTGCCCGAGCTCCTCGGCGGAAACGCGATGCTTGCGTGCGAGCTCTTCCATCGCCGCGAGGCGACGCTCGACGTGCTCCTGACGGGAGGTGTCGACGTCCAGGCTTTCGAGGTAGTGCTGCAGCTCGCGCGCGGCCTCGCGGATCTGGATCTCGGCGTCCTCGAGCATCGGCACGATCGGTGCGAGCTTGGCATCGAAGCCGCTCGCGCCGCGCAGCGCGGTCGCGGCGCGGCTCACGCCGGAATGCGCGCTGCCCGTCTCGCTTTCGTAGAGCTGCTGCAGCGCCGACTGGGCCGCTTCTGCGAGCCGCCCGCGAGTCGCGAGCCGGGTACGCTCTTCTGTGAGGCTCGCGAGCTCGCCTTCCTTCAGGTCGAGCGTTGCGAGCTCGCGCGCCTGGTAGCGCAGGAGGTCGAGCCGCGCCTCGCGGTCCGAAGCGCGCGTTTCGAGCTCGACCATGCGGTTCAGCATCTGCAGCCAGACGCGGTGCGCGATTGCGACCTGCTCGGCGAGCGGCTCGGTGCGGCCATAACCATCGAGCAGCTCGCGCTGGGCCGTGGCGCGCCCCAGCGACTGGAACTCGTGCTGGCCGTGAATGTCGACGAGCGCCTGGCCGATCTCGCGCAGCAGCTGCACCGCGACGGCCTGGCCGTTGAGGTACGAGCGCGAGCGGCCGTCGGTGGACACCACGCGACGCACGGCGAGCTCGTTCTCGGCCTCGATCGACTGTTCCTCGAGCCAGCCTCGCAACTCCCGCGGTGCCCGCGAGAGGTCGAACGTCGCCGAGACTTCCGTCCGTTCAGCGCCGTGCCGAATGACCTCGCTGCCGGCCCGACCGCCGGCAAGGAGCTGCAGCGCGTCGACGATGATCGACTTCCCGGCGCCGGTCTCGCCCGTGAGCACGGTGAGGCCGGGGCGGAACTCGAGCTCGATCGAGTGGATGATCGCGAAGTCCCGGATCTGCAGGAACGTCAGCATCGCGCCTCAGCGTGAATGGTCGGCGCTGCCGCGGCCCCAGTGCAGCTTCGATCGCAGGAGCCGGTAGTAGTCGTGCCCGGCCGGATGCAGGAGCGTGACGTTCTCGCGCGCAGGCTTCACTTGGAGAACGTCCCCCGGAATGAGCTCCCCGAGCACGGTACCGTCGCAGGCGATTTGCGCGCGAGTGTCGGGCCGCTCGATGAGACGCACTTCGATCACTGTCTGCGAGGGCACCACGATCGGGCGATCGGACAGCGTGTGCGGACAGATGGGTGCGACCACGACGACTCCGACGTGCGGCTCCACGATCGGTCCGCCGCAGGACAGCGCGTACGCGGTCGAGCCCGTGGCGCTCGCGATGACGATCCCGTCGCCCGCGTGGGTGTTCACGTAACGACCGTCCATCCACGTCTCGAAATCGAGCATCCGTCCGGTCGCGAGCTTCTGCAGCACGACGTCGTTTAGCGCCAACGCCTCCCCCGTGCGGCCATCCGCCGAGCGCAGGCAGGCGGCCATGAGCGGTCGTCTGTCGGCTTCACACCGGCCTTCGATCGCAGCGTCGACGCACGCGAGCATGTCGTGCGGCATCACGTCGGTCAGAAATCCGAGTCGGCCACGATTGACGCCGAGCAGGGGCACGCTTGCGCGAGCGACCAGCCGTGCGGCATAGAGCAGCGTTCCATCGCCGCCGACGGCGATGACGAGGTCGGCTCGCTCGCCGAACGTGCTTTCGGGCGCGCGCACCACCTCGCCCGTGGGCTCGAGAGGCGCATCGTCGCTCACGAGCACGGTGACGCCGCGGGCGGAGAGATGCGGCACGAGGATGGCGACGGACTCCGCGACGCGTGGATCGGCGAAGCGCCCGACGAGCGCGCATACCCGGACTGGAAAGGACATCGGCTTACCTTGTAGCACGCGCTACGGGTGCGGCCAATGGACTGAACGGGGTTGCTTGACGGCCATTTGCACCGTCGCTAGCGTGGCAGCGAAGCGCCTATGAGCCACGAGAATCGAGACGAACCCCTGAACGAGCGCGCGCAGCACCTGCTGCGGCTGCTCGTCGAGAGCTATATCCGCGACGGACAGCCCGTGGGCTCGCGCGCGTTGTCGCGCGACTCGGGGCTCAACCTGAGCTCGGCGACCATTCGCAACGTCATGGCCGATCTCGAGGAGTTCGGCTTTGTGAGCTCCCCGCACACCTCTTCGGGGCGCGTGCCGACCGACAAGGGATATCGCTTCTTCGTCGATACGCTGTTGCGCGTGCAGCCGCTCGAGACCGCCGCGGTGAGCGAGATCAGGCGCCAGCTCGACTCGACGCACGACAGCAGCAAGGCACTCATCGAAGTCGCCTCCCAGCTGCTCTCCAGCGTGACTCAGCTCGCCGGCGTCGTGACGCTGCCGCGCAGCGAGCGGGCATCGATCACGCAGATCGAGTTCGTGCCGCTTTCGGACAATCGCGTCCTGGTCGTCCTCGTGTTCAACGACCGCGAAGTGCAGAACCGCATCATCCAGCTCGAGCGGTATCGTTCGGCGGACGAGCTCAAGCACGCGGCGAATTTCCTCAACGAGCAGCTGCGCGGGCGCACGGTGCAGGAGGCGCGGCTCGAGATCCTGCGTCAGCTCGAAGAGACGCACCAGCACATGAACCAGATCATGAAGGACGCGATCACCGTCGCGCACCAGCTCTTCGAGACCCCGAAGGACGAAGAGATCGGGTACGTGATCGCGGGCGAAACGAATCTGATGGGGCTGGCGGATCTCTCGAACGTCGAGAAGCTCCGCCGCCTGTTCGAGACGTTCAACGAGAAGCGCGACTTCCTCCACCTGCTCGACCACAGCCTGCGCGCCGAGGGCGTGCAGATCTTCATCGGGCACGAATCCGGCTACCGCACGCTCGATGATTGCAGCGTCGTCATGGCTCCGTATGCCGCGGATGATGCGGTCGTCGGCGTGCTCGGCGTGATCGGGCCCACGCGCATGGCGTACGAGCGGATCATTCCGATCGTCGATATGACAGCCAAGCTGCTCGGGGCCGCCTTGAAGTCGCGCCGCTAGGCCCCACCGTCTTGAGCGGGCAGGCAGAGCCTGCTAATGCTGGACGTGATGTAGTGCGTTCAAGTATTTGTTTTATTTGGGAGATTAGTGCATGAGGCCCAGGAACGAAGCCGCGCGCCGTGAGGGTGATGGGGACACGCCGGCGCAGGAAGCGACCGCCGTGCTCCCGGAGACGGCGGCGCAACTCGTCGAGCTCGAGCAACTGCAGCAGCAGCTGGCGGAGGCCGACGAGCGCGCCAAGAGCCACTGGGATCAGTACCTGCGTGCCGCGGCCGACCTCGAAAACCTGCGCAAACGCGCGCAGCGCGACGTCGAAAGCGCCACGCGCTCGGGCCTCGAGAGGTTTGTCCAGGAGCTTCTGCCCGTCATGGACAGCCTCGGGCTTGCGGTGGAGAGCGCCGATCGCGCCGATGCCGCGAGCCTGGCCGCGGGCCAGGAGGCCACGCTCAGGCTGTTGCAGAAAGCATTCGAAGCGCTCGGCGTGCAGGAGATTGATCCGGTCGGCGAGCCGTTCGACCCGACTCGCCATGAAGCGGTGCTCGCCCAGGCGTCGGCGACCGCCGAGCCGAATTCCGTTCTACAGGTCGTACAGCGCGGGTACGAGCTCGAGAACCGACTGCTGCGTCCCGCGCGCGTGATCGTCGCGAAATCCCCGGAGTGAGGCCATGGCAAAGACAATCGGCATCGACCTCGGCACGACCAACTCGTGCGTCGCGATCATGGAAGGCGGCAAGCCGCGCGTCATCGAAAACAGCGAGGGCGACCGTACGACGCCGTCGATCGTCGCGCTGACCAGGGACGACGAGGCGCTCGTCGGCCAGCCGGCGAAGCGCCAGGCCGTCACGAATCCGCAGAACACGGTGTTCGCCGTGAAGCGGCTCATCGGCCGCAAGTTCGACGATGAGATCGTGCGGCGGGACATCAAGATGGTCCCGTACAAGATCGTGAAAGCCGACAACGGCGACGCGTGGGTCGAGGTGCAGGACAAGAAGATGGCCCCGCAGGAGATCTCGGCCCGCATCCTTCAGAAGATGAAGAAGACGGCGGAGGACTACCTCGGCGAGCCCGTGAAGGAAGCCGTCATCACGGTTCCTGCCTATTTCAACGATTCGCAGCGCCAGGCCACGAAGGACGCCGGCCGCATCGCCGGCCTCGAGGTCAAGCGCATCATCAACGAGCCGACGGCGGCGGCGCTCGCCTATGGCCTCGACAAGCAGGGCAGTGACCGCAAGATCGCCGTGTACGACCTCGGCGGCGGCACGTTCGACATCTCGATCATCGAGATCGCCGCGGTGGACGGTGAGCGCCAGTTCGAGGTGCTCTCGACCAACGGCGACACGTTCCTCGGCGGCGAGGACTTCGACCTGCGCATCATCAATTTCGTGGCCGAGGAGTTCCTGAAGGAATCCGGCGTCGACGTACGCAAGGACCCGCTCGCCATGCAGCGCCTGAAGGAAGCCGGCGAGAAGGCGAAGATCGAGCTCTCCTCGACGCAGCAGACCGACATCAACCTGCCGTACATCACGGCGGACGCGTCGGGGCCGAAGCACCTCAACATCAAGCTCACGCGCGCGAAACTCGAGTCGCTCGTCGAGGACCTCGTCAAGAAGACGGTGGAACCGTGCCGCATCGCGCTGAAGGACGCGGGCGTATCCCCCTCGGACATCGCCGAGGTCATCCTGGTCGGCGGCCAGACGCGCATGCCGCTCGTGCAGAAGTACGTGAAGGACTTCTTCGGCCAGGAGCCGCGGAAGGACGTGAACCCCGACGAGGCGGTCGCGGTCGGCGCGGCGATCCAGGCGGGCGTGCTCGCCGGCGAAGTGAAGGACGTGCTGCTGCTCGACGTGACGCCGCTGTCGCTCGGCATCGAGACGCTCGGCGGCGTGATGACGAAGCTGATCGAGAAGAACACCACCATTCCGACGAAGGCGTCGCAGGTGTTCTCGACCGCCGACGACAACCAGACGGCGGTGACGATCCACGTGCTGCAGGGCGAGCGCGAGCGGGCGGCCGACAACAAGTCGCTCGGCAAGTTCGATCTCAGCGACATTCCGCCGGCCCCGCGCGGCCTGCCGCAGATCGAGGTGTCCTTCGACATCGATGCGAACGGGATTCTCAACGTGTCGGCGAAGGACAAGGCCACGGGCAAGGAGCAGAAGATCATCATCAAGGCCTCGAGCGGCCTCACCGAGGACGAGATCAAGCGCATGGTGCGCGACGCCGAGGCGCACGCGGAAGAGGACAAGCGGTTCCGCGAGCTCGTCGAGACGCGCAACAAGGCCGACGGGCTCACCCACTCGGTGGAGAAGACGCTGAAGGATCTCGGCGACAAGGTGGACGGGGCCGAACGCGCGAAGATCGAGTCGGCCGTCGCCGACCTGCGCACGGCGCTGAAGAGCGACGACAAGTCGATCATCGAGAAGAAGACCGAAGCGCTCGCGCAGGCTGCGGCGAGCCTCGCGCAGCGCGCCTACGCCGAGGCGCAGGCGGGTGGCGGCTCCCAGCCGGGCGCGGGTGAGGGCGCATCGGCAGCCGGCGCCACGGGCGGCGGAGCAGGCGAGCAGCGCGACAACGTCGTCGATGCGGAATTCGAGGAAGTCGACAAGGGTCGGAAGGCATCGTGATGCGGCGAAGCCGCTTCACGATGCCTTCCTCCCGGCTTCCGTCCTCCGGCTTCCGTCCTCCGTCTGGAAGAACGGTTGCCTGAGCGCTTGCGGTAACCTTCTTGGGTCTTAGACGGAAGGCGGAAGACGGAAGCCGGTAGCCGACCTCCTCATGCCCAAACGCGACTACTACAAGATCCTCGACGTACCGCGCACCGCGACCGAAGCCGAGATCAAGAAGGCCTACCGTCGGCTCGCGATGAAATACCACCCCGACAGGAACCCGCACGACACGGAAGCCGAAGGGCGGTTCAAGGAAGCGAAGGAAGCGTACGAGGTGCTCTGCGACGAGCAGAAGCGCGCCGCGTACGACCAGTTCGGTCACGCGGGCGTGGAAGCTGCGGCGCGCAGCGGCGCAGGCAGCCGCGGCTTCGGCGGCGATGCGTTCAGCGACATCTTCGGCGATGTGTTCGGCGACATCTTCGGCGGCGGACGCCGCGGTGGGCGCCAGCAAGTATTCCGCGGCGCCGATCTGCGGTACGAGCTCACTCTCGATCTCGATCAGGCGGTGTTCGGTCACTCGGCCGAGATCGAAGTGCCGACTCTGGTGGTGTGCGAAACCTGTCTCGGCTCGGGCGCCGCGAAGGGCTCGAGCCCGGTCACGTGTGAAACGTGCGGTGGAGTTGGCCAGGTTCGCATCTCGCAGGGCTTCTTCCAGCTGCAGCAGACGTGTCCGCGTTGCCGCGGAACCGGCACCACGGTGAAGAATCCGTGCGATGCGTGTTTCGGTCAGGGACGCGTCCGCCGCACGAAGACTCTTTCGGTGAACGTGCCGGAGGGCGTCGATACCGGCGATCGCATCCGCCTCTCCGGTGAGGGCGAGGCCGGGCGCAACGGCGGCCCGCCGGGCGATCTGTACGTCGAAATGCAGGTGCGCGAGCATGCGATCTTCGAGCGCGACGGCGAGCACCTCTCGTGCGAGCTGCCGATCAGTTTCGCAACGGCCACGCTCGGCGGGTCGCTGTCCGTTCCGACGCTCGAGGGCGACGTCGCGATCAAGATTCCACCCGAGACACAGTCGGGCCGCGTGTTCAGGTTGCGCGACAAAGGCGTGAAGCCTGTGCGCAGCGGTGCGCGAGGCGATCTCTTCTGCCGCGTGGTCGTCGAGACGCCCGTGAAACTCTCCGCAGAGCAGCGCGAGCTCGTTCGCAAGCTCGAAGAATCACTGAAGCTCGACGGCACGAGCCACACGCCACGCGAGAAAGGCTTTTTCGAAGGCGTCAAACGCTTCTTCTCGGGCAGCCATGGCTGAGCGCCGCGTCGTGCGGGCCGTGATCATCGGTGCGAGCGGCCGGATGGGGCGCGCCATCGCCGACGTCGCCGCGGACGGCGAAATTCGAATCGTCGGCGCGATCGTTTCGCCGGGCAGTGCAAACGTCGGTCGAGAATTCGTTGCGGGCATCAAGCTTGGCGCGGACCTCGACGACGCATTGCGCGGCGCCGACGTCGCGCTAGATTTTTCGCGGCCGGAGGCCGCCGAGTCGCATCTCGAAGCGTGTCGCAAGGCGCGCAAGCCTCTGCTGCTCGGCACGACGGGCCTGCCGTCGTCGCTCGATCGCACGCTCGAGGCAGCCGCGCGCGACATCGCGCTGCTCGTCGCGCCGAACACGAGCGTCGGCATCGCGGTGCTCGTCGATCTCGTGCAACGCGCGGCGCGCGCGTTGCCGCGCGACTTCGACGTCGAGATCTCCGAAGCGCATCACCGTGAGAAGCGCGATGCGCCGTCGGGCACCGCGCTCTCGCTCGGCGAGACGATCGCGGGTGCGCGCGGGGAGAGCCTCGCAGCGCGCCGGGCGCCGCCGCGCGACGGTGTGCGGGTTCGTCAGCCAGGCGAGATCGGTTTCGCGGTCGTGCGCGCGGGCGACATCGTGGGTGAGCACGAAGTGCGCTTCGCGGGCGACGGCGAGCACCTCATTCTCGGGCACCGGGCCACCGACCGCGGCGTCTTTGCCCGCGGTGCAATAAAAGCCGCGGCCTGGCTCGTCGCGCAGCCGCCCGGTCGTTACGTCATGCGCGACGTGCTGGCTTTTAAATCAACGACTTAAGCAGCAGCGAGGCAGGCTCGAGCTGCCACCCGGGCGGTCCGGCAGGGGAGTTTTTGCCGTGGACACACCCGCCGGCGGTCCGTAGAATTTCGCCGTAATCCGCAAGGGTTAGTCCTTACAAGGCGGGAGGATGTTCGCTCCAGAACTCCTCCCGCTTTGTATATCTGCGACCCGCAAAGCGAGGCGCATCGATTCTCGACAAAAGCCCGCGAGGCTGAACAAGGGGACCGGGACAGTGAGCGCACCCGCAGTGCTGGCGCTCGCGGATGGGACGATCTTCCGCGGCCAGTCGATCGGAGCGAAGGGCAACACCACCGGCGAAGTCGTTTTCAATACTGCGTTGACGGGGTATCAGGAAATTCTCACCGACCCGTCGTACGCGCGTCAGATCGTCACACTCACTTATCCTCACATCGGCAACACGGGCACGACGCCCGAAGACCTCGAAGCCGCACAGATCTATCCCGCGGGCCTCGTGATCCGCGACCTGCCGCCGCTCGCGAGCAGCTGGCGCGCGAACGAGCCGCTGAACGAATTTCTCGAACGCGGCAAGGTCGTGGCGATCGCGGGCATCGACACGCGCAAGCTCACACGCATCCTGCGCGAGCGCGGCGCGCAGGCCGGCTGCATCATGACCGGCGACAAAGTCGACGCGAACGCCGCGGTGAAGGCCGCCGGCAAGTTTCCCGGCTTGAAGGGCATGGACCTCGCGAAGGTGGTCTCGGCCAAGCGGGCGTACCAGTGGAACGACGGCAGCATCTGGAACGAGTCGGGGCGTGCGCCGATCCGCTCTCATCAGCGCCTGCACGTCGTCGCGTACGACTTCGGAGTGAAGCGCAACATTCTGCGGCTGTTTGCGGACAACGGCTGCCGGATGACGGTCGTGCCCGCACAGACGAGCGCGAAAGACGTGCTCGAGCTCGCGCCCGACGGAATCTTTCTCTCCAACGGTCCCGGCGATCCCGAGCCTTGTGGCTACGCAATCGATGCCACGAGGGAGTTGTTAGAGGGAGACATTCCGATCTTCGGGATCTGTCTCGGCCACCAGATCCTCGGCCTCGCCACCGGGGCGCGTACGATCAAGATGAAATTCGGCCATCACGGCGCGAACCACCCGGTGCAGGATCTCGATTCCGGGCGCGTGCTCATCACGACCCAGAATCACGGCTTCGCGGTCGATGAAGCGACTCTTCCGGCGGAGGTGCGCGCGACGCACCGCTCGCTCTTCGACGGCTCCCTTCAGGGTCTCGCGCACCGGACCAGGCCCGCGTTCAGCTTCCAGGGTCATCCCGAGGCGAGCCCGGGCCCGCACGATCTCAAGGCGCTCTTCGATCGCTTCAACCAGCTCATGCTGAAGCGACTGCAGGCTCAGTTGCGGGCAGCTGAGGCGGAGACGCGCCGCACGGCAGGGGAGCGATGAGAAAGCTTACAGCCTACAGCTCACAGCCTACAGCCCGGAGAAGAGCGCCCGATTCGAGCGCCGCCGGGCAGGCTCGGCTCTTCTCCGGGCTGTTGGCTGTAGGCTGTAGGCCGTGAGCTCCTGATGCCCAAGCGCACCGACATCGAGAGCATCCTGATCATCGGCGCCGGGCCGATCATCATCGGCCAGGCGTGCGAGTTCGATTACTCCGGCGCCCAGGCCTGCAAGGCGCTGAAGGAGGAGGGCTACAAGATCATCCTGGTGAACTCGAACCCCGCGACCATCATGACCGACCCGGAGATGGCGGACGCCATCTACATCGAGCCGGTGGACTGGCGCACCGCCGCACGCATCATCGAGAAGGAGCGACCGGACGCGTTGCTGCCGACGATGGGCGGCCAGACCGCGCTCAATACCGCGCTCGATCTCGTCCGCGAGGGCGTGCTCGAGAAGTTCGAGGTCGAGCTGATCGCAGCCTCGCGCGAGGCCATCGACATGGCCGAGGACCGGGAGCTCTTTCGCAACGCCATGCGGGAGATCGGCCTCGAAGTGCCAAAGTCGCGCATCGCGCGCAGCGTCGAGGAGGCGCTCGCAGTCGTGGGGGATGTGGGTTTTCCCTGCGTGATTCGGCCGTCGTTCACGCTGGGCGGAACGGGCGGCGGCATCGCCTACAACCGCGAAGAGTTCGAGACGATGGTCGAGCGCGGCCTCGACGCCTCGCCGACGAGCGAGGTGCTGCTCGAGGAATCGGTCATCGGCTGGAAAGAGTTCGAGATGGAGGTCGTCCGGGACCGCAACGACAACTGCATCATCGTTTGCTCGATCGAGAACCTCGACCCGATGGGCGTGCACACCGGCGACTCGATCACGGTCGCGCCGGCTCAGACGCTCACGGACAAGGAATACCAGCGGATGCGCAACGCCTCGATCGCGGTGCTGCGCAAGATCGGCGTCGACACCGGCGGATCGAACGTGCAGTTCGCCGTGAACCCGCGCGACGGTCGGCTCCTCATCATCGAGATGAACCCGCGCGTGTCGCGCTCCTCGGCCCTGGCCTCGAAGGCGACGGGCTTTCCGATCGCGAAGATCGCCGCGAAACTGGCCGTCGGCTACACGCTCGATGAGCTGAAGAACGACATCACGGGCGGCGCCACGCCCGCGTCGTTCGAGCCGTCGATCGACTACGTGGTGACGAAGATCCCCCGTTTCACCTTCGAGAAGTTTCCGGCGGCGAACAATCGCCTCACGACGCAGATGAAGTCGGTCGGCGAAGTGATGGCGATCGGGCGCACGCTGCAGGAGTCGCTGCAGAAGGCGCTGCGCGCGCTCGAGACCGGACTCGACGGCTTGAACGAGCAGATCTCGCTGCCGCTGACGGAGGAGAGCGCCAACCAGCTCGCGTACGAGCTGCGCGCGCCCGGGGCCGACCGCATCCTGTACGTCGCCGACGCGTTCCGCGCCGGCTGGAGTCTCGAGCGCGTTGCGGAGCTCACGTACATCGACCGCTGGTTCCTCGCGCAGGTCGAGGATCTCGTGCGCGAGGAAGCCCTGGTGCGCGAGGCCGGCTTCGGCGCGCTGAACGCCGATCGGCTGCGCGCGCTCAAGCGCAAAGGTTTCTCCGACGCGAGGCTCGGGCGTCTCACGGACATGTCCGAGAAAGCGATGCGCGCCAAGCGGCGCGAGCTCGGCGTCGTCCCGGTCTTCAAGCGAGTGGATACGTGCGCGGCCGAGTTCGCGACCTCCACGGCGTACATGTACTCCACATATGAAGAGGAGTGCGAGGCGAATCCCACCGATCGCAGGAAGATCATGATCCTCGGCGGCGGGCCGAATCGCATCGGCCAGGGTATCGAGTTCGACTACTGCTGCGTGCATGCCGCCCTGGCGCTCCGCGAGGAAGGCTTCGAGACGATCATGGTCAACTGCAATCCGGAGACCGTCTCGACGGATTACGACACGTCCGATCGCCTGTACTTCGAGCCGCTCACGCTCGAAGACGTGCTCGAGATCATGGCGAAGGAGAAGCCCGAGGGCGTCATCGTGCAATTCGGCGGGCAGACGCCGCTCAAGCTCTCCCGCGCCCTCGAAGAGGCAGGCGTGCCGATCATCGGCACGTCGCCGGATTCCATCGACGTCGCCGAGGATCGCGAGCGCTTCCAGAAGCTCGTGAAGCAGCTCGGTCTCAAGCAACCGGCCAACGCCACCGCGCGCAACGAGGAGCAAGCGGTGCGGCTTGCGCGGGAAGTCGGTTTCCCGCTCATCGTGCGGCCCTCCTACGTGCTCGGTGGGCGCGCGATGGAAGTGGTGTTCAACGAGGACGACCTGCGTACCTACATGCACGCTGCCGTGCGGGTCTCGAACGACAGTCCGGTGCTGCTCGATCGCTTCCTCGATCTGGCGATCGAGGTGGACGTCGATGCCGTATGCGACGGCGAGACCGTGCTGATCGGCGGCATCATGGAGCACGTCGAGCAGGCCGGCGTGCACAGCGGCGACTCCGGCTGCTCGCTGCCGCCGAACAGTCTGTCGCCGGAAATCCAGGCCGAGCTTCGCGAGCAGACGCGCAAGCTCGCCAAGGGCCTGAACGTCGTCGGCCTGATGAACGTGCAGTTCGCCATCCAGAACGGCGTCATTCACGTGCTCGAGGTGAACCCGCGCGCCTCGCGTACGGTGCCGTTCGTCTCGAAGGCGACCGGCGTGCCGCTTGCGAAGGTGGCGGCGCGCGTGATGACGGGTCGGCGGCTCCACGAGCTGGGCATGACCGAGGAGCGCATTCCACGGTATTTCTCGGTGAAGGAAGCGGTCTTCCCGTTCGTGAAGTTTCCGGAGTCCGACCCGATCCTCGGCCCGGAGATGAAATCGACCGGTGAGGTCATGGGCACCGGGCGCACGTTCGGCGAAGCGTATGCGAAGGCGCAGACCGCATCCGGCGTCGCTCTGCCTCGCAAGGGCGTGTGTCTCATCAGCGTTCGCGATCGCGACAAGGCGGGCATCCTCCCGCTCGCGCGCAAGCTGGTCGAGCGCGGCTTCGAGATCGTCGCGACGAGCGGCACCGCGAAGGCGCTCGAGGAGGCGGGCATTCCCTGCCGCCGCGCGAACAAGGTTCGCGAGGGCCGCCCGCACATCGTGGACATGATCAAGAACGACGAGATCGATCTGATCGTCAACACCACCGAGGGCAAGCAGTCGATCCGTGAGTCGAACTCGATCCGCCGCGAAGCAGTGCAGCGGACCGTCACGTACTACACGACGCTCGCGGCGGCGCTCGCCACGCTCGAGGCGCTCGATCACCTCGACGAGGTCGAGGTGAACCGGCTGCAGGATCTGCACCGCGAGGCGCTGCGCGCATGAGCCGCACGCCGATGACCGCACGCGGCGCCGAGGCGCTGCGCGCAGAGCTCAAGCGTCTGAAGAGCGAGGCGCGGCCGGCGATCATCCGGCAGATCGCGGACGCACGCGGCCACGGTGATCTCTCGGAGAACGCGGAGTATCACGCGGCGCGCGAGCAGCAGGGATTCATCGAAGGGCGCATCAAGGAGATCGAGGTGAAGCTCGCGAACGCCCAGGTAATCGAGCCTTCGAAGCTGAACGATACCGGCAAGGTGGTGTTCGGCGCGACCGTGGAGCTCGAGGACCAGGACGAGGGCGCACGCGTCGTCTACCAGCTCGTCGGCGAGGACGAGGCGGACATCCGCAGCGGGCGCGTTTCGATCACCTCGCCGATCGCTCGAGCGATCGTCGCGAAGGCGCGCGGCGACATCGTCGACGTCGCGGCGCCCGGTGGCACACGCTCGTACCAGATCGTGGCCATTCGGTACGAGTGAATCCGGGGCGGTCCTTAAGGATCCGGAATGACGAGCTTCACCATCTCGGGGTTCGGACGGTAGAGCACGGCGACGTGTCCGATGCGTTGCACGAGCGCGCTGCCCGTACGGCGAGCAAGCTCCGCGAGCATGGCGTCGCGGGCATCGCGATCCGTTCCGTGCACCTTCACCTTGATGAGCTCGTGGTCGCGCAGGGCACGTTCCGTCTCGTTCGCCACGGGCTCCGTGAGCCCGGCATCGCCGATCTGGATCACCGGCTTCAGTGCATGGCCGAGCTTGCGCAGGTGCCGGCGCTGCCGTTCAGTGAGCTCCATGGCGCGATCTTATAGAAGCCGGCGATGAGCCGACGATCGAAGAGCAGCGATCGCTGGCTGCGCGAGCACTTCTCCGACCCTTATGTGAAGCGGGCGAAGACCGAAGGCTGGCGCTCGCGCGCGGTGTTCAAGCTCGAGCAGATCGATCAGCGCCAGAAGCTGCTCCGGCCTGGCGCAGTGTGCATCGACCTCGGCGCGGCGCCGGGCGCCTGGAGCCAGTACGCCGTGAAGCGCGTCGGAAAGAAAGGGCGGGTCGTCGCGAGCGACATCCTGCCGATGCCCGCGATCGCGGGCGTCGATTTCGTCGAAGGCGATTTTCGCGACGAAACCGTGTTCTCCCGCATCCTGGCTCTCGTACCGGAGCGGTCCGTGGATTGCGTGCTCTCGGACATGGCCCCGAACATGAGCGGTGTGGATGCGATCGACCAGCCGCGCGCGATGGAGCTCTCGGAGCTGGCACTCGATTTGTCGATCCGTGTCTTGAAGCGCGATGGGGCCGCCCTGATCAAGGTTTTTCAAGGTGCGGGATTTCAGGAGCTGGTCGCGGCAGCGCGGCGCCAGTTCGGTGCGGTCAAGCTTCTGAAACCCGAGGCCTCGCGTGCCCGATCCCCCGAGCTGTACTTGCTGGCCAAGGGGTACCGGTTGGTGTAGGTTCAAGCCCGTGTCTGCGCGTCCGCGCGGCTTTACATTTCGAGGTCGAACCCTTTGAACGATTTGACGAAAAACATCCTGCTCTGGGTCGTGATCGTGCTGGTGCTGCTGGCGGTTTTCAGCCGCTACATGCCCACCGTCGGGCAGCCGCAGGAAGTGGGCTATTCCACCTTCCTGAACGACGTCCAGGGTAGCCGGGTCGACTCCGTCGTCCTGCAGGGCGACATGATCTACGGCGTTCGCAAAGACAAGACCACGTTCAAGACGTTCAACCCCGAGACGGACAACACGGCGCTGATCGGCGAGCTGAAGAAGTCGGGCGTCGCCTTCGAAGGTCGCCAGCCGAAGCAGCCGAATTTCCTTGCCCAGCTCCTGCTGCAGCTCGCGCCGGCGCTGCTGCTCATTCTGGTCTTCGTCTACATGCTGCGGCAGATGCAAGGCGCATCCGGGGGCCGCGGCGCCATGTCGTTCGGCAAGAGCCGCGCGCGGCTCCTCGGAGAGGACCAGGTCAACGTCACGTTCGCCGACGTCGCGGGCGTAGACGAGGCCAAGCAGGAGGTCGGCGAGATCGTCGACTTCCTGAAGGATCCGGGCAAGTTCCAGAAGCTCGGCGGCAAGATTCCGAAGGGCGTGCTGATGGTCGGCTCGCCCGGCACCGGCAAGACGCTGCTCGCACGCGCCATCGCGGGCGAGGCGAAAGTGCCGTTCTTCACGATCTCCGGCTCCGATTTCGTCGAGATGTTCGTCGGCGTCGGCGCCTCGCGCGTGCGCGACATGTTCGAGCAGGCGAAGAAGCACGCGCCCTGCATCATCTTCATCGACGAGATCGACGCCGTCGGCCGCCACCGCGGCGCGGGTCTCGGCGGCGGTCACGACGAGCGCGAGCAGACGCTCAATCAGCTTCTCGTCGAGATGGACGGCTTCGAAGGCAACGAAGGCATCATCGTCATCGCGGCGACCAACCGTCCGGACGTGCTCGACCCGGCGCTGCTGCGTCCCGGCCGCTTCGACCGACAGGTCGTCGTGCCGCTGCCCGACGTGCGCGGCCGCGAGCAGATCCTGCGCGTGCACATGCGCCGCGTTCCTCTCTCGGAAGACGTCAAGCCGGGGCTGATCGCGCGCGGCACACCCGGGTTCTCCGGTGCGGATCTTGCGAATCTCGTCAACGAAGCGGCATTGTTCGCCGCTCGTGCGAACCGGCGCATCGTCGCCATGGAAGAGTTCGACCGCGCGAAGGACAAGATCATGATGGGCGCGGAGCGGCGCTCCATGGTGATGACAGAGGCCGAAAAGCGCATGACGGCCTACCACGAATCGGGCCATGCGATCGTCGGCATGACCGTGCCGGAGCACGATCCTGTGTACAAGGTCACGATCATCCCGCGCGGCCGCGCACTCGGCGTCACACAGTTCCTCCCCGAACAGGATCGCTACAGCCTGTCGAAGCGCCGTCTCGAGAGCGCCATCGCCACGCTGTTCGGCGGCCGCATCGCGGAGGAGCTCATCTTCGGCCTCGATGCCGTCACCACCGGCGCTTCGAACGACATCGAGCGTGCCACCGAGCTGGCGCGCAACATGGTCACGAAGTGGGGCCTGTCCGACCGCCTCGGCCCGCTGACCTACTCGGAGGATGCCGGCGAGGTATTCCTCGGCCGCAGCGTCACGCAGCACAAGCAGGTGTCCGACGGCACCGCGCACGCCATCGACGAGGAAGTGCGACGCGTCATCGAGTCGAACTACCAGCGCGCCAAAGAGATCCTGGAGAGCAGTCTCGACAAGCTGCACGCGATGGCCGACGCGCTCATGAAGTACGAGACCATCGACGAGGAGCAGCTGAAGGACGTCATGGCCGGTCGCGCGCCGAAACCGCCCGCCGGCTGGGACGAGTCGCTGTCCAATAAGGCGCCGACGAAGCCAGAGGGCGCGCCCGGAGGCGCAATCGGCACACCCGCGGGGCAGCACTGAGCCGCGCGGCCTGGCACCGCGCGGGTGACCGGGCTTCTCTTTTCCTGGCTGTAGGCTGTGAGCTGTAGGCTGTAAGCTCCAACGCCGCATGTTGTTTCGTTGCGGTTCGCAAACCCTGGACCTCTCCACGCCCGCGGTCATGGGCGTCCTCAACGTCACGCCCGACTCCTTCTCGGATGGCGGGCGTTATCTCGATTCGCGTGCGGCGGTCGAGCATGCGCGGCGGATGATCGACGAGGGCGCCGCCATCATCGACATCGGCGGCGAATCGACGCGGCCGGGCGCTGCGCCCGTGGAGACCGACGAGGAGACACGCCGCGTCCTGCCGGTCATCGAGCAGGTCGCACGGCTGCCGACGATCGTTTCGGTCGATACGAGCAAGCCGGAAGTCATGCGGGCCGCGGCCGAGTCCGGCGCCTCGATGATCAACGATGTGCGCGCGCTTCGTGCCGAAGGGGCCATCGAAGCCGCGCGCGACAGTCGTTGTGGCGTGTGCCTCATGCACATGCAGGGCGAACCGCGGACCATGCAGCGCGAGCCGCGCTATGGCGATGTCGTGATGGAGATCAAGGAGCTTCTCGAGGAGCGTGTGCGCGCCTGCACGTCCGCGGGCATTGCGCCCGAGCGCATTGCGATCGATCCCGGGTTCGGCTTCGGCAAGACGGCCGCTCACAATCTCGAGCTCTTGCGGCGGCTGGGCGAGCTCACGAACGGGTCACATCCCGTGCTCGTCGGCTTGTCACGCAAGTCGCTCGTAGGCAGCATTCTGGGGCGGGATGCGGGCGAGCGGCTGTTCGGCAGCCTCGCGCTCGCGGCGGTGGCCGTCGTGAACGGTGCGCGCATCGTGCGGGCGCACGACGTCGCGGCAACGCTCGACGTGGTGAAAACGGCGAACGCGGTTCGCACGGGGGACCTGACTTGACTCGACGCTTCTTCGGCACCGACGGCATACGCGGTCGCGTAGGCGAGCATCCGATGACGGTGGACTTTGCCCTGAATCTCGCGAGCGCCGCGGCCCGCGTGCTCGTGCCCGGAGGCGGCACCGTGCTCATCGGCAAGGACACGCGGTTGTCGGGCTACATGTTCGAGTCCGCGCTCGAGGCGGGTTTCGCCGCGGCGGGCGTGGACGTAATGCTCATCGGCCCGTTGCCGACGCCGGGCATCGCCTACATGACGCGCCGGTTCGGCTGCGACTTCGGCGTCGTCATCAGCGCCTCGCACAATCTGTACGACGACAACGGCATCAAGATCTTCGACGGCGCGGGCGCGAAGCTGTCCGATCAGCTCGAGGAGCGCATCGAAGCGGAGATGCAGCGGCCGCCGGTCACGCGCACGTCGCGCAGTCTCGGCCGCGCCACGCGCGTGGACAGATCCCGCACTCATTATCAGGAGTTCTGCGCCTCGACGCTGCCGGCCGGCGTCGATCTGTCGGGACTCAAGATCGTGATCGATTGCGCGAACGGCGCCGCGTACAAGGTCGGCCCCCGCATGCTCGCCGATCTCGGCGCGGAGATCGTGCCGATCGGCTGCTCGCCGAACGGGCGCAACATCAACGACGGCTGTGGTTCCATGGCGCCCGAGCTGTTGCAGCTCACCGTGCCCGGCGTGCGCGCGAACGTCGGCGTTGCGCTCGACGGCGACGGCGATCGCCTCGTCATGGTCGATCATCTCGGCCGGATCGTGGACGGCGATCAGCTGCTCTACATCATTGCTCGTGCGCGCCAGGCCGACGGCACGCTGCGCGGTCCCGTGGTCGGAACGCTCATGAGCAACTTCGGGCTCGAGCTCGCGTTGCGCGAGCGGGCCATCGAGTTTCACCGTGCGCAGGTGGGCGACCGCTACGTTCTGCAGCGGCTGCGCGAGGCCGGCGGGGTACTGGGCGGAGAAACCTCGGGACACATCCTCTGTCTGGACAAAACGACCACCGGGGATGCGCTCGTGAACGCGCTGCAGGTGCTTGCAATCATGAAGCAAGGCGGGCACACGCTCGCAGAGCTTGCCGCCGGCATGCAGAAGTTCCCGCAGGTGCTGCTCAACGTGAAGACCGCACGGCGCTTCGATCCGAAGACCGTGCCCGGGGTGCAGGACGCCGTCGCGCGCGTCGAATCGCAGCTGGGTGGCGCGGGCAGGGTAGTGCTCCGCGCTTCGGGCACGGAGCCCGTGATCCGCGTGATGGTAGAGGCCCGCGAAGAAACCGCGGCGCGGGACGGCGCCAACGAGATCGCGGCGGCCGTGAAGCTCGCCGCGGCCTGAACAGGTGCGCGTTGAAGCCCCTGCGCGATCGTCGCGGACCCAAGCGAAAACGGGGCGGCCCGGCTTGCTCGATGGCGTTTCCATTCGCTCCACGATATTCGCTCGGTGAAAACGCCATCGAGCAATCCGCGCCGCTCCGCGTCCACTCGCGTCCGCGCGGCGACGGACTTGCCGCGACGTGGAGCCGCCGTGCAGGCAAGCCCGAATTGATTCGCTCCACGATATTCGCTCGGTCAATTCGGACTTGCCTGCATGGC
>JBQTHP010000086.1:0-20446 GCA_052389755.1 Gammaproteobacteria bacterium
CACCGCTGCTTCGATTGCTACCGGCTGGAGCAACAGTTGCCGGGTGGGCTCGCGCCCACTAAGAGACCGCGCCTTCTTTTAGGCGCACGAGGTAATCCGCCCACGCCTGCATCATCTGCCTGCGCAACGGCAGATGCTCCGCGTAGTTGTACGCCGCGCGCACGCCATCCTGCTCCCCATGCGCAAGCTGCCGCTCGATCGCATCACGATTCCACCCTTGCTCGTTGAGCAGCGTCGACGCCATCGAGCGAAACCCGTGCCCGGTCATCTCCTCGCTCGTGTACCCAAGTCGGCGAAGCGCGGCATTCACCGTGTTCTCGCTGATCGGCCGCGAAAAACTCCGAATGCTCGGAAACACAAACCCGGTCGGCCCGCTGTACCGATTGAGCTCCTCCAAAATCCCGAGCGCCTGCCGCGACAACGGCACGACGTGCTGCACGCGCATCTTCATTCGCTCCGCCGGGATGCGCCACTCGGCGCGCTCATCCAGCGCGAACTCTTCCCACTTCGCCCAGCGCAGCTCGCCCGGCCGCACGAACACGAGCGGCGCTAGGCGCAATGCAGAACTCACCGGAAGCGACTTGCAGCGGTACCCATGAATCGCGCGCAGTAGCTCGCCGACTTTGGACGGCTCGGTGATCGAAGAATGGTGGCGCATCCTCACGGGCGGCAGCGCGCGCCCTTCAAGTCGACGAGCGGATCGCGATCCGCCCGTCGCGTCGCCACTGCATAGCGCATGACCTGGCTGCAATTCGCACGTGCGCGATGCGCGGTCTCGAGCGCGCCGCGCCGCTGAATGCGCTTCAGGCAATCGAGCACATCGGCCGCATGCAGCGTCGCGACCGGCCGCGAGCCGATCCATGGAAAGATGTCGCGATCGAACACGCGGCGCACGTGCAGCCCATACTCCTCGCTCCATGTACCCGCACGCTGCTCCATCCACTCGATCGCTACGGCCTCGAAGGTCCACGCGTTCGCGCGTTTCTGCGCGCGTCGCATCGCCGCGGGATCGAATCCATCCGCGACAAGCCGTCGCGCCTCATCGCGTTTCTCGCGTGCGCGCTTCAGTGGCACATCCGGATACACACCGAACGAGAGCTGCTTTTCGACGCCGTTGAAGCGATATCGGAATCGCCACCAGCGTCCACCGCTCGGCGTAACCAACAGAAAGAGCCCGCCGCCATCGAAGAGCTTGCGCGCTTTCGCGCCTGGCTTTTGCGTGCGTATCTGTTTATCCGAGAGGAACATTGAGTTTGGGGGTAACAGGGACACTCGCCGGACCAGTTACCCCCAAAACTGCCTCCACTCGGGGGCGGCTGGCTTCGGACTCCAAAGTAGTCCGGCGGACGACAACTCACAACAGATACAACTGCTTGCAGACGTCCCCGGACGTCTGCGAAGCTCAGCGGAAATCTGGAATGGTGGCCAGGGGCGGAATCGAACCACCGACACGCGGATTTTCAGTCCGCTGCTCTACCAACTGAGCTACCTGGCCATCGGCGGGAAGGCGCGTATTAGACGGGCGCCTCTCCCTTGCCGTCAAGCAATGCAGCGGTTAAGTCTCTGATTTTGCGGCACCGTGCTTGCTGCCTCGAGCGGCAAACCGCGAAAGGCTCTCGACCATGGCACGACGAAACCGCAAGCGCATCCGATACGCCGTCATCGGCCTCGGTCACATCGCGCAGGTCGCGGTGCTGCCGGCGTTCAGGAATGCGGCAAAGAACAGCGTGCTCACCGCGTTGATCTCCGACGACGAGACGAAGCTGAAGACGCTCAGCCGCCGCTACAAGGCGCAGTACCTCTGCACCTACGAGCAGGCGGACGCCCTCTTCCGCACCGGCGAGATCGACGCGGTGTACATCGCGCTGCCGAACGACATGCACGCCGAGTGGACCATCAAGGCGGCGAACGCTGGCTTGCACGTGCTGTGCGAGAAGCCGATGGCGACGTCATCGGATGATTGCGAGCAGATGATCCGCGCCTGCGAGCGGAACCGCGTGAAGCTCATGATCGCGTACCGCCTGCACTTCGAGCGCGCGAACCTCGAGGTGGCGAACCTCGTGCGCACGCGTCGGATCGGCGATCCGAAGTTCTTCGACTCGCAGTTCACGATGCAAGTGAAGGAAGGCAACATCCGTACGCAGGCGGAGCGCGGCGGCGGGCCTGAGTGGGACATCGGCATCTACTGCCAGAACGCGGCGCGTTACGTGCTTGCGGCCGAGCCGACGCAGGTGTGGGCCATGCGGGCGAACAGCGGCGACAAGCGCTTCCGCGAAGTGCCGGAGACGGTGACGGCGGTGCTGAAATTCCCGAATGAGCGCGTGGCGACCTTCGTATGCAGCTTCGGCGCCGCGGACCGCTCGCGCTGCGAAGTGGTGGGCACGAAAGGCGCGGTCATCATGGATCCCGCGTACGAGTACGCGGAGGGCCTCGCGTACGAGCTCACGATCGGCGAGCGGAAGCAGTTCGCGCCCGAGCTCATCTACTTCTCGGACTGCATTCTGAAGAATCGCGAGCCGGAGCCGTCGGGCCGAGAAGGCCTGATCGACGTGTGCATCATCGAGGCGATGCACCGGTCGATGAAATCGGGCGCGTGGGAGAGCGTGCAGGTGTCCGAGCGCAGACGCCGCCCGTCGCTGAAACAGCAGATTCGCCGGCCGGGCATTCAGAAGCCGCAGACGGTGAACGTGCAGCAGCCGCACTAGGCACCGGCGGCGCACGTACGTGCATCCGGGGGCGCCCCGACTTTCGTAGCGGGGGTACCAGGGCACGTGCGCCTTTCTATGAGGGTCCCATCGTTATGGGTGCTGCGCCACGCGTGTTAGCATTCCGCATAAAGAAGGTGGCTCCCGGCATCGGGAGGAGCCTCGTGCAAGTCGCGTCCCAGAAGACGGTGCCTGCCGACACGCCGGTGTTCCCGGACCTCGGGCGGCTGGTCGATGCCATGCGGCGAGGTGAGCAGCCGGCGCTTGAGCAGCTTTACGACGCCACGGTCGGCAAGGTGTATGCGATGGCTGCCGCCATCTTGCGCAATCCTGCCGACGCGGAAGAGGTGGTTTGCGACACGTACTCGCAAGCCTGGTCTACCGCGAGCAAATTCGATTCGTCGCGCGCCAACGTGCTGGGTTGGCTGCTCATGATGTGCCGGAGTCGCGCGCTGGATCGCCTGCGACGCGTGCGCAGCGCGGGCCGCGGCGCCGTCGGCATTGCTGCGATCGAGGATCGTGAGGATGAGGCGAAAAGGCCCGACGATCTGTTGGCGCTCGTGCAGCAGGGCACGCGCGTGCACGCGGCCCTCGCGGCACTCTCGCCCGAACGTCGGCGGCTGGTGAGCATGGCGTTCCTGCAGGGTCTGTCACACCAGGAAATCGCCGAGCAGACCGGGCTGCCGCTCGGCACGGTGAAGAGTCACGTGCGCCGCGCGCTCGCAGAGCTGCGTGAGCAGTTGGAGCAGTAGGTTTCCGATGACGCAGGATCCGACCGACACGGTTTTCGATTCCCTTGCCGGCGCGCTGGCGCCCGTCGAGCTCGACGCTGCCCGCCGCGAACGCCTGCGCTCGCGCATCGCAAGGCAGGCCGGCGACCACGACGCGCCGCCGCCGGAAGGCACGCGCACGATCCGGGCTGACGAGGGTTGGCTCGATGCCGGGCCGATGCTCCGCATCAAGGTGCTACGGCGCGATCCGCAAGGGCGCGAGCAAACCACGCTCTTGCGTTTCATGCCTGGCGCCGAGGTGCCCGCGCACACCCACACGCAGGTAGAGGAAATCACGGTTCTCGAAGGCTCGTGCGAGATCGACGGGCATGTGCTGCGCGTGGGAGACACCCACATCGCGTCGCCCGGCTCCGTGCACAGGTGGTTGCGCTCGCCCACGGGCTGCGTGCTGCTGCTGCGATCGGAGTATCCGTTGCCCGGATCGCGCGCCCCGTGAAACGCTCACCCACACCGGACGCTCTTTTCGAGTCGGTTGCACAGGCGATTGCGCCGGCTGAGCTCAGCTCCGGGCCGCGCGCGCGAATACGCGACGGCATTCACGCGAGCGTTGCACGGACCGCGCCGCCGCCCGGCACTTGCACTCTGCGTGCGGAAGACGGGGAGTGGACGGAGATCGCGCCACTCGTCGTGCAGAGGATGCTGCGCCTCGATCGTGCGGCCAACAGCCAGACCGTGCTGATCCGCATGCAGCCCGGCGCGTCGCTGCACGCGCACGCGCACACGCAGGAAGAAGAGTGCTACGTGGTGGAGGGTGAGATCACCATCGGCACGCACCATCTGCGCGCCGGCGACATGCACGTGGCTGCGGCCGCCTCGCATCATGACGTCATCAGCACGCGAACGGGCGCGCTGCTCATGGTGCGCTCGGAGATTCCGCCGGCGGGCGTCGTCGCCTGACCGGCCCGACGGCCCACTCACAGGCCGCTGAACCAGTTGTAGCCATAGTCTTCCCAGAATCCCCCGGGTAGTCGTTCGTGACGGATCACGCGTGTGCTTCCGTGGCATGGCGCCGGGTGGCGCCGGCTCAATGCTCCAGCACCACCCGGTGGTTGCGTGCCGTTACTTCGGCATCAACACGCGGTCGATGGAGTAAATGACGCCATTCGACTGCAGGACATCATAAATGCTGATGTCCGCCACGGCGCCCGTCTCGTCCTTGACGGTGATGTTGCGCTCGCCGTTCTTCATGAGCCACAGCGAACCGCCGCTGGCGGTCTTGAGGGTGGCGGTACCGCCGCTCTTCCTGATCAGCCGCTCGAGCTCCGTCGAGGTGAAACGGCCGGGAACCACGTGGTAAGTCAGCACCTTCGTGAGCGTCGCCTTGTTCTCCGGTTTCAGCAGCGTCTCCACGGTGCCGGCGGGCAGCGCATCGAACGCGGCATTCACGGGCGCGAACACCGTGAAGGGACCCTTGCTCTCGAGGGTTTCCACCAGGTCGGCAGCCTTCACGGCGGCGACGAGCGTGGTGTGATCCTTCGAATTGACTGCATTCTGGACGATGTTCTTCTGCGGGAACATCGCACTGCCGCCCACCATCACGTCGGCCGATGTGGAAGCCGCGGCGAAGCCGAGCGCGATGGCGCATGCGGCGCCAACGAGACGATTCACGGTCATGATCGGAAACTCCTGGGTTGTGTGAAAGGTTCGGATCGCTATACGCGACGGACAGGTGGCTGGATGCACTAGGTCGGTGCTGGTGCGTTGCGTTTCGCACCGTTCGGTAGCACAGCGCGCGGTCGACCGAGCGTAACTCCGCGAAAATCATCGCGCTGCGACTGGAATGCGGCTTGCACCGTCGCGCGCATGGCAGCAGCAGTGGCAGCCGATGTCTTGCGAGCCGAGGAATCCCCGAAGGTGGCCAGCTCTACGGAGGCGTTCAAGCGCGTCTTCATGGACAAGCTGTTCTACGTGCAGGGCAAGTTTCCCGGGCTTGCGACGACGCACGACTACTATATGGCGCTCGCGTACACCATCCGCGATCGCATCATGCAGCGCTGGGTCAGCACGGCGGCGGCCTACACGAAGCAGCGCTCGCGCACCGTCTGCTATCTCTCCGCCGAGTTCCTCATGGGACCGCAGCTCGGCAATAACCTCATCAATCTCGGCGTATACGACGAAGTGAAGCTCGCACTCGCCGAGCTGGGATTCGATCTCGGGGCGTTGCTGGCGCGTGAAGCGGAGCCGGGTCTCGGCAACGGCGGCCTCGGTCGTCTTGCTGCGTGCTTCCTCGATTCCATGGCAACCCTCGAGATCCCTTCGCTCGGCTACGGCATCCGCTACGAGTTCGGCATCTTCCAGCAGGAGATCGTGGACGGCTGGCAGGTGGAAAAGACCGACAAGTGGCTGTCGGTCGGCAATCCGTGGGAGATCGTGCGGCCGGAGTGGACCGTCGCGGTGAAACTCGGCGGGCGCACCGAGCGCTTCACGGATGCGGATGGTACGGTGCGCGTGCGTTGGGTGCCGGATCACGTGGTCAACGGCGTGCCGTACGACACGCCGATTCTCGGCTATCGCTGCAACACCGCCAACACCCTGCGGCTGTGGCGCGCCGAAGCGCCAGAGTCCTTCGATGTCGCGGTGTTCAATCGCGGCGACTACTACGGCGCGGTCGCGAGCAAAGTGGCCTCGGAGAATCTGACCAAGGTTCTGTACCCCAACGACGAGCAGCTGCAGGGCAAGGAGCTGCGGCTCGAGCAGCAGTACTTCTTCGTGTCGTGCTCGCTGCAGGACATGCTGCGAATTCTGCGCGGCCAGAGGATTCCCGTGGCGCGCTTCCACGAGAAATTCGCCGTGCAGCTGAACGACACGCATCCGGCGATCGGCGTCGCGGAGCTGATGCGCCTGCTGGTGGACGAGCACGACATCCCTTGGGAGCAGGCGTGGGAGATCACGCAGAAAACGTTCTCCTACACCAACCACACGCTGCTGCCCGAGGCGCTCGAGCGCTGGCCGCTGCCGCTGTTCGGCAGGATCCTGCCGAGGCATCTCGAGATCATCTGCGAGATCAACGCGCGATTTCTCGATGTGGTGCGGGCGCGATACTCCAGCGACGAGGCGCGGCTGGCGCGCATGTCGCTCATCGACGAACGTGGCGAGCGCAGCATCCGCATGGCACATCTCGCGACGGTGGGCGGTCATGCGGTGAACGGCGTCGCGGAGCTCCACT
Organism: Gammaproteobacteria bacterium; assembly: GCA_052389755.1. GTDB lineage: Bacteria > Pseudomonadota > Gammaproteobacteria > Steroidobacterales > Steroidobacteraceae > JBQTHP01. Next base: position 6,663 of record JBQTHP010000086.1, read on the forward strand.
CGGAGCTTCTGAAGAGCGGGCTGCTCGCGGATTTCCACGCGCTGTGGCCCGGGCGGTTTTCGAACAAGACGAACGGCGTGACGCCGCGCCGCTGGCTCGCGCTCGCGAACCCGCGGCTGTCGGGCCTGATCACGAGCGCGATCGGCAACCAGTGGGTGCGGCAGCTCGAGCTCCTTCGGCTGCTCGAGCCGCTGGTCGAGGACGCCGGCTTCCGCGAGCAGTGGCGCCGGATCAAGCGCGCGAACAAGAGAGACCTTGCGGCGTTCATCGCGGCGCGCACACGCATCGCGGTGGATCCGGATTCCCTGTTCGACGTGCAGGTGAAGCGCATCCACGAATACAAGCGCCAGCACCTGAACGTGCTGCATGTGATCGCCCTCTACTGCAGGCTCAAGGCCGGCGAGAGCACGGACTTCCAGCCGCGCACGTTCATCTTCGGCGGCAAGGCCGCGCCCGGCTATGCGCTCGCGAAACTGCTGATCAAGCTGATCAATGCGGTCGGCGAGGTGGTCAACCGGGACCCCGCCACGCATGACATGCTGAAGGTGGCGTTCATTCCGAACTTCAACGTCACCACCGCCCAGCACGTTTATCCCGCCGCCGATCTGCACGAGCAGATCTCGACGGCCGGTACCGAGGCCTCCGGCACGGGCAACATGAAGTTCTCGCTGAACGGCGCGCTGACAATCGGCACGATGGACGGCGCCAACATCGAGATCCGGGACGCGGTTGGGTCGGACAACTTCTTCCTGTTCGGCAATACCGCGGAACAGGTGCGTGCCCTGCGTGCGGACGGATACCGTCCCGCGGACTACTACCAGGCGGACGACGAGCTACGAAGCGTCATCGATCTGATACGCGGCGGCTTCTTCGCCCGCGGCGATCCGGAGCTCTTCCGACCGCTCATCGACAGTATCGTGTGGCACGACCCGTTCATGGTGCTCGCCGATTTCCGCTCGTACGTGGACTGTCAGGCGGCGGTGGGCCGCGCGTACGCCGACCCGGACCTCTGGAGCCGCAAGTCGGTGCTGAACGTGGTGCGCAGCGGGCGGTTCTCGTCCGACCGCACCGTGAGTGAGTACTGCGCGGACATCTGGCGCGCGCATCCGGTCGAGATCGCCCTGCTGACGCAGGAGGATGCACGCGCCGACGTGCTCCAGTGATGGCGCTGCACGAGTGATTCGTGCGCCGGGACCCTCTATTGCTACGTCTCCGTTAGTAACGTGCGCCGCGGTGGCGCCTGCGACAGGGAGAGTGTCATGAGGTCGGTTCGAGTTGGATTGCTGCTACTCGGCAGTGCGCTGTTTCTTCAGGCCTGCGCGACGAGTGGCGCACCCGCGCGACATACGGGCGGGTCGGAAGCGGACGAGTTGATATGGGGCGTGATGAACGCGTCCGAGCAGAGTTGCCCAGATCACCTGATCACGTATTGCATCGGCACCGGCAGGATCAATCTGCAATGCAGCTGCGAAAGTCGGCAGGCGCTGGCGCGAACGCTGCAGAGTTTCTGGGGCACCTATTGACCCTTACGGCGCCTGCTCGACGAAGCCCTCGGGTTTCTGCGAGCCGGCGCCGAAAAAGAACTTCTCCATCTCGGTCTCGAGAAACTTGCGCGCCTTGGGATCGATGGGAGTCAGGCGATACTCGTTGATCAGCATCGTCTGATGATTGATCCACTGCGCCCAGGCCTGCCTGGAGACGTTCTCGAAGATCCGCTGACCGAGCGGTCCCGGATAGGGCGGGCGATCGAGGCCCGGCGCTTCGGTCTTCAGCAGCACGCACTGAACCATGCGGGTCACGACATCATCCGGAGATCTGAGAGGCGTTCGAGCAGCATCTTGATCGGGGCCGGCAGTCCGATGCGCGCCGGCTCGCGTGGTTTATACCAGAGGCTCGCGGCGCCATCCATGACGCCCTGGGAGCCGCTACACCGCACGAGCATCGGTGTGATGACGAGATCGAAATGCGTGAAGGCATGCTCGACGTCGTCGAGCCGCTCGGGCTCGGTCTCGAGCGCGCGGAACCGCTGTCCGAAATACGCGAGTGCATCATCGCTCGTGCCGAATTCCGGCAGGCACCAGAGCCCTCCCCACACGCCGCTTTCCGCTCGCCGCTCGAGATAGACGCCGCCGTCCTCGCGCATCGCCGCGAGCATGAACGCACGGCGTTGCGCACGCGCACGGCGCGCGCGCGCTGTGGGCAGCTCATGTTGTCGGCCGGTGCGCTGCGCGACGCAGCCCTCCGCGAGCGGGCACGCAAGGCACAGCGGCTGTCGGCGCACACACACCGTCGCACCGAGATCCATGATCGCCTGCGTGTGCACGGCGACGGACTCGTTCGGCGTGCAGCGATCCGACAGCGTCCACAGGTGCGCCATTACGCCGCGATCCGATGGATCTCCCTCCACGCCGAAGTAGCGCGCGAGCACGCGCTTTACGTTTCCGTCGAGAATGGGAAAGCGTTCGTTGCGGCTCAACGCAAGAATCGCGCCGGCAGTGGAGTGGCCGATGCCGGGCAGGCTCGCGATGGCGTCGAACCCGGATGGAAACTCGCCGCCGTACTCGTCGCGAATGCGAACCGCGGCGCGGTGCAGGTTGCGCGCCCGCGCGTAGTAGCCGAGACCGGTCCACAGGTGCAGCACTTCGTCGAGCGGTGCATCCGCGAGCACGCGCACGTCCGGAAAGCGCTGCGTGAAGCGCTCGTAATACGGGATTACCGTCGCGACCTGTGTCTGCTGCAACATGATCTCTGAGACCCACACGCGATACGGCGAGCGCTCGCGCTGCCACGGCAGATCGTGGCGCCCGGCGCGGGCATGCCACTGCGCGAGCAGACGAGGAAATTGATCGTCGGACGAGGTCATTGCGCGGGCTCGTCGGTCACGACGCGCAGGTTCACGTCGTTCGCATCGATGCCCGCGAGCCGCGCGTGCTCGAAGGTGAGCGTACCGCGCACGTTGGCCGCCTGGAGCTGCTCCACCGGCAGCTCGAAGGGCTTGCCGCCCGCCTCGTCCGGCTTGCGATAACGATCGAGATCGACCCGATCGCCGCGCAGCTCGAACATCCACAGCGCCTCGGCATCGGCACGGGCAGCGGGTGCGCGCGACAGCGTCCCGCTCAGCGTCGTGTCATCGAGCTTCAACTCGAGCGGCTTCACGGTGAGCATGCCGCGATCGTAACGCCATGAGCCGGCGAGTCGCAGCGCGCCGATCGCCTCGGCATCGCGGGTTTGCGGCGCGTTCGCGCCGAGGCTTGCGAGCAGCGCGCGCAGCGAGGGCGCTGCTCCGCGCACGCTTCCGCCGATGCGCTGCAGTCCATCCTCCGATGCGAGCGCCCCCTCGATACTGGCATCACCGAGTCGCAGCGACCACGCGGGCGCGCTGATGCGCAGCGGATCGAGGCTCACGGTCAGCGCATCCTCGCGCAGCTCGACCGGCAGTCCGCGGAAACTGAATCGAGTCTGCACCGGCACCGGCTCACCCGAGCTGAACGCGCCGACGTCGAGATGCCACTCGGCGATGCCCACTCTCGCGCCGCTGCGTGCATCGCTGTACTCGAGCGATCCGTCGCGAATCTCGAGCCCGGCATTCCGCGGAATCGGCCCAGCGCCTCCGCCCTCCTCGGGTCGTGGCGTCGCAAATCCCTCCCAGTTCGCGCGTCCATCCGCGTCGACCCGCAGATGAGCCCAAAGCCCATCGAAACGCACGCGGTCCACGACGAGGCTTCGACGCAGGAGCGGCAAGGCGCGCACGCCGACACTTGCGCTGCGCCACTTCAGCAGCGGTGGCCCGGGGGAAAAGCCGTCCGGATTGCCGAGCTCCGCCGGCCCGGTCTCGAGCGCGAGCCACGGAAACCACGCGATATCGATGTCACCCTGCAGCCGGAAATCCCGCGCGGTCGCCTGGCGCACGGCGCTCTCGATCTCGTCCCGGTAGCTGTTCGGATCGACAACCGCGGTGAGGATGAAGACGGCGGCGATGAGGAGTCCGACGAAGCCCGTTGCGAGGGCGATGGTCCAGCGAACGGTGCGCGTCACCGGCGAAGTCTAGCGGAAGGGCCAGGACGGCTGACGGCCCAGACCGACTCAGCCGTCTGAGTCGTCTGCGCGTCAGCGGCCGCAGAGCTCTACATCGCCGCTCATCGTCTTCATCCGCACCGTCGCCTTGCCGTCGCCGTGCTTGCCGGCGAGGCGCGTGCCGGGACCGTACTTGCTCGTCGGTTCCGCCTTGTCGCGGAAGCACGTATCGATGTCGCCGCTGAAGCTCGTCACCTCGTAGTCGAAGCCGCCCGCTCCGCTGAGGCGCGCCGACAGCTCGCCGCTCACCGTCTCGGCGTCCACCTCGCCATCGGGCGCGAGCTCGCCCGAGAGGCGCAGGTTGCCCGACACCGTGCGCACACGCACGGCGCGCGCCGGCTCGAGCTCCACGATGAGATCGCCGCTCGTCGTCTTGGCATCGAGCTCGCCGGCGCCGTGACTGAGTGTGAGATTGCCGCTCACCGTTTCGGCGCGCACGTGCGCGGGCTTGCCGCGGCCGCGGAGAACGGCATCGCCGCTGATGGTCCTCACCTCGACGTCCGATTCGGCGACGTCGGTCTCAACGTTGCCGCTTATCGACTTCAGGCGCTGGCGTCCGGTAACGCCCCTCGATTCGATCTCCGCACTCGTCGTGGATACTTCGAGCTCGCTCGCTGCCGGAACGCGGATCTCCAGGTCTGCGTCGCCGTCGTGGCCCGAACGACGCGACAGTACGACTCTGATGCGCGTGCGCCTGGACTTGCCGTCGGACACGACGTCGATGCGCTGCACCCCTTCCTCATACGTGGCATCGACTTCGACCTCCGCGCGATCCCAGCCAATCACTTTGACCGTGCCCGCGACGTTCGAGACTTCCACCACGCCCTTCGGGTCGGCGGCCATGCGCTTCTCGAAGCGCCCTTCGTCCTCCTCGCCGAGCGCCGCGCCGCTTGCAAGCAGCGCCGCCGCAGTCAAGGCAATACCGAGAGTGTGCTTCGACATCGTCAGATCTCCTCACGCGCGCTGCCTGCCTGGTTCACCACCGACAGCACGCGCATCTCTTCCTGGTAAGTGTTGACGAGCAGCTCCTGCAGCAGCGCGTTGCTCGGATCCCGTCCGAGAGCTGCTTCGAGATCCTGCATCGACTGACGGATCGTCTGCAGGCTCGCTGCGACTTTGGTCTGCGTCTCCGGCGGCAGCGCCGCCAGCTGGGTCTCGAGAGCGCGCACGAGTGCCCTGCGCTCGCGAACGTAGTTCGGATCGGTCACGTAGGCAGCCTGCATCATCTGCGGCGCCGCGGTGCCGCCCGCGGTGAGGCCGTCGCTCGAGGACCCGGGGCCGACCGGCAACGTGCTGCGGCCGATCCACACGCCGATTGCGAGCGCCGCCACGCTCGCCGCAAGCGCCAGGAACTGCGGAGCGCGGCGCAGCGGGCGACGCGCTTCCGTCCCGGCGCGCGAAGCGTTCGTCGCGATGGCTGCTTCGATCGCCGGCCACAGATCGCGGCCGGGCGCGATGTCCTGGGGCAGCTCGCCCAGCTTACGTACGCGACTCATGTCAGTTCACCTCCAGGCCCAGTCGATCGCGCAGCAGATGCCGCGCGCGATGCAGCTGCGCCTTGCACGTGCCTTCGGCGACGCCGAGCATCGTTGCCGCCTCGCCGTGCGAGTAGCCGTACAGCGCACACAGGACGAGGACGTCCCGCGCGCCGTCCGGAAGTCCGCCGATCGCGTCCTCGATCTCCTCGACCTCGACCGGCGTTTCGAGCATCCATTCGCGATCGGGCTTCTCCGGCCTGGCATCGAGCGACTCGATCGGCGGCGTCACGCGACGGCGTTTGCCGAGCACGACGTTCACCGCGATCCGATGCAGCCACGTGGCGAGCGAGCTTCGCGTCTCGAAGCGCGCGAGTCCTCGCCAGGCGTTGATGAAGGTTTCCTGCACACAATCCTCTGCTTGGGCGGCATCGCGGGTGAGTCGCAGGCACAGGCCGTACACCCGGCCGGAGTGCTCGCGGTACAGCCTCTCGAACGCCCGCACTTCGCCGCGCCGGGCTCGCTCGACGAGCGCTGCATCCCAATCGACCGCTGTCTCTTGAGTCACTGTCATCAGCATCCGTGAGCTTAGAGGCGGCCCCGACGGTGGCGGTTTAACTGCTTAGGCTACCGCCTTCCGCCCTCCGGCCGGAGGGCAGAAGCCGGAAGGCGTAAGCCCGTAGAGCCCCTTAAGAATTGCTCCGGCTGGCGAACCAGTTTATGGCGAACTGGAGCAGCTGGGCATTCGTCGCCAGATTCAGCTTGCGCTTCAGGCTCTGCCGGTGCGACTCAACGGTCTTGATGGACAGGCCGAGCGCATCGGCGGCCTCGCGGGACGAGAGGCCGCGACCGATGAAGCTCAACACTTGCAGCTCGCGGTTGCTCAGCCGATGGACCGGATCGCCGACCGCGGCGAGGCTCGACGTTCCGGTCTCACGCGCGAGCTGCAGCGCGCTCGCGAGCGACTCGCTCAGGTAACGTGCGCCGTCGAGCACCTGGCGCAGCGCGGTGATCAGCTGATCGGACGCCGCCTGCTTCATGATGTAGCCGCTCGCGCCGGCGGCGAGCAGGCGCTCCGCGTAGATGAGCTCATCGTGCATCGACAGCACGAGCATCGGCAGCTCCGGCAGCTGCGCGTGCACGTCGCGCACGAGCTCGAGACCGTCGCCCTGACCCAGCGAGATGTCGACGATCACGACGTCGGGGGCGAGCTCGCGGATCGCTTCGCGCGCCTCCTTCTCGGTCTGCGCCTCGCCACAGACGGCGAGGTCGGGCTCGAGCTCGATCATGCGGCGCAGCCCGTGCCGCACGATCGGATGGTCGTCGACGATGAGCACGCGCCGGGGTACGGCCGTGCGAAACGCCGTTTTCACGAGGGCACGCGACGGTGCCGGCCCGACGTCGACGCGGGCTCCGCGGGCGACAACGGACAGATACAGCGCACGAGCGTGCCGCCGTCGGGCTTCGTCTCGAGCAGCAGATCACCGCCGAGCATCTGCGCGCGGTATCGCATGATCTTCAGACCGAGTCCGATCGCCTCTTCCGTCGGCGGTCGAAATCCCCTGCCGTTGTCCCCGATGCGCAGCTGCAGCTCGCCCTCCGCGGCTTCCAGCTCGATCGTGACCTCGCTCGCGCGGCTGTGCCGTACGACGTTCGTCAGAGCTTCCTGGGCGATGCGATACAGATGAGTCGCAGTCGTATCGGGGAGCTGCACCGGCGCGACGAGATCCGTGCGGAGAATCACGCGGATGCCATAGCGCTCCCCGGCCTTCGCCGCGAGGGTCTGCAGCGCCGCCGGCAAGCCGCCCTGCTCGGCGCTCACCGGGGAGAGGCCTCGCGCGAGCGCGCGCGTGCTTTCGATCGCGTTGTTCACGAGGTTGATCACGTCCTCGACGTCGAGGCGGGTCGCGGAGCTTTCCTTACGCAACTGCGCAACGATGCCGCGGAGCATGAGAGCGATGCCGGTGAGATCCTGGCCGAGCCCGTCGTGCAGATCGCTGCCGATGCGTTGCTGCTCGCGGTTGGCGATGCCGATGAGCTCGCTCTCGAGTCGCTTGCGTTCGGGGACGTCGTTCACCACGGCGAGCCAGTGATCCGCACCGCCCATCGTGAGCGGGGTAACGAGACACGAGGCCATGAAGCGCGAGCCGTCGCGGCGCCCGCATTCGAACTCGACGGGCAGCGTACCGTAGCGCTCGAGGCGTGCCTTGATCATCGCCTGAAGGCCTACGAGCGATGCGACCGGCTGCCCGAGCAGCTCCTCCGCGTCGTAGCCGAACATGGCATCGAACGCCGGGTTCGTGAGCCGAACGCGGCTCTCCGAGTCGACGAGCACGACGCCTTCGCGCATCGTCTCGAGGATGCGCGCCTGCGTGCGCAGCGCGACCTGCTGCGCCTGCCGCTCGGTCACGTCCGTCAGGTTCAGCACCGCGCCGACGATGCGGTCGTCCGCATGCACCGCCCGCACTCGCGCTTCGAATGAGCGCCTCGTGCCGTCCGGCTCGATGAAATGCTGCTCGAAGTCGTTCGGCTCGCCGGCAAACACGCGTCGGCAGAGCTGCTCGACCTCGGCACGGTCCACGTCGGGCAGCATCTCGAGCAGGCTGCGCCCGACGATATCCTCGACGCCACGCGAGCGGAAGCGGCGGTTCATGAACCGCACGCGCAGCTGCTCGTCGAGGAGAAACAGCCAGTCCGGCGTGTTGCCGGTGACCGCACGCAACACCGCCTCGGACTTGCGCAGCGCTTCCTCGGCGCCTCTTCGCGTCTCCTGCGTATGCACGCGGTCGGTGATGTCGACCATGAAGCCGACCATGCGCGTTGCCTTGCCGTCGGCCCGTTCCGACGCGCGGCCGCGATCGAGCACCCAGCGCCACGTGCCGTCGGTGTGTTGCAGCCGATACTCGGTCTCGTACAGCTCGGTGCGTCCTTCGATCACGTCGGCGACGGCCGCCTCGACGCGCGGCCGATCGTCCGGATGGATGCGCAGCGTCCAGAAGCAGGGTCCGCCGCGCGCCGCCTCGGGACTCACGCCGAGCATCCGATAGAAATAGTCCGTGCGGTGCACGATGCCCGTCGCGGTGTCCATGTCCCACATGCCGCCGCGCGCGCTCTCGAGCGCAACTTCGAGTCGGCGCTGGCTCTTGCCCGAGAGAATCTCGGATTCCTTGCGCGAATCGATGTCCAGGCACACGCCGACCATGCGCAGCGCACTGCCGTCGGGCGCCCGCTCGACGACGCGGCCGCGCTCGAACAGCCAGCGCCACTGTCCCTTGCGCGTGCGCACGCGGTACTCGGCGTCGTAGTAATCCTCCTTGCCGGCGACGTGGTCGGCGAAGCGCCGGGCGGCTTCGCCCACATCGTCCGGATGGAGATTCGCATCCCATCGCGCGACGTGATCCGAGCCGTCGCACGGATCGATGTCGAGCCGGTCGCACCAGTCGCTGAACCAGCGCGTGCGCTCGAGGCGGAAGTCGAGCTCCCACAGCCCCATGCCGGCGCCCCACACGGCGGTCTCGAGCCGCGCTTCGCTGGAGAGCAGCTCGACCTCGGCGCGCTTCTGCGCGTCGATATCGAGCGACACGCCGATCGCCGAGGTCGGCTTGCCGTCGAAGTCCCATTCGACGACGCGGCCGCGCATGAGGATCCACTTGTACTCGCCGCTCGCGGTGCGAATGCGGTACTCGACCTCGATCGACTGGGCCTCACCCCGCAGGTGCGCCCGGATCCGCTCGGCCACCTGCGCGCGGTCGTCCGGGTGCACGCGTGTGGTCCACGGGTCGGGCAGGCTTTCCCACTGCTCGCGCGAGTAGCCGGTCATCGCGAACCAGAGCGGGCTCATGATCGAGCTGTCGGTCGGGATGTGCCATTGCCAGAACGCGGCGCGCGCACCCCAGAGCGCGGTGGCGAGCCGCGACTCGTTCTCCTGCACCGTGACTTCGGCCCGCTTGCGATCGTCGATGTCGATGCAGATGCCGGTCACGCGCGCGGCGCGGCCGTCCGGCCGGTGCTCGATCGTGCGGCCGCGTTGCAACACCCACAGCCAGCGGGAATCGCCGGTGAGAATGCGGTATTCCACTTCGAAGCGGTCGGCGCGGCCGTTCTCGATATCCGCGCGGCGCCTGCGGAATTCCACCACGTCGTCCGGATGGATCTCGCGCGCCCACCGCTCGAGGTGATCCGTGCCGGCGCACGGATCGATGTGGATGGCCTTGCACCACCGCGAGTCGACGGCGAAGTAGCCGGTGTCGAAGTCCCAATGCCATGAGCCGACCTGCGCGCTGCTCAGTGCGAGCTGCCGTTGCGTGTCGGTCACCGGCACGCCTGTCGCGAGAACGGCGAGGGAAGGCATCCCGGCCGTCGTGTCAGCCGTGAGCGTGAGGTCCTCGATTACGCACAGGATTGCGCTGACGGTTCCCGCCGCCTCGCGAAGCGGCATGAGCTGCGCGCGGCACAATCGCCGCTCGCGGTCCGCCGTGACGCGCACGGCCTCGGGAAGTTTGGATGAGGTGCCGGCGAGCGCCTGACGAAAGCCGTCGGAGTCCGGCGGCCAGGGCAGGCTCAGCTCGGCCCAGTTCCGCCCCGTAAGCGCATCGCGGGATTTGGCGCTGAGCCAGGTCGCCGCCGCGGAATTGGCCCACCGCGAACGGAGGTCGCGCTCCAGCACGAGGACGGGGTGAGGCCACTGCTCCGCCATGAGACGGAACAACGCATTCGACGGTTCCTGCGTAGCGGCCGACGCGACGGCCCGCGACGAGGCATTCATCAGGATTGCCTCATTCACCCACCGGAAACCGGTGCATTCTGGCCGGTTTGCCGTAATTCGGCCCGGACCGATTTATCGCTATCTCGCCGCTGGTCGGGGCGTTCGTCCCGTCTCGGCCACCGCCTGGTGGCCGGAATCACAGTTTTCCGGAGATTTGTATAACAAAATCTGTAATTAAAACCCCCCATGCTTCAGTAGTATGGAGACATAAGCTGTCGAATGAGAGCAGTGTCTCATTTGACAATAATGAGGGGGTCTGGATGGAGCCGGATTCGGGGAGTCCGTTCCTCGCCGACTACTCGGAGTGGCAGGCGCAGGACTATTTCAAGACCTACTACAGCGAGGTCGTCCTGCCTGATGAGCAGGTGGTCATCGCCTACCAGCTCGATGTCCTGAAGCAGGTTGCTCGCCAGTTCGGGCGCGGATTGGAGTATGGCTGCGGACCGACGCTGCATCGCGCGATTGCCGCGGCGCGATACGCCTTCCGCGTGGACATGGCCGATTGGCTCGCCGACAACCTCGGTGAGGTACGCGCGTGGCTCGACTCGGGCGCCGAGAACACCGACTGGAACCGCTTTACTCGCTATGTCCTGGAGTGCGAGAGCGCGAGGTCGGTGGACACGGCGCGCATCGCCCGCCGCGAGGAGCTCGCGCGCAAGGTCATCCGGAATCTCTACGTGAGCGACGCGCGGTGGCGTCATCCGCTCGGCCCGGAGCGCGAACGCTTCTACGACCTCATCGTGTCGGGCTTCTGCCTCGATGCCATCTCGAGCGACAAACGGGTGTGGCAGCGCTGCATGCGCAACCTGCTCTCGACCCTCCAGGCGAACGGGCTGGTGATCCTCCATGCGCTTCACCGCTGCAAGGCGTACCGCGTGGGCGATCGACACTTCCCCGGCGCGGATCTGACGAAGGACGACCTCGTGAGCTCTCTGCTCGAAAGCGGATGCGAGCGCTCGAGCATCGACGTGCAGGTGGTGCCGTGCCCCGCGAATGCGCCGTACGGTTATTCGGGAATCCTCGTGGCGTCCGCCATGAAGGGATCGGACTGACGGGAGAGGCCCGGAGTCCTCGCGGACGCCGGGCCTCTTGGTCTTCTCCGGCCGGAAGCCTCTCCTCAGTATCCTTCGGCCGACGCCGCGCGCGAGCGGCCCCAGTACCGATCCGCCGCGGTGCTCCAGCCTGCGCTCGCGAGATTCGGGTAGTTGCTTTCCTCGAAGCTCGGCGCGTTCTCCAGGCGCGTGCGCTCGAACACGATCTTGTCGCCGCGCTTCATCTGCTTCACGGTCTCGTGCGGCACCGCGGTCAGCCTGGTCGAGCCAAGGCGGCCGTGGGAGATGATCACGTGCGTGATCTTGCCCTGCTGGTCGATCACGAGGTCTTTCACTTCACCGATCGTGTCGCCCGTGGACGTTTCCACGTTCTTGCCGATGAGCTTCGACGCGCGGTGCATATCGTCCTTCGACTTCATGTCGGTCGCGGCCGCCATTCGCGCGGACTCGGTGTCGGAGATCGGGGGCGTGCCGGTCGAGCTCTCGCTCGGTCTTGATTGCGGATCCGGGTTCGTCGTCGACGGACTCGGGGTCTGCGCGAACGCTGCCCCGGCGAGCCCAAGCGCAATCGCCAGTCCCAATGTCTGCATCCTGATCATGATTTACCTCTGCTGTTGACGGTGGAAAGAAACGCGCGCGCGGCGCGCTCATCCATCGAGAGGCCGCAATCCGTATTCCCATTTTTCGCATGCGTCGCAGATTTCCGACAGAAAACCTCGGGAAAATCAGTATTTCGCGAAGTACCGGCGGTTGCACGCGAGCGTTGCAGCGCTCGAGAATCGCGGCCTCGAGCGAAGCGTCGCTCCGCGGCGACGTCACCGCCATCGCGCTGGAAAATATTTCGTGACACGGGAACCCGCTTCACTGCTACGCAGTCTTCGAATTCGAAGGCACCGACTTTGCTACGTCGTACGTGAGCTGAGGAGGGCGATTACGAGAGGCACGTGTCATGCGCAGAAAGACGATCTTCAGGCTGCCGGCGCCGTCGATGTCCGCGATCGAAGCGATCTCGGCCGTGTGTTGCATGCGATGGGCAGCGGCCAAGACTGGTTCACCGCTGCCATGGTGGCTCGCTCAGCAGAGTTGGTTGGCGCTCGACTTTGCGGGCACTGCGCGCCCGCGCGCCGTGCCCCTGCACTCGTCCTCGCCGACGGGTTCCCGCGGCTGAGCCGCCTTCAGGCGGTCTTCTGCCGGAGATCGTTCATCGGCGCCCGTGTGCGCGCTGCGAGGGAAACTGCGAACACCGGCGTATCCGCGTACGGCGCAATGCCGAGCCGGGCGAACGCGTCCGTGCCGCGAACCGGCAGCCAGCGCAGACGGCGGAAGAAACCGGCGGCATCGCGCGTAAAGGCGTACACAGTGGACACGCCCATCTCCGCCGCGTCATCGAGCAGTACGCTCACGAGCGTGCTGCCGATCGAGCGACGGCGCCTGCTCGGCGCAACCGTGATCGTGCGCAGGAGCGCCGCGGCACCGCTGATCTCGAGCACGCCGCACGCAGTGATCTGATCGGCCTCCCGCGCCACGACCCATCGTCCGATCTGCCGCTCGAGAACTTCCGCTCCGAGCCCCGCTGCGGTGAGGAGCCGTCCGATCGCGGGACGGTCCTCGAGCCGTGCGTGGTCGATGTGTGTCCGACTGTGCATTCAGGCTCTCCTCGCGACGCGCGCGCGCCTCGATGCTTCCGTGCGCCGCAGACCCTGTCGTAGCGCCGCGATGCCATGTCGCAGCTCCGTCCAGCGCGCCGCTTCGAGCGCTGCGAGTGCTGCAATCTGCGTGCGCTCCCACACCGGCAGCGCTTCGATGAGCCGTCGCACGCCGGCTTCGGTGGCCGCGACGATGCGCACTCGCCGATCGCTCCCGTGCGTGAGCCGCAGCCAGCCGCGGTCAAGCAGCGGCCGGATGACGCGCGGCACGGTGGTCGTGTCCATGCCGAGCTGCTCGGCCAGGCGACCGATCGGCAGCGGGCCCATGCGGGCGAGAGTCATCACAGTGGTGAACTGCCCAGCGGTGAACCCGGCGGGCGCGAGCGCCTCGTCGAAGCGGGCGCCGACTACTCGGGCCGTGCGCGCGATGTGGCGGTGAACACAATGAGCGGGATCATGCTGCATCGCCGCGAGCGCGCGCTCGAGCTCTTGTAGCGCATCGGATTCTGGACACCCTGGCGCGTGCATACGGTCGTTGCGTTATCGAGACGTGCGTCATTCTAACAGCGAAATCTGTATATGCACGCTCTGCTACTGCCGCTTCGCTTGCGTTGACGCCGTCGTTCGCTGAACAGCGGATTCCTAGACCAGCGACCGCAGCATCCACGCGGCCTTCTCGTGGACCCCCATGCGTTCCGTCAGCAGGTCGGCGGTGACCACGTCGTCGCAATCGGTGGCCATGCGCGTCGCCTCGCGAAACGTGCACGCCGCC
>JBQTHP010000087.1:0-2354 GCA_052389755.1 Gammaproteobacteria bacterium
TGATGACCTTGTATTCGGCAATACCCAGTTGCGGGAACGGGTTCCCCTGGCTCTGATGCTGACCCGTGATGCCGCCGAACAACAAGTTCTTCTGGCCCACGCCGTCGATGAACACGTTGGTCGCCCCCAGCGCCTGCGCCCCGCCACGCAGCGTAGCGAAGCCCTGGTTATCGACGTTGAAGGACATCCCGGGAACGGTATCGGCGAACTCGAGGAAGTTGCGCGTGATCTGCGGCACCGTCTCGATCACGTGCTCCGAGATGTTGCTGCCGACCTCGGAGGTCTTGACCTCCGTCAGGCGACGGGCGACAACGGCGACTTCGGCGAGCGGCTCGGCTGCAGCGCCCGCCTCCTCGGGCACCAGATCCAGAATGGCGGTCGACGCAACTGTGAGCGTGACGACGCGCTCGGTGCCGGGACCGGCATCCACGCGATAGGTGCCGGGTGGGAGACCCACGAGGGTGTACGTACCGCGGGCATCTGCCTTGGCGCGTCGCGTGGCGCCGGTGGCGGTGTTCTTTGCCGTGACCTCGCTGTTGGGGCCGGCAGTGCCGCGCAACGTGGCGTCGGACGTCTGCGCCCAACTGACGGTCGGCGCAGCGAGTATGGAGGCAATCGTCGTCGCCACAAGCGACCGGGACGGCGAGAGTTTCTGGGTGCCGCGAATTCTCATGATTGCTTGCTCCCCGGACCGATTGTTGCAAACGTTTACTTATCGAGAGTAAACGTTTACGTTCTCGGGAGTCTATGCACAGCAAGCGCCGGCTGTCAAACGTGTCGTAAGCGGGCAACGTGATCAGTGAGGCCATGAAGCTCCTCGAGCGCCGGGACGTGTTGCAGGCGCTGATGGGCGTTGCCCTCGGTCTCGGCGCCCTGTCCGCGTGCAGCGGTCGAAAGGGCGGCGCACTGCAAGTGGGCGGCCTGCCGGTCACGTGCAATCTGACGCTCCCCGTCGCCTGTGCAGCAAGGGCGGCGAGCGCCGATGCTGCGGGCGGAGCGCCACGTGCAGACTTTGCATTCAGCAAATACAACGGCTGGCCGGAGATCAAGGAGTCACTCATGACCGGCCGCGTCCAGGCGGCATACATGCTGGCGCCGCTCGTCATGGATCTGGCCGACCGGGGAATCCCCCTCAAGATCGTGTCCCTGGGTCATCGCTCGGGTGCGGTGATCATGGTCAGGTCCGAGTCGCCGTACCGGCATTTCCGACAACTCGCCGGCAAGCGCATTGCCGTTCCCAGCCGGTTCGCCGTGGATTTCCTCTTTCTGCGGAAGATGCTCGCGCTGGAAAACATGACTCCGCGAGACATCGAGATCGTGGAGATGGCGCCGCCCGACATGCCCGCGGCGCTGTATGCGAACGCAGTCGACGCGTACTGCACCGGCGAGCCGTTCGGAGCGGCCGCGCAGCGCGCGGGCTACGCGCGGGCGCTGCGGATGACGCGCGACGAATGGCGCAACTACATCTGCTGCGTCCTCACCGTGCGCGAGGAGCTGATCGCGGACGACCCGCTGCTCGTGCAGGATCTCGTCGATCACGTGCTGGGCGCCGGCCTGTGGCTGGATGCGAAGCAGGAGAACCGGGACAAGGCGGTCGCCATCGCTGCGCGTCGTGAGTTCTTCAATCAGGATCCGAACATCCTGCGGTTCGTGATGGAGAATCCGACGGACCGGGTCACCTACGGCGACCTGCGCATGATCAGATCGGAGTTCGAAGAGCTGATGCAGCTTTCGCTGGAGGCGCAAACGATCCGTCATGCCATCCCGTACGAGACGTACATGAACGAGACGTTTGCACGCAATTCCCGACCCACCGCGATCGCGCTGTGAACGGAGGGAAGGCGGTGATTCGTGCACTCCTCACCCTTCCGCTCATGCTGCTCACCGCAAGTCTCGAAGCTGCCGACAGCCCCGCGCTGAAGGCGGGTGTTTTCGTTCCGGCGCGCCTCGCGCCGGATTTCGCCCTGGTCGGGTCGGACGGCAGGGAATTGCGCCTGAGCCGCTATCGCGGAAAAGTGGTGCTGCTGGGATTCGGTTTCACGTCCTGTTCCGAAGTCTGTCCGATCACGCTCGCAGTTCTGGCGCAGGCGCGCAGGAAGCTCGGCGCGCACGGCGATGCGCTGCAGATCGTGTACATCACCGTCGATCCCGAGCGGGACCATGCGGAACGGCTGCGCCGGTATCTGGCTGGTTTTGATCCGACATTCGTCGGCGGCACGGGCAGCGTCGAGCAGCTCGATGCGGTGCGCCGGAACTACGGCGTCGTCGCGACGAAGCAGAGCTTCGCCGGCGGCTATTCGCTGGCCCATTCGTCGTCCGTGCACCTCATCGATCGCAAGGGCATGTTGCGCGGG
>JBQTHP010000088.1:0-11000 GCA_052389755.1 Gammaproteobacteria bacterium
GATGTGCCCGTGCCCGACGATCAGCTGCCGGTCGTGCTGCCCGAGAATCTGGTTCCCGACGGCAGCGGCAACCCGCTCGCGAAGATGCCGTCGTTCGTCGAATGCGCATGCCCCAAGTGCGGGCGCCCGGCCCGTCGCGAGACGGACACCATGGATACGTTCGTCGATTCATCGTGGTACTTCCTGCGCTTTGCGTGCGCGGATCAGAAGCGTGCGATGGTCGACGAGCGCGTGGACTACTGGCTGCCCGTGGACCAGTACATCGGCGGCATCGAGCACGCGATCCTGCATCTGCTCTACGCGCGCTTCTGGACCAGGGTCATGCGCGATCTCGGGTTGGTGCGGATCGATGAGCCGTTCCGGAACCTGCTGACGCAAGGCATGGTGCTCAACCACATCTATTACCGGCAGGCGGCGGACGGCCGTCGGGAATACTTCAGTCCGGCGGACGTCGAGGCGCGTCAACGCCCCGATGGCAGCACGTACTACGAGGCACACGTCGACGGACAGACCTTCGAGGTGCAGTACGACGGGCTCGGCACGATGTCGAAGTCGCTGAACAACGGCGTTGATCCACAGGGGCTCGTCGAGCGCTTCGGCGCCGACACTGTGCGGCTGTTCGCGATGTTCACCGCGCCGCCGGAACAGACGCTCGAGTGGTCCGACGAAGGCGTGCAGGGCGCGTTCCGCTTCATTCGCCGCCTGTGGCACGCCGTGTACGAGCACGTCGCTCGCGGCAAACCGCTCGCGCTGGACGTTGCGGCCCTGTCGTCCGAGCAGCGCGAGCTGCGGCGGCTCGCGCATCACATGCTTGCGAAGGTGACGGACGACATCGGGCGGCGCCGCACGTTCAACACGGCGATCGCTGCGGTCATGGAGCTCCTGAATGCGATCGGCCGATTCGCCGATGACTCCCCTCAGGGACGCGCGGTGCGGCACGAGGCGCTCGAGCTCATCACCATCGCGCTGTCGCCGATCGTGCCGCACGTCACCCATGTGTTGTGGCGTGCGCTAGGCCACGAAGGTGCGCTAATCGACGAGCGCTGGCCGGAGCCCGACGCCGCGGCGCTCACCCAGGATGCGGTCGAGATCGTCGTGCAGGTGAACGGCAAGCTGCGTGGACACGTGAGCATTCCGGTGAATGCGGACGAGCAGCTCGCGACCGAGATCGCGCTCGCCGACGAGAACGTGAAGAGGTTCGTGGCCGGCAAGCCACTGCGCAAAGTGATCTACCGGCCGGCCAGCAGGCTCGTGAATCTCGTCGTGTGAGCTCGCGCGAGCGTCAGGTTCGGCTCGTGCTTCTCGGCCTTGCGCTCGCCGCGGCAGCGACCGCGTGCGGTTTTCGTCTGCAGGGCCGCATGCCGCTGCCCGACGTGCTCGCGACGGTGTACGTGCAGACCGAGGATTCGCAGACCGACTTCGTGCAGAGCCTGCGCAAGTCCCTGATCGCATCGGGCGCGCGCGTCGTGCCGGATCCGCTCGAGGCAGCCACCGTCGTGCGCATTCTCGAGGACGAAGCCACGCGGCGGGTGCTCTCGCTCTCGGCGAGTAACGTGCCGCGCGAATACGAGATCACATACTCGGTACGCTACGCCGTGAGCGCGGGCGAACGCGAGGTGCTGCCGGCGCAGGAGGTCGCGGCGAGCCGCGCGTTCACCTTCGACGAGCGCATCCTGCTCGCGAAGGAGCACGAAGAGGACATCCTGCGCGAAGCGCTCGCGAGCGATCTCGCGAGCGTCGTCATGCGCCGCCTCTCGGCGTTGTAGCGAAGTGCTGCGCCTCGCCGCGATCGATCGGCTGGCACTCGGTCTGCTCCTGGGAAAGTATGGGCTCGAGCTCGTGCTCGTTGCGCCCGAGGAGCGCATTCCGGCGTCGTACTGGGGACAGAGCGAAGCGGGGCTCAAGGAGCATCGCCTGTACGCGCGCCTGGACACGCCGCTGCATTCGGTGCTGCACGAGGCGAGCCACTATGTGTGCATGAGCGCCGAGCGGCGCACGGGCCTCGATCGCGACGCGGGCGGAGATGATCTCGAGGAGTCGGCCGTCTGCTATCTGCAGATCCTGCTCGCGGACGCGCTGCACGGTGTCGGTCGGGAACCTCTGTGCGCTGACATGGACGAGTGGGGCTACAGCTTCCGGCTCGGCGGCGCGCGCCAATGGTTCGAGCACGATGCGCACGATGCGCGCGCCTGGCTGCTCACACAGGGCGTTATCGACAGCAGCAATCGCCCGACGTGGCGGCTGCGAGTCTGATGCTCGTCACTTCGTCGATGCTGCGAGCATCGGCAGCGTCCGCAGCGCGCGCGGCGCCACCAGCTGCGGCGTCTGCGATCCGATCCGCCTGTCCCGTAAACGATCCACGACCCCGGCGGCGAACGCGAACCACTCCTCGAGCCGCGTGAATCCGTCGCGGTCGGCGTCGGCGCTGCCTTTAAGGCCTTCGAGGAGAGCGAATGTAAACAGGCCGTGACGCGCAGCGGCGTATTCCTGCGATTCTTCGTCGCCCGCGGAAGCGAGCACGAAAGCGATGCGAGAGGAGGCGGAGCGCTTCACGAGGGTGTGTTCGAGCATCCGGCCCGTGACGTTGCGGGCGTGACATGTATCCACTATGAGGATGCGCCGCCCCGCGACCTTTCGCAGCGCCTCGAAAAGCGGCTGCCAACCGATGAGCGAAGAATCAGGAGGCACGGGTTTGCCGTCGAGAAGGAGATCGAGGTCACGACGACGAACGTCACGGGGCACGAAGAAGTAGTTGCCTGCCGGATCGCTCACGCCGTGAGAGGCCAGAAAGAGCACGACCGTATCGGCTCCCGTCGCGTTCGAGAGCGTTTGCAGCGAGTCGAGCACCGCGGCGCGAGTCGGCAGCGGACCATCGTCGCTCAGCGTGCGCGCATAGGTACGGCGGAAGTCACGCGCGCCGATCTGCCGCATGGCACGTGCGAACTCCTGCGCATCGCGCGCGGCGTACGAGAGATGCAGCTGCGGGCTGAGATCGGGAAAGCGGTTCGCTCCGACCGTGAGCAAATACAGATCGCCGCGCGCTCTCGGGCCGGCGGCCGGCGAAGCACCTGCAAGGTACCGCTCGGCCACGCCGAGCGAGCGGCCGTTGTGGATCTCGATCCGCACGTCGTTGTCCTTGTCGGCGAGCGGTACGTCGATGTCGCGTACGAAACGCGTCGACTCGGCGGGGAGCAGGACGCGATCGCGAGACGCCGTCAACGGAATGTCGTTGACGTACATTGCGAAATCGCTCATCGGCAGGCCGAGACTCTCGGCGGTCACGCGCACGCGGCGTGTGCGCTCGGGCAGAGCGACGCCGCCCTGGATCTCGGTGAGCGTGACTCGTGGCGGCAGGATCTGCAGCAGGCGGGCGCCCGCGGCCCCTGCTCGTGCATCGTCTTCGAATGCGCGCGGCGACTGAAGGCGGGCAGCGAGCACATCGGGTCTGTAGAGCTCGCGCTCGAACTGAACGGCCCGAAAGAAGTCCGGGGAGCGTTCCGCTCCACGATTGACGTGCCAGCCGACGAAGGTGTCGCCGTAAGGTGATGACGAGTACTCGCCGCTTCTCGTCCATGCCACCCAGCTTTCACCGTCGGCGTGCAGAAAGAGCGACAGAACGGGTTCGCCGCGGGTGAGCGAGTACCAATGGATCGTGCCGTCAACCAGAGCTGCCGTGACGAACCGTCCGTCCGGCGAGACGTTCAAGGTGCGCACGGCTGTTTGCGCACGAACCGACCATCGTTGTGCTCCGGACGGGTCGAAGGCGCGCACGGCCCATTCGGTCCCGATCACGAGCAGAGTGGCATCCGGCGCGAAGGCATACACATGTGCCCGTTCGTATTGCTCGAGCGCTACTCGGCGACCATTCACGAGCGGCCCGGCGTCGTGTCCCCAGCGCGAAATCTTCCAGCCGGGCGCAGTGGCGAGCGGCGCGGAGACCGCCTCGTTGGGGAACGGGGAGCGCTCGAGTTGCTGGCGCTTGACCGAAAAGCGACGCAGGGACGCTGGCGCGCCGAGGCCAATTTCCACCACCGATCCGTCGGATGAAACGCGCAAGCCGCCGCTCTTGCCGAGAGGCGGGATGCCGGAGCCGAGCAGGTAGCGCGGCTTGCCCGCGGCGTCGATTGCGCCGAGAGTCGGATCCTCCGAGGCGAACAGCACGAGCCGATCGCGCGTGATCGCGATGTCGCCGATCCGGCCGCGAGCGACGCGGATGGATTGGGCGTGCGCCGCATTCGCGAGCCGCCAGCGAAACACCGCCGCGGACTCCGAACCCGCTGGCTCGCCGGCGCCGTAGATTGCCGAGCCGTCGGGAGACCAGGCGACGCGAGTGATGTTACGAGGACCGGCTCGCACATCGAGTGCGAGCGTCCTCTCGACCGAGAGGTCCGATGCCTTCAGCACGCTAACACGCGCGACGTCGTTGAACCCCAGCGCAATGCGCGCGCCATCGGGCGAATACCGGATGCCGAACGGCTGTCGGCCGGCGAATGCCGCGTTTACTCTGCCCAGCAACCTGAAGCGCTCGTCGTAGAGGCGCGCGAAGCCATCGAGGCTGCTCGTGACGAGCCGCCCGCCGGGGCTGAAGTCGAGCTCGAGCAACTTGTCCCGGTAATCCGTGTCCTCGGCGACGGCCGTGCGGTCCGCAATCCGATACACCGTGAGGCCGCGCTTACCCATGAGGCCGACCGCGAGATGCGTGCCGTCCGGCGAGAACCGCAACGCCGCGATGACCTCGGGCAGCCCCGCGATACGCCCGCGCATTGCGCCGGTCGCCGCATCGAGCAGGTATACGCAGCCTCGACCTTCCGTGTCCCAGCATGTCCAGCCGGCCGCGGCGAGCACCGCACCATCCGGCGAAAGTGCGAGCGCATACAGTTGCCCCTCCGCGCGATGCCCGATGGGCACCCGAAACGTGTCGAGGTGTCGGCCATCCGCGATGCGCCATACGCGGACGGTCTTATCCTCCGATGCCGAATACGCTCGGCCGGCTACCTCATCGAGCGCAAGCGCGTGAACGAAGGCCGAATGACGCCCTGTATCGATGCGCAGAATCGGCTCGTCGGGTAACGGTTCCTGGCCGGCGCTCACCTCACAGGCAGTTGCAAACAGAAGTGCGACGCACAGCCGCTTCACAGGTTCAACTGAAATCCGGCGAAGACCCGGACGTCGCGGTTGCCTTCAGCCGCGACGTCCCGGTCGAGTGGATTCGCCAGCTCGGCGAACGCCTGCCAGCGCCCGCGCGACCCGGTGAGCCGTATCCCGAAGCCGGCCGCCGACGCATCCTCGCGCTCGGGCTCGTTCACCGCATCGCGCCGTCGCACGCGGCCCCAGTCGTAGAACCCGTACAACGAATACGTGCCGACGCCCAGCTGGGGCATCGCGCCCGCGTAGCGCAGCTCGACCTTCGCGGCTTCACCGCTGTCGCCGACGAGCTCCGCGGCATCGTATCCGCGGCCGAAAGGCTCGCCGCCGAAGGCGAACAGCTCCGGTGCCAGCAGCGTATCGAACGCTTCCTGCGAGGAGATCGCGAGCAGGCCGGACCAGGCGCCACCCAGCGATTGCAGGCGAGCCGCATAGAGCGATGCCTTGGAGAAATCCGCCCGGCCGTTGGCGCGCGACAGCGGCGCATCTGCGGTACCGGCAATGCGCGCGCCGAGAGCATCCAACCCTTTGGAGTACTCGACGTCGAGGAGATTGATCCCTCGCCAGCGATCGGCGTAGTCGAACGCGAACCCGAGCCGCGCGACCCGGAGGCGGTCTTCCGAAAGCGGCACGCGCGAGAACTCGCTCTGGCCATCGAAGCTCGTGAGCGAGAGGCGGCTGTAGAGGTTGCGCGTGCGGCTGCGTACGAGCGCACCGCTCAGTTCCAGAATTCCAGCGATCGACTCCGTTTCCAAAGCCGCGCCGACCAGATTCGCGGCGGGCCCGGGCTTTGACTGCACGCCGGTCGCACCGAGGTTCCAGCGCACGCCGCGTTTGCCGAGCGGCGCGCCATAAGCGATACCCGCGTGTCGCAGCTCGTCGTCGGTCGTCGAGCCGGCCGTCAGACTCACCGCGTCCCAGGCGGCGAGGGCGCCGATGCCACCGAGCTCCAGATTGATTCGCGCCGGGCCGAGGGAGCGGCTGCCGCGCGTGTGCGTCGCAAGCGACAGATGTGTCCGATCGCGGACGAAATCCACGATCAGATCCGCCGCGCCTTGCGCGCGCACGGAAGGCACCAGGGTGCCGCGGGCGCTCGTCTGCCCGAGATCGTTCATGAGCAGCAGATAGCGCTCGAGTACCGCGGCGGTCAGCGGCTTCGCGCGTTTGATGTGGGCTGCATAGGCTGCGAGCAGCCGATTGTTCGCGGGCACATCGCCCCGGAACTGCACGTCGTCGATGTAGCCTTCCACGGCGATCAATTGGACGTTTCCGTCCACGATGTTCTGCGCCGGTACGAGGACCTGCGAAAGAAGGTAGCCGTCGCGCCGGTAGCGGGCGGTCTGCTCGTTCGCGAGGCGAAAGACCTGTGCGACGCTGACGGTCTGCCCGAGCAATGGCTCGAATGCTTTCGCCAATTTCGCGGCGGAATACACGGACGCGCCTTCGATATCGACGTTGCGCAGCACGAAGGTCAGCTCGCTCGCCTGCGCGGGGGCGAGCTGCTCCGGCGCCGGCGGGAGCACTTGATCGGGAACCGCACGGGGTACGCGCAACTGTCGTAACTCGCGCTGGATCTGCCCAGGCTCGAGACCAGGCGGGATGATGATCTGACCCCAGGCTGCGGGTGCGCAGAGCGCGCTGGCCAGACAAGCGAGGTATCGAAGTCGCATGAGTCAACCTCCGTCCGCGCGGCGGAACTGGACTCGCCGGTTCCTGGCATCGGTGGGATTCTCGAGCACGAGCGGCTGTTGCTCGCCTGCACCCTGCGCTTCCAGCCGCGCTGCGGGGATTCCGCGCGCGAGCAGATAGTCGCGCACCGCTTCTGCGCGCCGGCGCGAGAGGACGGCGTTGTATGCGGCCGGCCCCACGGCATCGGTGTGTCCTACGATGACGATCACCGGCTCACCGGCGAGCTGCTGCACGGCGCTCGCGATCGCATCGAGCTGCCGGATGGCAGGCTCCGGAATCGCCGCGGAGTCGAACGCGAACTCGATCCGCAAGGCGAACTCGTCTGCATCGCCGTCTGCCTTTCGGATGGAGCGCGTTCGTGTAGCGCTTGTCTCGACAGGCCGGGCGCTCAGGATCTGCGCCAGCTCCGCGGGATCGATCGTTTCACCGCTCTCGATGACTCGTGGCTCGGTTGCGCCCGCCGCGAGCGCGATGACGCTACCCGCCAGCAGGCTTGCACGCGCCCTCGATCCCACGAATTCACTCCGGCGCTGCATCGGAGCGACAGCCGTTGGTCGCGTAGGGCGTCTTGCAGAGGTAGTCGGCCACGGCCGCATCGCCGTCTCCCGATGGCGCGAGCACGTGATAGTTCACGCCGAAAACGTCGAGGCTCGCGCCGTTAACGCCCCCGAATTGCCCGAGGTCGGCGGTGCGCGCGACCCCAGGACCACCGGCCAGCAGCGCCGCGGTTGAATCGCTCCCGTCCCTGGGTGATTCGTCATCCTGATCTCGTTGAAGCACCGTTTCGCGCACGACGCGACTCGTGACGTCCGGTACGTCCGCCGATCCGCCGTCGTTGCCGGCGGGCGGTGAGGGGGATCCCGGAGGCGTCGCGGGAGGTGGCGCTGCAGGCGGGGCGAGCGTGATCGGAATCGGCGCGAGGGCATCCGCGCTGCCCGATGCAAGGTTCGACGGCGCGCCGCCGTTCGGGCGCACGGTTCCCACGGGGGGCTCTCGGCCGCTCGCGAAGATCCGGCTCGTCTGCGTGGGATCGTCGCGGAATACGGGCGGCAATAAGGCGTCGTAACCGCTGTTGCCGTCCTCTGCATAGGCGTGGAAGACGAGCGGATGGCTGCTGGATCGCGTGGTTCTGACATCGTCGAGACTGTCATCGACGACGTAGCAACGTCCGGCGGCGCAGTCGGCGGGGTTACGAGCGGCAATGACCCGCGGCTCCACATCCGGATACAGGCCAGCGAAGACGTCGCGCATCTGAAATTCGGCGCCAGCGCTCACGTCGAGCGTGTCACCGATGACCACGGCGAACCCCGCGAGCTGGCCCACTCCGGTGCGCGCGAGAATGCGTGCAGTCGGCGCGAGCTCCGTGGGTCCCTCATTCGAGAGCACTTCGATGACGCCGGCCCGCTGCGCCGCGCCTGAGGTCACGTCGAGCTCGCCCGCGACGCGCGTCAGGTCGGTTGAATAGACGCGTATCTCGCCGCCGTTGCCGTCGCCGCCCAGGCCTTCTGTCGAGCAGGCGATCGTGCCGCAGGCGCGTATCGTCGCACCCGCATCGATCAGCGTTTGCCGCGTGTTCGTAGGGTCGCCGGCGGTATAGGTGCCGCCCAGCTCGATCATTCCGCCACCGCCCACGCCGGACGCATCCGCGCTGCCCGAGCCCGCGACACGTACGCTCTCACCTATCGCCGTGATGCGTCCGCCGATGGTATCCGCGTCAGGCGCCGACGCATCGAGCGCGCCGGCAACGGTGATCGCACCATCGTTCGCCAGCAGGCGGATCTCGCCACGATCGCCCGACGCGACCGTGCGTGCTCGGGCGATGCCGGTGAGGTTGATCGCATTGTCGACTACGTTCGCGGCGGCAGGCACAGCGAGCAGCACGAGGCGACCGCCGTCGGCGCGCAGCTCTCCGCCGACGGCGAGCTGCGCCGCGACCGCATTGCCCTGCACGTCCGTGAGAGCGGCGGCGATCGAATCGTCGGCGGCGATGCGCACCAGATCATCGCCGAAAAGATCGAGCGTGAAATAGCGGGCCGAAGCAAGCTCGATCGTGCCGAGCCGCGCCGTGATCGTTCCGGAGTTCCTGACCGCGGGCGCGACGAGCGCGACGAGCCCGCCGTCCGCTACAGTGATCGTGCCCTCGTTCACGATGGTCGAGGTGCCCGCAGCCGCCGTGAGCTCGTTGAACACGTAACGCCCGTTCGCCGCGGACGGGCTCGCCATGAAGCTCTCGGTGGAGACGTTCGCCGTCGAAGCGACGAACGCCGCTGCGTCGATGCGCGCGCCGCTGCCGATGAGAATGCCGTTGGGGTTGACCAGATAAACCTGACCATTCGCGGACAGGGTCCCCTGAAGCGACGAGAACTGGCTGCCGGTCACTCGATTGAGGGCCGCAGACTGCGCGCCCGGCTGGTTGAAGACCACCGACTCCGCCGCGCCGATGTCGAAGGAGCGCCAGTCGATGACCGCGCGGTCCGACGTCTGCGTCACCGTAGTCGTGCCTGCACCGGCGGCGATCGTCGCGTTGCCTGAGCGGACCGTTCCTTCGAGCGGTCCCGCGCCCGCGACGCCAACCGCCGAGAGCCCGCTGAGCGCGAAAGCCAGGTATCGGGAAACAGCTTTCATCGTGTGCCCCTCGCAAACGGTCAGCGATGCATCAGGCTGATGGTGATCTGGCGCGGCGCGACGTCGCCTGAGGAGAGCTCGCCGGGCGCAAGCGCATCCAGCGCGAAGCTCGTGCCGTCCTCGACATTCACCTTCTTGATGTCGCGCGTCTTCACGCCTCGAGTCACCGTGCCGCCGCAATCCGACAGACGCAGGCCGCCTGGGCCTGTGCCAACCTTGACGATGTCGCGCGTGACGGCATACGTCTCCTCGAGGAGCGGCGCGCTCGAGCAGGGCGAAAGCTGCAGGATCAGCGTCTCGTTCCCCTGGCGGGCCGTGAACTCATAAGGTCCCAGGTTTGCGAGCTCGCCACCCGCGACGTTCACCGAGTCGATCTGCATTGCCTGGCCGGCCGAGTTGATGTTGTGGACATCGACGCGGCCCGGCAGCGTCGGCCGGTAGTACACGACGAAGCGATCGCGCGTGCGGAAGACGTGCGTCGCCGGATCGACGCGCATCGAGCCGCCACCTCGGGTGACTGCGTGGATTTCATATGCAACACCGGCGTAGACGGGCGGACGCGGCGTGCTTGTGCCTGGCGGCGTGCTCGTGCCTGGGTAATCGCCCGTGTTCGGGTAGTCGCCTGTGCTCGGATAGTCCCCCGTGTTCGGGTATTCGCCGCCGGTCGCCGGGTAGTCGCCGGAGCCATTGGAGTAAGGCTCACCACTGACGTCCTGCCAGCCCGTGTCCGATCCCCCCGTCGGCATCGGATCCTGTTCAGGGGGCGGTGCGCTCGTGCCCGGCGCCGGGCCCGGCATCTGCAGCCCATCCTGCGGTTTGACCTTCTGCCTGCCTGATGCTTTCCGGTCGAGCCATGCGGTGAGCGTCCCTGCAAGGGCGGACACCGCGACCGGGGCGGCTGCATTCACGACGGCGCCGAGCGTTGCCGCAAACATCTGTTTTGGTGTGGGCGGGGGTGGCGGTTGCCCCTGGTACTGCCCCGGCCCTTGCGAGTAAGAGGGCTGCGCCATTCCCTGCGCTGCGCCGATCTGCGCGACTGCCATCGTGACAATGGCTCCGACGCCGACCATTCCAATCCTGAAGGCAGTGGTGCGAAACATGGCGATCCTCCCCGAGCTGCCGAGTGCTCTTGCTGGGGAAAACATGAATCGAGGCCGAGACCGGCCATGGCAGCCGGCCCGGCCGGTTTTTCGCGCCGTTCCTGTTTTCGAAGGAGGGAAGCATCGAAGAGGGGGAAACTCATGCACTGCTTCGGGGGAATCCGCGATCCGTCCGTTCGCTTGCGATTCATCCTGCCGTTCGCGCTGTGCACGCTGGCCGGCGCGTCACCGGCGTTCGCGACGACGACGGTGTACGTGCACAACAACACTCCGTTCGAGTTCGGAGTGTCGGTGGCCCAGACAGGTACTCCCCTCAGCCGTTCTCATTGGTCGCCGCGCGCGGCGACGCTAGGTACGGGAAAGCGCGAGACGGTGGGCACCTTGAACCGGGAAGGGGGCATAAACAGCGGCCGCAAATTCTTCTTGGATTCAACGGGCACC
>JBQTHP010000089.1:0-11462 GCA_052389755.1 Gammaproteobacteria bacterium
GCCTCAGCGATCGGCGAACGCGCCTACTCGCGCAAGGCCTGCTGCCTCCGCAAGATGTCGCAGCTCGCTACGGTGTGGTGATCTCGACCGTGCATCTGTGGCGACGGCGTGGTCTCTTGCGTGCGCACCCGATCAACGATCGCGGCGACTTCCTCTATGAGATCCCGCCGGAGGACCTGCCGGCGAAGTTCGCTCACAAGCGCGAATACCAGGTCGATCCCGTAACTTCATCCACACACAACTGACGAGGTGCAGTATGAGTCTGAGCCCTTGTCGCGCGGCCGGCGCACGCGCGCGGGCAGGATCGCCAACCCGTAGTGCTCGGCGAACTCCTGATACGCGGGGTTGAGATCCGGCTCGTAGCGATGCGCCTTTTTGACCGCGCTCTTCAAGTTATCGGGAACGATGGCACGCGGGGCGCCGCCGAAATACTCGAGCGCGCGCACGTGGCTGCCAAGCCAGTCGGGAAGACTCTGCGTCCAGGTCGCTTCGGCGTAGGTGTAGTTGGAAGCGCCGAGCACGGCGACAAAGATCTGCGCCGCGCGCGTCTCGCCCGAGTGCCGATCCACCCCCGGCACCGTCTGCCCGGCGTAATCGACGAACAGCTTCTCCCCCGGTGCATGGACCTGGCGGAACACGAGCTCCTGGGTCGCCAGCCATCTCTGGTAGTGCACGCAGAAGGCGGTGTATTGCAGCCCCTCCGGATGGGCGGCCTTGTACTCCTCCCACAAGAGCTGACGCGTGACCCCGGCGCGGGCAAGCTCGCGGTGTACGGCCGGGAAATCCGGCAGCACCACGACCGAGAGCGGTGCGACGCGACGGTACAGGCGCGCGAGGAGCTGTGCCTCATCGAACTCCGGCGGCAGTGGCCAGCCGATCCCGGCCGCACGGCAGCGACGCAGACACTCCTGCACCGTCGAGCGCGCCGAGCCCACGGCGGCGGCGATCTGCCGATCACTGAGACCAGCTTCGAACTTCAGCCGCAGAACTTCGCGTAATGGCGAGCGCCGCGTAATCGCGAGTGACTGATCCGCCTCCCGCGGCTGGTGGCCCGTGGGTCCCCGTTTCCTTGTCATTACGTCGAGGTCACGCTCGCTCCGGACACCTTCCGGAGGCACTGCCGTGACATCACCACAGGCTACGTCCCACGATCCCATTGCCGACTTCCGCCGCCGTCTTCAGCAAGAGCGCTATTCCGCCACGCACATTCGGATGCAAGTGCACGCGGTGCAGCGCTTTCTGGGTTATCTGAACGAACACGGCGTATCACTCGACGACATCGATGCCGACCACGTCGCTGCGTACTGGCGCGAACGGCGGCTCGCACATGAGCGCGATTGCCATGACTTGCGCATGTCTACCCGCCGGTGGCACAGGCACGGTCGGGCTGCGGTTCAGCGTTATCTGCGAGAGGCGCGAGGCGTGCTACCGGAGCGGCCGGCACCAGTGGGTTCACCCGCCGCACTCGCGGCGGTCATCGTGGATGACTACCGCCGGCACCTCTTGACCACGCGGGACCTCGCCACCGGTACGCTCGACGGACGGCTGCAGGAGGCCGGCTCCTTTCTGCGCTGGTGCGAACGCCGAGCGCTCCTCACGGGTTCGCGGCTTGCCTGCGTCGCCAGCGACATCGATGCCTATCAACGCGATCGGGCGGCCACGGTGCGTCGGACCACACGCAGCTCCATCAGCCGGCGCCTGCGGGAGACGCTGCGGTTCTTGCACCGCTCAGGGCGTCTCCCCGTGGACTTCTCCTCGCGCGTGATCTCGCCGCGGCAGTACCGTGACGCGGACGTTCCTGCGATCTTGACTGACGCGCAGGTGCAGCAGGTCCTGAAGGTGACGCGCACGGATCGATCCGCCAAGGGCCGGCGGGACTTCGCGATGTTGACGCTGCTCGCGACGTACGGTCTGCGCTCGGGCGAGCTCGTTCGTCTCCGTCTCGACGACGTGGATTGGCGTCAGGAAGCCATCCGCATCGTGCACAGCAAGACCCGTGATGTGACAGTCGTGCCGCTGCTGCCGCACGTCGGAACCGCGTTGCTCGCCTACCTGCAACACGGGCGGCCGTCGACGGCCGCCAGACAGATCTTCGTGCGCGTGCGGGCGCCGTACGGAGGCCTCAGAGAGCGCGGTGCGCTCCACAACGTCGTAGCGGCGCGTCTTCACGCCGCTGGGATCGATCGAGCCCGCAAGCGCGGTCCCCACCTATTCCGGCACGCCCGGGCCGTCTCGCTGCTGCGAGCCAAGGTCCCCGTGAAGGCTATCGCCGACGTGCTGGGTCATCGCTCGATGCGATCGACGGCGGCGTACCTCAGATTGCAGGACGACGATCTGCGAGCGATCGCCTTGTCGCTACCGACGATCCAGGAGGTGGCGCATGAACGCGTGGCCTGAGCCGGACTTCACGATGATCGATCGCTACATCCGTTCGCTGCATCTTCGCGATCCGCGCTCGCGCGAGCGGTACCAGCGGGACTTGTGCACGTTTCAGCGCTTTGTGCAGTCCGCGCAGACCGGTCACGGCGTCACTGAAGCGACACTGACCGATTGGATCCGCCGCCAAGGGCAGAGTCTGTGCGACCGCGTGCTCGGTAACCGCATGACGCTGATCAACCGCTTTCTGAACGACCTCGTCATGCGGCGGCAGCTCGTGAGCAACCCCTTCACGACGCTACGCGTGCGTCATTCCATTCCCTCGATCGGTGCGTTGGTGAGGGCACTGGCGGCCTTGGATCCCGCGCACGCCCTGCGGCAGTCGCGGGTGCCAGCATCGTTCGGCAGTTCGCTCGGACCGATGCTGCGCGAGCACGTCTCGACGATGCAGGCGCTGGGGTACCGCTACTCGGGCGATGAGGCGCGGTTGCGCCAGTTTGATCGCTTCCTGCAAGCGCGTCCTGATCTGCAAGGGCAGGAGTTCGCACGTCTCATCACCGCGTTTCGCGACGCCCGGCCCGGACTCGAGCACCAGTGGTTCGGCGAACGCCTCGCCCGCGCGATATCGCATGGACCGCCGCATTCACCAACAGGTGGAGCGCCAGCGGCGACGGCCCCACATCTACTCGCTCGAACAGATCGAACGGTTGCTTGCGGCAGCGCGGGCACGCCAAGTGCCGCGCTCGCCGCTCATCGCGTCGACGACGTTCACCATGATCGCCCTAGCGT
Source organism: Gammaproteobacteria bacterium (assembly GCA_052389755.1). Classification (GTDB taxonomy): domain Bacteria; phylum Pseudomonadota; class Gammaproteobacteria; order Steroidobacterales; family Steroidobacteraceae; genus JBQTHP01. Next base: position 3,166 of record JBQTHP010000089.1, read on the forward strand.
ACGGAGCAGGCCTTCGCGTCAGCGAGCTCGTGGCACTGACGCTCGACGACGTCGATCTCGAGACCGGCGTCGTCACGATTCGCGACACCAAGTTCTTCAAGACGCGGCGAGTTCCGCTTCATGCGACCGTCGTCGACGCACTGCGCAAGTATCGCGAACAGCGCGCGGCGACGGGTGCCGATCTTCGACCGACTGCGCGCTTCTTCTGGCACGAGGCGCGGTTTGCCGGTTATTCGCGCGCCGCCGCCCGTGAGCTGCTCGTCGTTGCACTCCGCCAAGCGGGCCTCAAGCCCAACCGCGGCAAGTGTGGACCCCGCATCCACGACCTGCGCCACACGTTCGTCGTGCATCGACTGCTCGACTGGTATCGGCGCGGCATCGATCCCGAGCCCCTGCTACCGAGCCTCTCGGCGTACCTCGGCCACGCCAGCCTGCATTCGACTCTGCTGTACGTCACCGTGACCCGCGAGCTGCTTGGCCTTGCCGCCGAGCGTTTCCGCACCGTCGGCGCGGTCCATCTGCGCATCCAGGAGGTGTCGCCATGATCGCATCCGCCTCATTGTCCCGGCTCATGCAGCGCTTCTTCACGGATTCGCTTGCTCGCCAGCGTGACGTCTCGGCGCACACGCTGCACAGCTACCGCGATTCCTGGCGACAGTTGCTTCGATTTGTTGCGGGCCGCGAGGGGCGGACAGTCGCGCGGCTCGGTATCGAGGATGTCACGGCGAGCGCGATCCTCGCCTTCCTCGATGAGATCGAGCGCCGCGGCGCCTCTGTCGGCACACGCAACTGCCGCTTGGCGGCGATCCGCGCGTTCTTCGCCTACGCCGCGGGCGAGGAACCCGCCTTGTCCGATCACTGCGCCGCGGTGCTCCGCATTCCGCGCAAGCGCGCCGCGCGGCCCGTGGTCACAAGCCTTGACGGCGACGAGATCGAAGCCATTCTCGCGCAGCCCGATCGTTGCACGCTGGAGGGCCAGCGGGATCACCTGCTTCTCGCGTTCCTCTACAACACCGGCGCGCGGATCCAGGAAGCTCTCAATGTCTGCCCAGCGGCGATCCGCTTCGAACCGCCTGCGACGGTGAAGCTCCTCGGCAAGGGGCGCAAGGAACGGATCTGCCCGCTGTGGCCTGAAACGGTCGCGTTGATTCGCGCGTTCCAGCGTCGTCAGCCCCGAGCCGACCAGGATCCGCTGTTCGTCAACCGGTATGGGGAACGTCTCACCGCGTCCGGTGTGCGCTTCAAGCTCAGCCACTACGTCTCCGCCGCGACGGCCAGCACGCCGTCGCTCGCGCGCAAGCGCGTCTCGCCGCATACCTTCCGTCATTCCACGGCCGTCCACCTCGTCGCCGTGGGTGTCGACGTCACCGTGATCCGCGATTGGCTGGGTCACGTCAGCCTGGATACGACGGCGCGCTACGCGCAAGCCGATCTCGCGACGAAGCGCCGTGCACTCGAACGTCTGCACCGTCCGCCGACTCACAGTCGTCACCGATGGCGCCAGAACACCGATCTGCTCGCATGGCTCGACGCACTCTGAACGCGGCGGCCGTCCGTGTAATGGCAAGCAGCGGGCGCGGATGGCCTCCTTCCGCGCCCGCGTTCCGCCGTTCGCTGCGCATTACACGGAACTGCTCATTACGCGAGTAATGACGAGCTGCTCATTACTCGCGGATCTTGCGCATGGACAACCTCGCTCGCGCCACCGTCGCTCTCCTTCCCGTGGGGAAAGGCCCGACGGTAGCGGGTTGTCCCGCGCGCGCTTACCCCAACAGCCCGGCTACGAAACGGTGGCCCGGCATGCGTGAAATGCCGGCCCGCCATGCCGTGAAACGGTGGCCCGGCATGCCGTGAAATCCTGGCCCGGCATCACGTGAAATCGTGGCCCGGCTTGGCGTGAAATACGCAGCCATGCAGATGGCGGCGACTACGAAGCTCAGCGATCGTTGCCGATCTTCCCGGCGCTCCACGAAAAGTACGCGACCTCCTGCTCGGCCATTTGAAGATACTGGCGCGGTTGCGCACGGCGCAAAAACGTGATCGCGAAACTGCTGCGAACGCGTGCACCGCCTCGGTTCGGACATCCCGCGCTCAACTTCAGCGGCAACAACGCCCGCGCTGAACAGCGTTACAGCTGGTAGTGCGACGAATCTTGCGCACATTCCTTGGCGGTGGCCGATCGGATCTTCAGGCGGCTGCCTCCTGTTTTGCGGGACTGAGCTGCGGCTCCATCTGCAGGTAACCCCGCTTGCCCCACTTGGTCGAGGCGATGCGCCTGAGTCTGGCCGCGACCCGCATCAACGCGGAATGCCCATCAGGGAATGCTCCGACCGCGCGCGTCCGTCGTCGGATCTCACGAATAATCAGCTCAAGCGGATATTCGTGCGCAATTGCCGCCAATAAGTCGCGGGACAGATGTAGTAGGTTAGCGTCTCGCGCAGCTGCTGCGCGCCTTCAGCGGGGGCGCTCCCCGCCGCCTGCTCGATCCCCGAGTTCCGCATAGTCCCCGCGCTAGCCGCTTCGATGTAGCAAATCTTAGCCAATTCGGTCACGAGTTAGGTCGTAAGAGACTAGTCTTCCTTGGGGTCATTCCCAACCTTTGCCAGGCAACGCGAAGGCGTCCAAAGCATCGGACGCCTTGGTGCTGAAGCTGCCGCCACCTCCGGCTGCGACCACCACGAACTGCTTACCGGTTCTGTTCCCCAGGAACGTCATGGGCGTGGCGTGCCCGTTGGCTTCGAGTCGGGTAACCCAGAGCTCTCGTCCAGTCCGCGCGTCGAAGGCTCGGAAGCGGCTATCATTGGTGGCGGCAATGAAAACCAATCCTCCAGCGGTGGTAATCGAGCCTCCAAGGTTCAGAGCTCCGGTCTTCGGAACGCCCTTGGCTTCAAGTTCATCGACGACGCCGAGCGGGACTTTCCAGGCAATCTCCCCGCTGTTCAGATCGACCGCATTCAGAGTCCCCCAGGGCGGTTGCTGGCAAGGATAGTGGTTCCCATCCCAGAAACGCGCGTATTCACCCCACTTGCTGTCGCGGACATACGCTTCAGACTTGCCCGCGGGCTGCGGTTTCATGAGACCCACCGCGCCCACTTCGTTCACGTTGACGAAGAGATAGCCGGTCGAGGGATCAAAAGAAGTCCCGGACCAGGTGGCGCCTCCGAGGGTTCCTGGCACATTCAGTGTAAGTTCCAGCCCCCAAGGATTGAAGACGCGCCCCGGCAGGATGGAGGCGAAGTTCTCGAGGCAATACTTACGCGACTCCGGGGTGACCGTCGTGATGTCCTCGCGCGTAATGGAGATCCTCGCGAGCGGTGGCGGCTTGATGGGAAAGGGCTGGGTGGGCCAGGTGACTTCTCCGGGCACTTTGCTTTGCGGGACGGGGCGCTCTTCGATCGGGAACAGTGGCTTGCCGTTAAGGCGGTCGAGCACGAAGACGAACCCCATCTTGGTCACTTGAACGACGGCTAGGATTTCACGTCCCTCGCGACGCAGAGTCACTAGGGCGGGCGGGGCCGGCAGGTCATAATCCCAGATATCGTGATGGACCATCTGGTAGTGCCAGATGAGCTTGCCCGTTGCAGCATCCAACGCTACCAGCGAGTTACCGAAAAGACCTTGACCTTTGCGGTCGGCACCATAAAAGTCGTAGGAGGGCGATCCGATGGGCAAAAAAACGATTCCCCGCTCGACATCGACGCTCATGATCGACCACACATTGGTCCCGGAGCGGTCTTTCCATGAGTCGCCTTCCCATGTGTCGTGTCCCACTTCGCCCGGGCCGGGTACGGTGTCAAATCTCCAGACCGGCCTTCCCGTCCGAACGTCAAAAGCGCGCACAGCTCCACTGGGTCCTTTCGACGGATATTCCTGAATGTAAGCTCCCGTGATCACGAGATCCTTGGAGACGACCGGAGGTGACGTCATATAGTAAGTTGCGTTAGGCCAGCGATCTGCGACGCCTTCACGAAGATTAATGGCTCCGCGGTTGCCGAAGCCCTGGCACGGCTTCCCGCTTTCTGGGTCAAGAGCGAAGAGCCGAGCATCCACGGTGCCATAAAATATGCGCTCGTCCAGTCCGCGAGTCCCGCCTGCGCAGGTAATCGGCGAGACTCCCTCCCAGTAAGCTACGCCTCGACTCGTCAGGAAATGTCGACCGGGCTTGTCGTCGCCAAGGGGATCGAAAGTCCAGATCTCCTTCCCGGTTTCTCCCTCCAGCGCAATAACGCGGCTGCCAGGGGTGGTGAAATAAAGCACTCCATCCACCATCAAGGGGGTACTTTCAAAAGCCTCAATATAGCCGCTGCTGCTTGCCGAACTCGAACTTGTTTCTCCTGTGTGATAAGTCCATACCCTTTGCAGTCGATGAACGTTCGTCCGGTTAATCTGCTGGAGCGGTGAGAATCTCATGCCTCCTGGATCATGGCCATAGGACCGCCATTCTTGATCAACGGCAGTAGTGGAAACTCGACCACCGGTACAGCCGCTCGCCAAAAGAAACAGTGTCAAATTGCAAAGAAGTCGACCCATCCAGCTTTTAGGTGCATGCCGAAAAAAACAATTGCATATTTTCACCATACCTTCACAACTCGCGTGCAGCGTCTCGATTGACAGGCCAGGCCGCATGCCGCCGGCGCGATCAGTCATAACGGAATAGTAGTCGGCGTAGGTCGCTCGAACTCCCCGCGTGGCTCGCAAGGGTGACCCCCGCGCTCGCGAAAATGCCCAACAACGACGCTCGTCGCGCGCGGCCAGTTCTTCGCATTGACCAAGCGCCACTACCGCACCAATTGCGTCGGTAACAACCGACTGCGAGCAATGGGGTGCACTTGCTCGAGCACGACGACTCCATCAGTTGAAGCCGCCAGCGCTTTTCGGCAGAGCGTAGGCCAGGATGTACTCACCGACCTCTGAGCCCGGCGTGACGCGCTTACCCGCTGCGATTACCACAAACTGCCGCCCGCTATCCGCGGACATGTAAGTCATCGGTGTCGCGAAGGCGTGGGCCGGCAGGCGCGCCGGCCACAATAGCTGGCCAGTGACGGTATGATAGGCACGCAGGGAACGGTCTTGGGTCGCGCCAATGAAAAAAAGGCCGCCCTGTGTGACGACCGCGCCGCCGCTGTTGAGCGTCCCCAGGGGTAGGGGCAACCTGGACCGGATGCCCAATGGACCAATGTCTTGAGCGGTGCCGAAAGCCTGGGTCCAAATGAGCTTTCCCATTCTCAAATCCACGGCACTAAGTCGCCCGTAAGGAGGTCGCTTACACGGCACGCGGAGTGGTGAAAGAAAGAAATTTGCCAGAACAGCGTAAGGCGTGCGGTCTTGTGGATACTGCTGCAGGAGTCCCACGTACTGAAACATTTTGTCGCCCGGCCTGAATTGCTTCAGACCGAGCTTGTCCGCTTCCGCACGGGGCAATATCTGTACGAAATCAGGGATGATGTTGGAGTTGACGATCGCGACGCCCCGGTTGATATCGACAGCGACGCCGCCCCAGTTCATTCCGCCGGCCCCGCTTGGCATTTGAATGCTGGGAGAGAGTCCGGGAGGGGTGAGCGGACCCTCGTAGCGCGCCTCTCGAAATTTGATTCGGCACCAAAGTTGATCGAGCGGGGAGATGCCCCACATGTCACCTTCAACGAGATCGGGCCCGCGGAAGGATGGCAGGCCGACGGAATACGGCTGGGTTGCAGACACATGATCGTCAGGCACGGCGCCCGTTTGCGGCGCTGGGCGTTCTTCGACCGGGTAAATCGGCGCACCCGTAGCGCGGTCAAGGATAAACAACTCGCCCCTTTTGGTCGGCTGAAGCAGGGCATGCACGACGCCGGTGGCCGTAGAGATATCCGCAAGGGTCGGTTGCGATGCGACGTCGTAGTCCCAAAGATCGTGATGAGCGGTCTGAAACGACCACCGCGGTCTACCCGTCGCGGTGTCCAGGGCCACGACGGAACTGGAATATTGCTCATCGAAAGATCGGCGATAGCCGCCAAAGTAGTCCGCACTGCCCGCATTGCCCGTCGGCACATAAACGAGGCCGAGGGTTTCATCGGCACTCATGGGTCCCCAGGAGTTGGGGGTGGCCGCGGTGTAGCTTTCGCCTGGAGGGGGCAGGTTCGTGCGATCAGGATGCCCCATGTCCCATGCCCAGTCGAGTTTGCCCGTCACCGCATCAAAGGCGCGGACGACTCCAGACGGTTCACCCCAGTACTGGCCATCCCACACCATACCGCCGAGCACAATCTTTCCTCGAGTGATAGTCGGGGCAGAAGTCACATAGTAGTAGCCCGGTACTACCTCGCCCATGCCGTCGAGCAGGGATACTTCGCCGTTCTGGCCAAAGGTGCTGCAGGGTTTGCCGTCGTGCGCGTCGACCGCAATTATCCTGGCGTCCACAGTATTGGTGATGATCCGCTCCGCGCATGGACCGAAGCCATCGGGAGTCCGGTAATATGCCACTCCCCGGCAAGTACGTAGGTGGACATATCTGATATCAGCGCGAGCATTAAAGCGCCAGATTTGCTTTCCGCTTTCGGCATCCAACGCAACTACGTCATTGGTGCCTGTGCAAAAATAGAGCGTCCGGTCGACCTTCAGCGGCGTAGCCTGAAGAACCTGATAGTCGACGTTGGCACCGATACGAAAGCTCCAAGCCAGCTTTAGCTGAGCGACATTGGTTGGCGTAATCTGAGACAGGGCACTGAACCGTGTCCCGCCGGGACTATTGCCATAGTGGCGCCAATCTCCCTCTACAGCTCCGTCGTGTGTCGAGGCAGGTTGCTGTGCGGGAAGTCTGTTTACTCCTGCTTGATAGATAGGGTCGGGGGGGATCTCTGGAGGAACAAACTCATGCAACGCCACACCCACGAGTACCCCAAGCGCGATCGCGCCTAAGACGAAACCTGACGACGGGGCCGGGTAGCGCCAGACCAACGTGCGCCGCACGGAGGGAAGCAAAAGTGCAAGCCCGACCAGCGCAAAGAAAACAACGCGCGGCATGAGCGCCCATCCGTCGTACCCCGCCTCCCACAGCGCCCACACGAGCGTTGCAAGCCACATCAGACCGTAGACGGTTACACCTTCTCCGCGGAATCGCCATAACAGAAGCGCGCTGCCTACGACGCCGATTCCGCAACTCATGTAGTAAGGCGAGCCGTGAAGCTTCAACAGGTAGCCGCCGCCCCCAAGCAGCAAAACACCCACCACGAGCAGCAATACGGCATAAGTACGAACCAGTAAGCGCATAGAGATCCCTGTTCACGTTATCGCAGAGCTGCACATAGCACGGACGACCCTGTCGCAATTCGCGATCTTGTTTGCTGATGGCGGTCGGTGTCTTTTGAGCGTGCACGGTGGCGATCCCAGGCGCATTCATGTCAACGGCGTGGCCGAAGATCAATAGATCAATCCTGCGTAGGAGCCGATTGGTTCGCTGAGGAAAATTTCACAGTCAGCGTAGGATAGCTAACTGTGAAGTCTCAGGACATTATTCCTGGTTGAAGCGGCGGCGGGCGCGCGTCGGTCAAACCACATGATGCAAGCCATCCGGGCCCCGCTGTGCGGGTCGTCGAACCACCGAACGCTCTTCCAGCCTCACTCGTTCTTCCCCAAAGCCGCGGTGAACCGTCAACTGATTGGCGTTGCAATCGCCGGAATCGCTCGCGACGTTACGCCCATCGGTGCGCCTGGTCAACTGGTTGGTTGACAGCGGATGCTGGCGAACCTAGAGTCCTTTGCTTACGTACATTCTGAGAGGTGGTCTCGCTTTTTCGGACACGGGTATAAGTGGATTTCGGGCCGGGCACCGACGGAGGAACGAAGTCCATGAAGAAGCCCAGACGTAACCATTCTGCAGCCTTCAAAGCGCGGGTGGCCTTGGAGGCGATTCGCGGCGAGAAGACGCTTGCGGAGATCGCGGCTCACCACGAAGTTCATCCGAACCAGGTGACGAGCTGGAAGACGCAGCTGCTTGAGAACGCGGCGGCGATCTTCGGCGGCACGGCGATTGCCGAGGACGGCAAGGAGCGCATCCGCGAGCTGCACGAGAAGATCGGCGAGCTCACCGTGGAGCGGGATTTTTTAGAAGGCGCGCTCGGGAAGTTCCCCGGCCTGAGCGGCAAGCGATGATCGCGAGGGGTTGTGAGGTCGCTGTGAAGCGCCAGGCGCAGCTGTTGGAGCTGTCGCGCTCGAGCGTGTACTCCCGGCCGCGCCCGGTGTCGGCGCGGGATCTGCAGCTGATGCGGCGGATCGACGAGCTGCATCTTGAGGCGCCGTTTTACGGTGCGCGCAAGATC
>JBQTHP010000090.1:0-49536 GCA_052389755.1 Gammaproteobacteria bacterium
TGGATGGGGTGTACCGCAGCGGCGCTCCGCTGCGCTTCCAGGCGCTCTGCGCCCCCACCGTCGAGGAGCTGCAGCACCTGGTCGAGCAGATTGCCGAGCAGATCGGGCGCGCGCTCGAGCGGCAGGGGCTCCTCGTCCGTGACGCCGAGCAGGCCTATCTCGCCACCGAGTCCGAGTCCTCCGCGGTGAATGCCGGCGAGACCGCGGACATCGCGGACCTCATCGCTCATTCGGTCACCTACCGCATCGCCACCGGCCCGCGCGCCGGCCAGAAAGTCTTCACCGTGCAGAGCCTGCCGCCCCTGCCCGATGCACCCGCGCACACCCGTCTCGCCCAGGCGGGCGGCTTCTCCCTGCACGCCGGCATCGCCATCGGCGGCGACGAATCCGAAAAGCTCGAGCGACTCTGCCGCTACATCAGCCGTCCGTCACTCGCCCCCGCGCGCCTCGCACTCACCGCCGGCGGCGCCGTGCGCTACAGCCTCAAGACCCCCTACCGCGACGGCACCACCCACGTGCTCTTCGAGCCGCTCGACTTCCTCGCGCGCCTGGCCGCCCTCGTGCCCCCGCCGCGCGTGCACCTCACGCGCTTCCATGGGCTCTTCGCTCCACACAATCGGCTGCACGCGCTCGTCACCCCTGCAGGCCGCGGCCCGCGTGCCTCGCACCGCGCCCCGAAATACCACGCCATGGGCTGGATGCAGCGCCTGAAGCGCGCGTTCCGCATCGACATCCAGACCTGCGTGCGCTGCGGCGGACGACTGCGGATCATCGCCAGCATCGAAGCGCCCGCCCTCATCCGCCACATCCTCGATCACCTCGAACGTCGCGACGGTACCGGCGCCCCTCCCCCGCCCGCTCGGGCGCCGCCGGCCGCGTGGCTGTCGCGCTGAACATCGCACCGCACGAGCACAGCTCATTCCATTCCAAGATGAGGCCATGCCTCAGGCGCCGCGCTGCATTCACCGGAAAGCAGCGCTCGCCGAGCCCCGTTCGCGGCACGCGACGCTGAGTCCCATTGCAGGGTGAGCAGCTCTCGAATAGCCTCTCGGGAGGGAGACGGCACGGGGTCCGGTCGTGCTCAGGCAATTTACCCTATTCCTGTTCGCCCTTCCGTTCGCGGGGACGGCGAGTGCCGACTGGCTGGAAGCCAGCAGCGATCATTTCGTCATCTACGGCGACCACAAAGAAAAAGCGGCAAGGGAATTCGCCGAGCGGCTGGAGCGATTCAACGGGGCGATGGCGCGTGTGTACCGGCACGAGCAGTCGAAGCCGAGCCCTTCGAACCGCGTCACCGTTTACGTCGTCGACAGCGCAAAGGACGTCCGCGAAGTCACGGCGCAGAAGAACCGCTATGTGGCTGGTGTCTACATCCCTCGTGCCGGAGGGTCCGTCGCGGTGATCCCGAAGCTCAAGGGGGCATCGTCGACATACGAGTTGTCCGGCGAGACGATCCTCGGATTCGTAGATTCCGCACGAGAGGTACATGCGGTGCGCCGGCATGCCGGGCTCGCTGCGAAACTCGTTCATGAATTTAACGCGAACGAGCCCGACTGCAACACCAGGCGATCGAAGGTGCCCGGGTAACGCCACGCGGTGTAGAGCGAGGCGACGCCGCCGAAGCCCGCGCCCATGAGGCCGCGCGTGGCAGGCGTGTCGGCGAGCGGATAGCGCTGGCGCAGCGCCCGGACCTCACATCGACGTTCGAATCTGCCACAGCTCCGGGAAGAACTTCAGCTCCAGGGCCTTGGCGAGATACGACACGCCGCCCGTGCCGCCGGTGCCGGGCTTGTAGCCGATGATGCGCTCCACCGTCTTCAGGTGGTGCACGCGCCAGAGCTGGAACTTGTGATCGAGATCGACCAGGCGCTCGGCAAGCTCGTAGAGGTCCCAGTCCTTCTCGGCATTGTGGTAGACGCCGAGCCACGCGCCGGCCACCTGCTTGTTCGCGCTGTAGGGTTCGGTGAAATCGCGCACCAGGTGACTCTCTGGTATGCCGTAGCCGCGCCGACTGAGAAGCCGCAGCACCTCGTCGTAGAGCGAGGGCGATTCCAGCGCGCGCTTCAGGGCCTCGTGGGCCTGCGGGTCGCGCTCATGGGCAGCGAGCATCTCGCCGTGCTTGTTGCCGAGCAGGAACTCGAGGAGCCGGTACTGCCAGGACTGAAATCCGGAGGATCGCCCGAGTGCGTTCCTGAACGCGGAGTAGTCTGAAGGCGTCATCGTCGACAGCACGTCCCAGGTTGCGATCAGCTGGCTCTGCACGCGGGAGATGCGCTCGAGCATCTTGAACGACGGATCGAGCTCGTCGCGACGCACGCACTCGAGCACGCCGTCGAGCTCGTGGAGAAAGAGCCGCATCCACAGCTCCGAGGTCTGGTGCACGACGATGAACAGCATCTCGTCGTGCTCCAGGGACAGCGGCTTTTGCGCATCGAGGACCTTGTCCAGCTGCAGGTACTGCCCGTAGGAGAGCGAGGAGCCGAGATCCCAATGGATCGACTCGTCGGAGAGGTCTACCCGCTCGGATTTGCCGTAGCGTCGCGTGCTCATGGCGTAACCTGTTCGTCGAACACCCACGATGGTACACGCCGCCAGCCATTGAGCAATTCGCGATCGAGCCGCTCGAAATCAGGCGCGTGGCGTGCCACGCGCTGCCAGAAACGCGCGGAGTGATTCATGTGAACGGTGTGCGCGAGCTCATGGACGAGCAGGTAGCGCACCACCTCGGGCCGCTGGAACAGAAGGCAGCAGTTCAGGCTGATCGTGCCGCGCACCGAGCAGCTTCCCCAACGCGTGCGTTGGCGTCTCACGGACAGCCGCCGGTAGGTGAGACCGAGCTCCGTGGCGAGCGCGGCGAGCTGGCGTCCGAGCGCCTCGCGTGCATACGCGAGCAGCCACTGGCGCAGAGCATTGCGAACCGCGCCCGACTCCGTCACGGCCCCGGTGAGGCTCACGAGTCCCGCGGCGGCCTCGAACGCTCGCGGTACACCCGCGCCACCTGCGAGATGCACACGCCACTTCTCGTTGCATCCGCTCAACTCGATCGAGCGCGGCGGGAACGGCTCGAGCGGTCGCGCGTTGCGGCGGGCCTCCGCACGTCGCCGGTCGATCCAGTCGCGATGCCGGCCGATGAACCGTTGAACGGAGCGCGCCGTCGTGCGCGGCGGCACGATGACCTCCACGCGGCCGGTCAGATGAACGCGGACCGAGAGCCGGCGCGCCCGCCGGCTCACGCGCACGATCCATTCTTCGGCCGGGCCCGCGTCCGGCCATAGCGGCAGTTGTCCCGTGTCCCGGTTGAAATCCATCGTCCTCGCAGGAATCGCGCGTAGGGGGCTCGTGGCATCATAGCAGCGCGATGCGCTTCTACAGCGACAACACCGCCACCGCCTGTCCGGAAGTGCTCGACGCGATTCGGGCCGCGAACGTCGGGCTCGCGAAAGCCTACGGCGAGGACCAGTGGACACGCCGGCTCGACGTCACGTTCAGCGAGTTCTTCGGCGCCGACGTGCACGCCTTCGCAGTTGCCACGGGCACCGCGGCGAATTCGCTCTCACTCGCAACGATCTGTCCTCCGTATGGCGCCGTGTTCGCGCACGACGAGGCGCACATCGTGCGCGACGAATGCGGTGCGCCGGAATTTTTCTCGGGCGGCGCACGTGTCGTGACGATCGCCGGAGCGCACGGCAAACTGACGACCGCCGCGCTCCGCACCGCGCTCGACGCCAATCCGACGTCGGTTCACTCACTCCAGCCGGCGGCCGTGTCCCTCACGCAGGCGACGGAGCTCGGCACGGTCTACCGGCCGAACGAGTTGTACGCCCTCTGCGCGCTCGCGCACGAGCGCGGTCTCAAGGTGCATCTGGACGGAGCCCGAATCGCCAATGCCCTTGCGTTTCTCGCCTGCCAGCCGGCAGACGTTACCTGGCGCGCCGGCGTCGACGTTCTCTCCTTCGGCGCGACGAAGAACGGCGCGCTTACGGCGGAGGCAGTCGTGTTCTTCGACCGAAGCCTCGTTCGCGACTTCGAGCTGCGGCGCAAACGCGCGGGGCACCTGCTGTCGAAGTCACGGTACGTGTCGGTTCAGCTCCTCGCGTACATCGAGACGGGCGTCTGGCAGAGGAACGCGCAGCGTGCGAACTCGCTCGCCAGACGGATCGCAGCGGCGGCCGGCGACGCGTTGCTGCATCCGCTGGAGGCGAACGAGATCTTCGTGCGGCTCGGCGATGCCGGAAAATCCCGGCTGCGCGCGCAAGGCTTCGAGTTCTACGACTGGGGACCCGCCGCGTCCGGTGAAGCGCGCTTCGTCGTCTCGTGGGATCAGGAGGACGGGGACGTCGCCGCGCTGTGCGCGGCGCTCCACGCGCTCCGCGAGCCGAAGGCTGAGGGCTGAGGGCTCAGGGCTGAGGGCTGAGGGCTAGAGTAAGAACGCAGTCCTCAGCGCCGGCGACTCTATCATCCGGCCTTCAGCCCTCAGCCCTCAGCCCTCAGCCGCCCTCCTCCCCCGGCCAGTCACTGAACGGAAACGGCGGCGCCTCGGAAACGAACGCCAGGTACTCGACCACCTGACGCGTGTAGCGGGCAACTCCCGCGCCGAAGCGAGTGAGATCGTCGTTCGCCGCGCCGTTCAGCAGGCGCAGCGCGAGCTGCGCCACCGCGGTCAGGGCCACCACCCAGCACAGAATCCAGAAAACCACCGCGAATACGATCATGTAGAGCACGCGCTGCATCAGGTTCGACGCGGGCGGCGAAGGCGGCGGCAGCTCGTTCATTTCAGTTCCCCTGTCCCGATTCTGCCAGCTTGCGCGTGTCGGCGTCCGGGCGCGAGTGAGGCTAAGCTTGCGCCGGTGGAGTTGATCGACGTCGGCATCAATCTCGCGCATGACAGCTACGACGCGGACCGCAGCGCCGTGCTCACGCGTGCGCGGGCGGCGGGAGTCGTACAGATGATCGTCACGGGCTCGAGCGAGGCGAGCACGCGCAAAGCGCTTGCCCTCGCTCGTGAGCATCCACGCGAGTTGTTCGCGACCGCCGGCGTACACCCGCACCACGCGCGCGACTGGAACGAGGGAATGCGCGCGGCGATACGCGAGCTCGGCGCGGCGCGCGAGGTCGTCGCGATCGGCGAATGCGGGCTCGACTACTTTCGCGATTACTCCCCGCGCGGCGCGCAGCGTGATGCATTCGTGGCGCAGCTGTCTCTCGCCGCGGAAATCGGCAAGCCCGTGTTCCTGCATCAACGCGACGCGCATGCGGATTTCACGGCGATCCTGCGCGAGCACGTGCCACAGCTTCGCGGCGGCGTGGCGCACTGCTTCACGGGCGATGCCGCCGGGCTCGACTGCGACCTCGAGCTCGGCCTTGCGATCGGCATCACGGGCTGGATCTGCGATGAGCGCCGCGGGCGGCACCTGCTCCCGCTCGTCAGTCGGATTCCGGCCGACCGTTTGCTCCTGGAGACCGATGGCCCCTATCTTCTGCCGCGCGATCTCACACCGAGGCCTGCATCGAGGCGCAATGAGCCGGCGTTCCTGGCGCACATCGCCGCCGCCGTTGCACGCGCACGTGGCGAATCGGTGGTAGAGCTCGCGCGATCGAGCACGGCGGCCGCGCGCACGCTCTTCGGGCTACCTCTATTGAACATTACAAATGCATCTTAAGGTTTTGTTTTATAAGGTGTTATAACTATGGACATGAAGAAGCTTCGCGACTCGATCGCGGCGCGGTGGCGCGACTCGATCATCGATCGACTGAAGGATTACGTGCGCATCCCGAACAAGTCACCGATGTTCGATCCGGACTGGGAGCGCGCGGGGCACATGCAGGCTGCCGTCGATCTGATTGCGAGCTGGTGTCGCGACCAGAAACTCGCCGGCGCACGTGTCGAAGTTCGAAAGCTCGCCGGGCTCACACCGCTGCTGGTCGTCGATATCCCGGGCGAGCTGCGGGATTGCGTGCTGCTGTACGGCCATCTCGACAAGCAACCGGAATTCACCGGCTGGCTTCCCGGCCTTGGGCCGTGGGAGCCCGTGATTCGAGACGGCAAGCTCTACGGGCGCGGTGCGGCGGACGACGGTTACGCGGTCTTCAGCTCACTGGCCGCGATCGGCGCGCTGCAGGCGCAGGGAGTCGCCCTGCCCCGCTGCGTGGTGCTGATCGAAGCATCCGAGGAGAGCGGCAGCATTCATCTTCCCGCGCATCTCGAAGCGCTCGGCGCGGCGCTCGGTGAGCCGTCGCTCGTCGTATGTCTCGATGCGGAGTGCGGGAACTACGATCAGCTGTGGTGCACGACCTCGCTGCGCGGCAACCTCGTCGGACGCCTGCACGTGCGCGTGCTGACCGAAGGCGTCCACTCGGGCATGGCCACCGGCATTGCACCGACGCCGTTTCGCATCATCGAGCAGCTGCTGGCGCGGATCGAGAATGCGGTGACAGGCGACATCCTCGTGGACGAGCTCCATACGACGATCCCGAAGGATCGCCGCACTCAGATTGCCACGGCCGCGCGCGTTCTCGGGCCCTCCGTTGCGAGCAAGGTGCCGTTCGCGGATGCCGCCCGCCCCGTCTCGAATGATCCGGTCGAGTTGCTGGTAAACAGCACGTGGCGCGCGACGCTCGCGGTCGTCGGCGCGGACGGGCTGCCGCCCGTGCAATCGGCGGGCAACGTGCTGCTGCCGGAGATCGCGCTCAAACTGTCGCTGAGGTTGCCGCCGACCGTCGAGCCGCTACACGCAAGCGAGGCGGTTCGCACGGCACTCGAGCGCGATCCGCCTTACGGAGTGCACGTGCGGTTCGAACCCGGCGCCGCTACGGGCGGGTGGAACGCACCGGCGTTCGCGCCGTGGCTCGAGCAATCGATCGACCGCGCCTCGCGCGCGGTATACGGACGCGAAGCCGTTCACGTCGGCTGCGGCGGCACCATTCCGTTCATGGGCATGCTCGGCGAGCGTTTCCCGAAGACCCAGTTCTTCGTGACTGGAGTGCTCGGACCCCAGGCGAATGCGCACGGCCCGAACGAGTTTCTGCATCTGGAGTACGTACAGCGGCTCACCGAATGCGTAGCGCTGGTCCTCGCGGATCACGCGGCGGAGGTGGGGAAGGAGGGCTGAAGCCTCTCTTACGTTCCCTGCGCCGGCCGCGGCTGGCTCAACCGGCTCGGCGTGACGGAACGTTTGACGTTCACCCAGACCGCCGCGAAGGGGCTGCCGCCGTTCGCGAGTGCTGCGCGCTCGACCGCGGGAAACTCCGTGCGCATCGAGTCGATCATCAGGGTCCACTTTGGCAGGCCCTTCGGGAACTTCCCGCGCCGCGTGAACACGATGCGTCCTTCGACCGGCGCGTCCTCCGCGAGCGCCTTGACGGCAGCGACGCGGTCGTAGAGGGCGCCCTGCGGGTTGCCGAACGTCGCGCGCTGCGGACCGTCCATCACCGTCCACTGGTTCATCTGGTCCCCGGCGAAGATGTTGCCGCGGATGTCCCGCAGGTCGATCACGATGATCCCGCGTGCGGTGAGCAGCAGAAAATCGATGTGAAAGACCCCACCCATGCCGTCGGGCACGAGGACGTTGGCGAGATGATCGGTGCCGACCGACGTGATCGCGTTCACGATCGCGCGGCGTGCGCGGTGCTCGCGATACCAGCGCCAAAGCGCGCTCAGCAGCCAGCCGAAGACGATGGCTGCGGCCAGGAGGGGCCAGGTGATCGCCGGCAGATTCTCGATCGCTTCGCGATTCAAGCCGTGCTCCTTCAGTCGAGTGCGCGTCGCAATGCGTCGGGATCCGCGTCGATCGCCCGGCACTCGGTCCGGCGGTCGAAGAGTCTCGCGAGCGCATCCGGTACCGTCACCCTGCGTCCGATGATGGGCTCGACGATCTCCGGGAATTTTGCCGGATGTGCGGTCGCAACCAAAATCCACCGCTTACCCCGGCGCCGCTCGGCCGGCAGGCGTTCGTAGGCCTCGGCGGCCGTGGCGGTGTGGGGGCACCAGACCTTCCCGAAGCGCTCGGACCCTGCCCGGATGCGCGCTCGGATCGCCGCGTCATCCACAGACTCGGCGCTCACCGCGCCGCGTATTTCGGAAACGTCCGGGTACAGCGCGCGCAGGCGCTCGAAATTGCTCGGATCGCCGACGTCCATCGCCGAGGCGAGCGTGGCGATGCTCGGACGCGGGCGCCACTCGCCGCTCGCGAGAAAGTCCGGCACGGTCCGATTCGCGTTGTGGGCGAGAACGATATCGCCGATCGGAAGCCCCATGCGGCGAGCCCACACGCACGCGACGACATTGCCGAGGTTGCCGCTCGGTACGACGAACGAGGCGGGCTCGCGATGTTTGCGCCAGACGGCAAGGCTCGTCGCCGCGTAGTACACGCACTGCGGCAGAAGCCGACCGACGTTGATGCTGTTGGCAGAGGAGAGCTCGCGCCGCTCGCGCAAGGCGGGGTCGCTGAACGCCGCTTTCACGAGCCGCTGGCAGTCATCGAACGTCCCGTGCACGGCAAAGCCGTGGACGTTTCCGCCCCAGCATGTGAGCTGTCGCTCCTGGGTCGGGGAGACGAGGCCCTGCGGAAACAGGATCGCGACTTCGATGCCTGGTTGCCCGTGGAACGCCGCCGCGACGGCACCGCCCGTATCTCCGGAGGTCGCCACCAGGATCGTCAGGGGCTTCGCACCCGGGCGACGTACGCGCGCGAGGCACGCTGCGAGAAAACGCGCGCCGAAATCCTTGAATGCCGCAGTCGGGCCATGAAAGAGCTCGAGCACGCTCAGGCGTTCGTCGGGCGTGAGCGTCACGAGCGGCGCAGGGAAATCGAACACCTGCCCGGCAATGTCGGGAAGCTGCACCGCGAGCGGGTCGTGCGCAATGATCGGGTGCAGCAGCGCCGCCGCGATCGTCGCCAGACTCGGGGCCGCAGCGCTCGGGGGATCGAACCGCGGCCACGCGGCCGGCACATAGAGACCACCATCAGGCGCGAGCCCTTGCACGAGCGCGGCAGAGAAGCTTGCGCGCAGCGACGCATCGCGCGTGCTCACGAAGTACGGATCAGGATTCGATGACGCGGGCACCGGCCGACTCGACAGGGACGATCCAGTGATCCACTTCGACCTTGCGGCGCGCGAACTCTAGGGTCATCGCCCGGAGCACGACGTCCGCGCGCGCATCGAGCGCCCACGCGAACATCGCCGGACCTGCGCCTGAGATCGAGCAGCCGAGCGCCCCGGCCTGCATGGCGGCGGCGCGCACCTCCTGGAAACCGGGGATCAGGGCCTGCCGCTGCGGCTCGATCACGACGTCCTCGAACGATTCGCGAATCATCTCGAGATCGTTCGTGTAGCACCCCGAGATGAAGCCGGCGAGATTCGCGGTCTGCCATACGAAGTCCGACAGCTCGACGCTTCGCTTCAGGATGGCCCGCGCCTCCTTCGTCGACAGGAACATGTGCGGATGCACGATGACGGCGCGCACGCCCGCCGGCACGGGAATCTGCTTCACCCGCGGATGATCGATGCCGACGGTCAGTACGAGCCCACCGAAGAGCGATGCCGAGATGTTGTCCACGTGCAGCGAGCCGCTCGCGACCGCCTCGCCCTGCATTGCAAACTTCAGCAGCTCGAGCTTCGAACAGGGCGCCGGCAGCAGCGCATTGGCTGCGACCACCGCGCCCACGGCCGACGCCGCCGAGCCGCCTAGCCCCGAGCCGAGCGGAATGCCCTTGTCGATGCGCACTTCGAAACCGAAGTCCGTCACGATCGCAGCCTGCATCGCGAGCAACGCTCGTCCGGCGGTGTTCTTCTCCGGTTCGAGCGGAAGCTCCCCGGCGACGCCGCTCGCGGCGCGAATGGTGACCCCACGTTCGCGTGTACGCACGACCGTGACCCGATCACCCAGCGCGCCGACCGCGAACCCGAGGATGTCGAACCCGATCGCGACGTTCCCCACGGACGCGGGCGCAAACGCCGTTACCCCCTCACCCTTCCCTCTCCCCCCGCTCGCGGGGGGAGAGGGTGCCGAAGGCGGGTGAGGGGAACTCACAGCCTCGCTCCAAGGTACGCCGACAAACGCAGGAGATCGGCAAACACCCCGCCGGCCGTCACCTCCGGCCCTGCGCCGGGTCCTTGGACGATGAGCGGGTTGTCGCAGTAGCGGCGCGTCGCGAATCGCACGACGTTGTCGGTGAGCGCGATGTTCGCGAACGGATGCTTCGCGTCGAGCTCGACGAGGCCGATCGTGGCCTCACCGGACGCCGTGAGGCGTCCGACGTAGCGCAAGACTTTACCGCGCGCACGCGCGGCGTCGAACCGAGCGCGCATCGCGCCGTCGTGCGACGGAAGACGCTGCATGAACTCGTCGACCGAGCCCTTCTCGAGTCCGGCGGGCACGAGGTTTTCCACTCTCACGTCGGAGACGTCGAGGGCGAGGCCCATCTCGCGACCGAGAATGATGAGCTTGCGGGCGACGTCCGTGCCGGTGAGATCGTCGCGCGGATCGGGCTCCGTGTAGCCGCGCTGTTTCGCGTCGCGGACGATGTCCGAGAACTGCGCGCGCCCGTCGTACACGTTGAAGAGGTACGCGAGGGTTCCGGAGAAAATACCCTCGATGCTCGTGATCTCATCCCCGGTTTCGCGAAGGTCGCGCAGCGTCTGGATGATCGGCAAGCCCGCGCCCACGGTGGCCTCGTAAAGATAGCGCGCGCCGCTCGTCCGCCGCGCCTCGTGGAGGGCACGGTAGTAGGCGAGCTCTCCGCTGTTCGCTTTCTTGTTGGGCGTGACGATGTGTACGCCCGCGGCGAGCCAGTCGCGGTACCGCCCGGCGACTGCTTCGCTCGCCGTGCAGTCGATCAGCACCGTGTGCGGCAGATAGTCGACGCGCACGTGTTCGAGAAAGCGAGCCAGGTCGGCTTCCTGCGAGCGCGTCTCGAGCTGCTGTCGCCATGCGGCAAGACCGATGCCGTTGTCCGCGAGCAGCATCCGCTTCGAGTCCATGATGCCGCGTACGCGCAGATCCAGCTTGACCTCATCCGCGAGCCGCTGCCGCTGCGAGGCGAGCTGGTCGAGCAGCACCCGACCGACCGTGCCCGGGCCGATGACGCCGATCGAAAGCGTGTGCGGAGAGAGATAGAACCCCGCGTGCACGGCGCGCAGCGCGCGCGTCGCCGTGCGGCCGTCCACGACGACGGAGATGTTGCGCTCCGAGGCGCCCTGCGCGATCGCGCGCACGTTGACGGCGGCGCCGCCCAGCGCGTTGAACACTTTCGCCGAAACGCCGGGTGTGCCGGCCATCCCGTCTCCGACGACCGCCAGAATGGCGAGGTCGGGATCGATCTCGACGCTCTGGATCTGCCCTTCGGCGAGCTCGCGTGCGAACGCCGCGCGCACCACGTGAGCTGCCCGCTCCGCCTCGTCCTGAGGAATCGCGCAGCAGATCGAATGCTCGGAGCTGCCCTGCGAGATGAGAACGACCGAGATGCCCTCCTCTCGCAGCGCGCCGAACAGGCGATGCGCCGTGCCCGGCACGCCGATCATCCCGGCGCCTTCGAGATTGATGAGCGCGATGCGCTCGATGCTCGTGATGCCCTTGACCGGCAGCGCCGAGCTCGGCCGCGCGCAGATCAGGGTTCCCGCCTGCTCCGGAGCGAACGTGTTCCTGATCCGGATGGGGATGTCGCGCCCCACCGCCGGCGCCATCGTCTGCGGATGGATGACCTTTGCGCCGAAGTACGCGAGCTCCATCGCCTCGTTGTACGAAAGGGAATCGATGACCTTCGCATCCGGCACGCGCCGCGGATCAGCCGACAACACCCCATCCACGTCCGTCCAGATGACGATCTGCGCCGCATCGAGCAGTGCACCGAAGATCGATGCGGAAAAGTCGCTGCCGTTGCGCCCGAGCGTAGTCTGCACGCCGCGGCGGTCGGACGCGATGAATCCCGTGATCACGAGCACGCCGCGGAAGCGATCGTCCGCGATCGCGCGCATGCGCTCGCGCGATTCCTCCCACTGGACGGCCGGACCGAGCGCGCCCCATTCGACGACTACGATCCGGCGCGCGTCGATCCATTCGACGGGTGCGCGTGCGCCGCGGCTCTCGAGATAGCGATGAAAAAGCCTCGTCGACCAGATCTCCCCGTGACCGGCGATGAGATCGCTGACGTTGCGCGCCGCCGCGCGGGTGAGCTCGACCGTGTGCAGGATGCCCTGGATGTCGTGACAGTCGCGGTCGAACGCCGCGAGATACAGCTGCGCAGCTTCGTCGGGCAGCAACTCTTCGGCGATCGCCCGGTGCCGTTCACGCACCTCCGCGAGCTTCGCGACGTAGCGCGAATCCTGCTGTTCGGCGAGCTCGATCAGGTGCAGCAGCGCGTCGGTTACACCGCGACACGCAGAGAGCACCACGGCAATGCGCCCGCCGGTCTGCGATTCGACGATCGCCGCGACGTGCCGAAAACAGGCCGCGTCCGCGACGCTCGAGCCGCCGAACTTGTGAACGATCCAGGCGTCCGCGTGGTTCATCGGGGAGATGCGTGGGCGCCGGGGGAGGCGCCATGGGACTCTACTGGGCGAGGCGTGGGGCGTGCAACGGAGGGAGGCTCAGACGACGCAGACGACGCAGACGACGCAGACGTCTAAGACGGCTAAGACGACGAAGAGCGCCGAGTCGAGCGTGGACGTTCGTGCGACCGGCGCGTGTCGAAGGGCCGTGCGCGATCGCATCAGGGCGGGTGCCGAGCGCGGGCCGCTGGCGCGTTTCGGGCTTAAGACGCGCCGGCCCGCGCGAGGGAATGTCCCGCGAGGGACGCACACGACCAGCGATCGCGCACGGCCTTCGACGCGCACCGGTCGCGCAAGCGTCTCCGCTCTTCTCTCCCCTCTTCTTCTTAACCCAATCTCTTCCTGAACCGCAGCGCCGCGACGCCAATGAACACGGCCAGGACCAGCGAAAGCTTCGCGAGCGGAGCGCCGAGATCCGCAAGCGAGGCGCCCCGCAGCACGACGCCGCGGACGATGTCGTTGAAGTGTGTCAGCGGCAGGATCTGCGCGAACAGCTGCGCCGCGTAGGGCATGCCCTCGAACGGAAACATGAATCCCGACAGCAGGATCGACGGGAGCATCGTCATGAGCCCCATCTGCATGGCCTGAAACTGCGTCTGCGCCACCGTCGAGATCACGAGCCCGAGCGACAGAGTCGCGGCGATGAACAGGCTCGCTCCGACGTACAGCTCCCAGACCTGCCCGTTGATCGGCACATCGAACAGCCACACGCCCGTCACGAGGATGATCGTCGTCTGCACGAGCCCTACGAGCACGTACGGCGAGAGCTTGCCGATCATCAGCTCGATCGCCCGCACGGGCGTGGTGATCAGGAGCTCGAGATTGCCGCGCTCGCGCTCGCGCACGAGCGCGATGGCCGTGAAGATGACCATTGTCATGTTGAGAATTACGCCGATCAGCGCCGGCACGATCTGCACAGGGGTACGCCGCTCCGGGTTGTATTCGGTCCGCAGCTCAAACAGGCGCGCATCGGTTCGCCGGACCCCGTTGCGATCGCGGAGCGGCATGTTGACGAGCCCACGTAGCGCCCCTTCGATCCCCGGCGTGGACCCGTCGATGAGAAGCTGCGCCGCCGGCCGATCGCGCTCGAGGCGTCGGCGCTCGTAGTCGGGCGGAATGTAGAGGCCCGCGGAGATCTTGCCGGCCACGAGCAGGCTGCGCAGCTCCTCGGGCCCGGATGCCACGGTGACGAAACGTACGACCTGGGTCGCGTTCATGTCGGCGATGAGCGCGCGCGAACCCGACGTACGCGCGTGGTCCGCGACGGCAGCGTCCATGTGGCGCACGTCGAAGTTGATGCCGTAGCCGAAGATCAGGATCTGCATCAGCGGAATGCCGACCACCATGCCACCGGTCAGCCGGTCGCGGCCCAGCTGGCGCATCTCCTTCCCCGCGATCGCGCCAATCCGCGTGGCGAATGCCGCTATTCCTTTCATGCCGCCCGCTCCTGCGGCGCGCGCGGCTGCGTCGCCGCCACGAACACGTCCTCGAGGTTGGCGCGCGTTTCGTTCACTTCCGCCGGAACGGCCCGGTTCGATAAGGCACTGCGCACGAGCTCCACCGGCTCGGATACGCTGCGATCGATGAGCACGTGCAGGCGCAGACCGAGCTGCGCGACGCTCACCACCTCGGAACGCTCTCGAAGAACGGCGCGGATCGCATCGCTATCCGGCCCCTGCACTTCGATGACGTGCAGCGGCAGCTCACGCATGAGCCGCTCGGGTTCACCCTCTCCGACGAGTCGACCTTGCGCAAGGATCGCGAGCCGGTGGCACCGCTCGGCCTCGTCCATGTAGTGCGTCGAGACGAGGATCGTGGTGCCGCGCGCAACGAGCGCGAACAGGCTCTCCCAGAAATCCCGGCGGCTCTGCGGATCGACCGCGCTCGTCGGCTCATCGAGCATGAGGAGCTCGGGCTGATGCAACGTGGCCGCGGCGAGCGCCAGGCGCTGTTTCTGCCCGCCGCTCATGGAGCCGGCAAGTCGATCCGCGAGCTTCTCCAGATGAAACTCCGCGAGCACCTCGGCGATGCGCCGTCCCGCGCGCTCGCGTCCGAGCGTGTAGACCTGCGCGATGAAGCGCAGGTTCTCGACAACGGTGAGATCCTCCCAGAGCGAAAATTTCTGCGTCATGTAGCCGATGCGTGTGCGCAGCGCCTCGGCGTCCCGCGGAATCTCATGGTCCAGCACGCGGATCGTTCCGGCGCTCGGGCGCAGGAGGCCGCACAGCATGCGGATGGTCGTGGTCTTCCCCGAGCCGTTCGGACCGAGGAATCCGTAGATCTGCGCCCGCGGGATCACGAGGTCGACGCCGTCGACGACGGTCGCACGCCCGAAACGCCGCGTAAGACCCCGGGCTTCGATCGCAGGCTCGGGTGCTCCGCTCATGGCGCTGCGAGCTCGACTTCGAGCGGGATGCCGGCAGGCAGATCGCGCGCGGCCGGATCCGTCACGTCGATTTCTGCCGCGAAAGCGAGATGACTCCGATCGCGCTGCGTGAGCGCGAAGTATGGTGTGAAGCTCGCTTCGCTCGCGACGAAGCGCACGACGCCCGCAAGCGGCTCGGACACGCCATCGACGTGAATCGTCGCTTTCGCGCCCGGCTTCACGCGCGCGCGGTCGGGCTCCGGGATGAACGTTCGCGCGTAGGGGACGCCGTCCGCCAGCAGCACCACGACCGGTGCGCCGCGCGGTGGGCGCTCGCCCAGCTCGTACGGCAACGCCTCGACCAGTCCGTCGCGAGTCGCGCGCACGACCAGCCGGGCGTCCGTGATACCAAGCTCCGAACGTGCGGACTCCGCCGCAGCGACCGCCGACCGCCCCTGTTCGATCTGCTCGATGCGCGTGCCGCGCTCGAGCGCCTGCAGCTGTGCGGTTGCCTCTCGCAGACGTGCAGCGGACATGTCCCGAGCGGCCCGAGCCTCATCGGCGCTCGAGGCGCTGACCAGCCGCTGCTTGACGAGCTCGGTTACCCGCACGAGCTCGCGTTCATCGCGCTCCAGCGCGGCGCGCGCCGCCGCCACACGAGCGCGGGCCTCGGCGCGCACCTCCGGACGGGCACCGCGTTCGAGCTCGACGAGCCGCTCGCGAGCCTCGGCCGCCGCGGCATCGGCCTGAGCCGATCGCGCGCCCGCGAGCTCGGTGGCCTGGCGCAGCAGCACCTGTCCCTGCTTCACGCGGTCGCCTTCGCGAACCTCGATCGCGACGATCGGCTCGTCGCGCTCTGCCACGATCTCGATCCGATCCCGCTCCAGCGTTCCCACCCAGTAGGAATCGCCCGACCGGGGATCGCATGCCGCGGCGAGAAGCACAGCCACTGCCACACACGCCGCTGCGCCCGCGCGCGTCGTTCGCAGCGCTTTCACTTGGGCTCCGGAGTAAGGCCGAGGCCGCGCGCCAGCACCGCGCGACTGTGTCGTGCCAGCTTCTCGACGTACGCATCGTCGAGCTGCACGCCGAACACCCGGCTAGTGACCTGGAACGCGAGAAACGGGAAGACGGCGAGGCTCACGAGCGTGAGCATCGCGAGCTTCGGATCGAGATCCCTGTGCAGCCGGCCGGCTTCGATCTCGCGCGCGACGACCTGTTCGACCAGCGGCGCGATGCGCCCGACGATCTCGCGCAGGAATACCGGCCGCAGCGGCGCATCCGCGGCCAGCACCTCGCGAATGACGAAGCCGGCCAACCACGGGTTCGCGGCCCAGATGCGCGTGACGCCCACCATGATGTCCGCGACGTCGCCATGCGCCGGGCTTGCCTTGATGGCGTCGATCCGCGCCCGCAGACCCTGCAGGACGCCTTCCACCATTTCCCGATAGAGCCCCGGTTTGCCGCCGAAGTAGTAGCGAATCATCGCGGTGTTCGCGCCGGCGGTCGCCGCGATCTGCCGGCTCGAAACCGCGCGGTAGCCGTAACGCAGAAACAGCGAGCGTGCCGCGCCGAGCAAGACCTCGCGCACGTCGTCCGAAGCGCCCCTGGGCGGGCGCCCGCGCGCCCGCCGCTTGCGGCTCGCGGCCTTCATCGCGGCCAGGAGCTTCGTACCCCGAAGGGCGTGCGGCTGTTTATTAACCATGCGGCGAATTAAACGCTGCCGCCCGGATGCCCACAATCCGGTCCCAGCGCAAAAGTGAGTA
Organism: Gammaproteobacteria bacterium; assembly: GCA_052389755.1. Taxonomy (GTDB): domain Bacteria; phylum Pseudomonadota; class Gammaproteobacteria; order Steroidobacterales; family Steroidobacteraceae; genus JBQTHP01. Next base: position 16,678 of record JBQTHP010000090.1, read on the forward strand.
ATTTCGAAGTGGCATAATTGCGGCGGTGCAATCCTCCATCTCTCCCCTGCTCCGTCTGTTCGAAGACGAACGCGCCGCGCAGCGTCCCGCCGTTCTCGCGGTGGTCACGCAAACGGCCGGCTCGACATACAGCAAGCCGGGGGGACTCATGTTCATCGCGGGGGACGGTCGCTTCGCCGGATTGCTCTCCGGTGGCTGTGTCGAAGGCGATCTGCGCGAACACGCGCGTGCCGTCATCGAGAGCGGCGCGCCCCGCACCGTGAGCTACGACATGCGCGGACCGGACGATCTGCTCTTCGGCCTCGGCGCAGGCTGCGAAGGAGCGATGGACATCTTTATGCAGCCGATCGGACCGGCAACCGGTTGGAAGCCGCTCGCGTTCTTCGCCGATTGCTCCGCACTCGGCAGATCGGCCGCGGTGGCGTTCATCGTGGAGTCGCGGACGACCGCGTGGCCCGTCGGCGGCATCGTGCAGTCTGACGGCGCAGCCGACCGCGACATCCCGACTCTCGTCGAGGCGGCGCGCGATGCCGCAGCCTCGCGCCGCGCGGGCTGGTTCGAGGACGCTGAGCTCGGCATTCGCGCGTTCGTGGCCGTCCTCTGCCTGCCGCCTCGTGTACTGCTGCTGGGTGGCGGACCCGACGCGGAACCCGTGACCGAGCTTGCAGGCTTTCTCGGCTGGAAGATGACCGTCGTCGATCACCGGGCGGCCTATGCGAACGCGGAACGATTTCCGCGTGCCGAGCGCGTGCTGTGCGTGCATCCCGACGACGCGCGCGGCGTGCTCGCGCTCGAAGAGTTCGCCGCCGCCATCGTCATGAGTCATCACCTGACGTCGGACCTCGGGTGGCTGCGTCTCCTTGCCGCCGCGCCCATCCCGTACGTCGGACTGCTGGGGCCAGCCGCGCGGCGCGAACGGCTGCTCGCGGATCTCGGCGCCGACGCTGCATCGCTCCGCGCCCGGCTACGCGCTCCGATCGGCCTCGACCTCGGCGGGCGCGCACCGGAGTCGATCGCCCTCTCGATCGTCGCCGAGATTCACGCGGTCCTCGAAGGGCGGGCCGGCCGGCCATTCAGTCATCCCGGGCCAAGCTGAAGCGATAGAATCGCGTTAATCGCTATTTTCGCTTGACACGCTAGGATCGCTGTGGGTACAGTCCGCGTCCTCGGATCCAAGGGGGCGGCGGCGATGGAATCTCCAGCGATCGGGCTGATTCTCGTAAGCGGCGACGGAATCTGGTCCCGTGCCCTTGGGGATGCGCTTCGACGTCGCGGTCTCGAGCGCCTGGTATTCGCCACTCCCAAAACCGTGGGCGACGCTCTCGAAGGCAAAGCTGCCATTTTCATCGACGGGCGCCTGCGCGGCGAGGCCGCGGCCTCGGTTGCGCGCGCCTTGCGGGAAAGCGGCGCTGCGATCTGCGTGATTCTCGTCGAGGCGGAGGCGGTCGAGCCCGATGGCACGATCGCCGAGCTCGCGCACTGGCGTGCTGCGCGGCTGCCGGACGAGCAGGAACTCTCCCAACTGCTCGCCGCCGCGCGCGGCGCGCCGCGAGACAACGAGCGCTCGCCGGAGCTTTGTCGGGCGCTCGTCGGCGACAGCGAAGCGATCGCGCAGGTGCGCGCGCTCATCGAACGCGTCGCAAGCACGGACACCACGGTGCTCATCACCGGCGAACCCGGTTCGGGCAAGGAAGTCGTCGCGCGCAACATCCACTTCCGCTCGAGCCGGCGTCCGGGACCATTCGTCTCCCTGAACTGCACTGCCGCGCCGCGCGAGCGGCTCGACAGCGAGCTGTTCGGCCGTGACTCGACCGCCGGTCAGCTCGAGCGCGCCGACGGCGGCACCCTGTTCCTCGACGGGATCGCGGATATGCCGCACGACACGCAGTCAAGACTGCTGCGCGTGCTTCGCGAGCGCCTGTTCGAGCGCGTCGGCAGCGAAACACGCCGCCGCTGCAACGTGCGGATCATCGCGGCGACGCACTGCGATCTCGAGCACGCTATCGCGGCACACAGGTTTCGCGAGGAGCTCTACTACCGACTCAACGTTTTTCCGATCCACATGCCCGCGCTTCGCGAGCGGCGTGCGGATATCCCGCCGCTGTTCCGCGAGCTCGTGGCGCGGCAGAAAGCGGAGACCGGACGCGAGGTCAGTCTCACCCCGGTCGCAATGCAGCTGCTGCAGCGACACCACTGGCACGGCAACGTGCGCGAGCTCGCGAATCTCGTCGAGCGACTCTCGATTCTCTATCCAGGCGCGGAAATCGACGGCGCGCAGCTGTTGCAGCACTTCGTGGTGCGCGCGAATGACAGCCCCACGAACGGTTTCGAGCTGCCCACCGGACACGTCGATCTGCGCGGTTTCGTACGCGACGTCGAGCGGCGGCTCATCGAGCGCGCGCTGCGCGATGCCAACGGAGTGACTGCACACGCCGCAACGCTGCTCAACATGCGTCGCACGACGCTGATGCACAAGATGAAGACCCTGCGTGCTGCCCCCCAGCGGCGGAGAATGAGCTCATGAACACCAACCGTCGCAGGACCTATCTGACGCCGAACGAGGTCGCAGAGCTCCTCATGGTGAATCCGGTCACGGTGCGCCAGTGGGCGGCTCGCGGCTTGCTTCGCGCCGTGAAGACGCCCGGCGGGCACCGGCGCTTCCTGCTGAGCGACGTCGAGGAGTTCGCGCGCTCCCGGGGCGCACAGGCGGGCGCACGGCCGCACGGCCGTCCGGGCAGAGTGCTGATCGTCGACGACGATCCGCAGTTCGGCCTGTACCTCGCGGAGCTCATCGCACTGCGTGATCCGGACATCGCGATCGAGCTCGCACGCGATGGATTCGAGGCGGGCATCAAGACCGAATCGTTCCGCCCGCACGCGATCGTGCTGGACGTGATGATGCCCGGCATCGACGGTTTCGAGGTGTGCCGGCTGCTGCGCTCGCGCGCCGCGCTCGATCACATTCGGATCGTCGCCGTAACCGCCAGCCATACGCCTGAGATCACGGTGCGAATCATTTCCGCCGGCGCCGATGTGTGCCTGCCGAAGCCGATCGATGCACAGAGCCTGCTGCGCGAGCTCGGTCTGGAGCCGCGTGAAAGCAGCGCGACGCCTGCCGCCGCTGCCGAAGGCTGACGAATTCGAGATGCCCAACGGGGGGCTTCGGCCGATCGGCGCGACAGGAAGTCGCGCCTATCGCGCCGGATTGTCGCGTAGACAGTCCCGGGAGCGCGGACTAGTCTCGGCGTAGTGGACGCCGAACCCACTTTGCATGCGCTCGTGCTCGCGGCCGGCGCATCCACACGGTTCGGATCACCGAAGCAGCTCGTGCGCATCGGCGGGCGGCCGCTGCTGCACACGGTCGTCGGGCGCGCGGTAGAGGTCGCGGGCCACTCGGTCACCGTGGTGCTGGGCGCGCATTCGGTCGAGCTGACCGCGTTGCTGCGGCATTCGCCGGCTTCCGTGATCGTGAATCGCGAGTGGTCGGAGGGCATCGCGAGCTCGATCCGTGCCGGTGTCGCGCGCCTGCCGGGCAGCTGCGACGGGGCGCTGATCGTACTCGCCGATCAGGTCGCGGTGACGACCGAAGATCTGCGGCGACTGTCCGGCGCGTGGCGACGCCAGCCGGAGTTCCTCGTCGCGGCTCAGTACAACGGGATTACCGGAGTGCCGGCGATCTTCCCTCGCACCAGTTTCGCGGATCTCGGCGCGCTGCGCGGCGATCGCGGCGCGCAGCTGCTGCTCCACCGCAATCCCGATCGAGTCGTGCGCGTGCCGATGCCCTCGGCGGCGCTGGACGTGGATACGCCGGAGGATCTGCTCGGGCTGACGCCGGAGCAGACGGGTAAGCCGACTTAGTCGGCTGACGGCTCAGACGGCACGAACGAGCCACCAGGCAAGTCCATGGACGAGCGTGCCAAGGATGAAGAGGACAAACAGCGCTGCCGACAGGGAGTGCTGCAACCCGAAGAACATGGGCTGAAGGATGGCCCGGAACAACCACAAGCCTGCACTCGCCACCAACAAGAAACGACCGAGCTCCGTGCCGGCGATCTCACCGGGAAAGAGCAGGAAAACGGCGGCGGTTACCGCAAACACGTATGTCATGCAGAGGTTGAGCACTTGCATGATCCCGCGGTTGGCCATACCAAGTCGGGCCAGCTCCTGCTGCCAGTTGAAGAGTCGCCAGAAGAACAGGTGGAAGATCGCGAAGGCGAGGTTGAATGACCCCGCGGCGACGATCAGCCCAAACGCGACACGTGACATGTGCGACCCGCCTTCCATCCAGCCCTGAAGTTTCTGTAGCTAACGGACGCTGAGGAGGACGTCTCCCTCGCGCACGCGCTGCCCCGCCTTCACGCGAAGATCCTCGACCGTCCCGGCTGCACCGGCAGTGAGCGTGTGCTCCATCTTCATCGCCTCGAGCACGAGCAGCGGCTGGCCGCGCCGAACCGTCTCGCCGTCGCCGACTTTGAGCGCGAGCACGACGCCGGGCATCGGCGCGCGAACCGTTCCTTCGCCCCCGTGCGCGGCCGCATCCCCCGAGTCGCCGACGCGCGCGAACCGGTGCCACTCACCGTCGAGCCACACGCTGACGCGATCGGGCTCGATCTGGCACGTCGCGTCCAACGAACTCGTCTGAAGCGCAGGATTCGCAGGCGATCGCAGCACATGCGTCACGCCGTCGACGTCGACCAACCGTACGTACGCTTCCCGCGAGGACTGCACGGCCCATGCATCGGCGCGCTGCCACGGGGAATCGGCGAATGCGTCCTGCCGCTCGAGCTCGAGCAGACTCGCTGCGGCGGCAGACGCGGCGCGCTCACGCTGGGTGCCTTGCTGCGGCAGCAGGCCATCGCCGCGCTCGTTGATGAGCCGCGTGAACACTCGTCCCTGGACGACGTCGGGATCGGCGGCGAGCGCGATGAGCGCGGCAAGGTTCGTCGTGACACCTGCAATGCGAGTCTTTCGCAAAGCGTTGGTCAGCGCGGCCAGCGCGCTGCGCCGGTCGGAACCGTGGACGATGAGCTTCGCGAGCAGCGCGTCGTAGTCGGTCACGACGCGATCGCCCTGCTCCACCGCGGCATCGATGCGCGCGCCCTCGGGCCAGGCGAGCTCGGTCACCCTCCCTCCGGCCGGCAGGAATCCGCGACGGGGATCCTCGGCATAAATGCGCGCTTCGAACGCATGCCCGCGCGAGCGAATGTCGGTCTGCGCGCGCGGCAAAGGTTCGCCGGCTGCCACGCGCAGCTGCCACTCGACGAGGTCGAGACCGAGGATCGCTTCGGTGACCGGGTGCTCGACCTGCAGGCGCGTGTTCATCTCCAGAAAGAAGAAGTCCTCGGCGTCCACGACGAACTCGACGGTCCCAGCGTTCTCGTAGCCAATTGCCCTCGCGGCCGCGACTGCCGCTTCGTGCAGGCGCGTCCGAAGCGCGGGCGACAAGGCCGGCGCCGGCGCCTCTTCGATCACCTTCTGGTAGCGACGCTGGAGAGAGCAGTCGCGCTCGAGAAGATGCAGGCAGTTGCCGTGACGATCGGCGATGACCTGCACCTCGACGTGGCGAGCGCGCTCGATGTAGCGCTCGAGCATGACGCGGCCGTCGCCGAAGGCACGCTCGGCTTCGCCGCGCGCCGCGGCAAGCGCAGCTTCGAGTTCCGCCGCCACCCGCACGATGCGCATGCCTTTGCCACCGCCGCCCGCGATCGCCTTGATCAGCAGCGGATAGCCGATGCGCCCGGCCTCGGCGGCCAGTGTGGCGTCGTCCTGTCGTTCGCCGAGATACCCGGGCACGACCGGAACGCCGGCGCGTGTCATGAGCGTCTTCGCCTGGTCCTTCACGCCCATCGCGCGAATGGCGGCGCTGCCGGGGCCGACGAACACGATGCCAGCGTGCGCACAGGCATCCGCGAGCTCCGCGCTCTGCGACAGAAAGGCGTAGCCCGGATGGATCGCCTGCGCCCCGCTCTGCTTCGCCGCGCGGAGCAATGCCCCGATGCTTAGATAACTCTCGCGAGCGAGCGCCGGGCCGATGCGCAGCGCGGCATCCGCCACGCGCGTGTGCCGCGCGTCCTCGTCAGCATCGGAATAGACGGCAATCGTCCGCACACCGAGCGCACGGGCCGTGCGCTCGATGCGGCAGGCAATCTCGCCCCGATTGGCGATGAGGAGCGTGCGGAACATCCGTGCGGCGTCGATCAGTCGCCCGACTCGAAGAGCTCGCGTCCGATCAGCATGCGCCGGATCTCGCTGGTGCCGGCGCCGATCTCGTAGAGCTTCGCATCGCGCAGCAGCCGACCCGCGGGGTAGTCATTGATATAGCCGTTGCCGCCGAGTGCCTGGATCGCCTGGAGCGCACATTGCGTGGCCTTCTCGCTCGCGAACAGGATGCAGCCCGCGGCATCGAAGCGCGTCGTCTGCCCGCGGTCGCATGCCTGCGCGACGCTGTACACGTACGCGCGGCTCGCGTTGACGATGGTGTAGAGGTCCGCGAGCTTTCCCTGCATCAGCTGGAACGTGCCGATCGGCTGACCGAACTGCTTGCGCTCGCGAACGTAGGGCAGCACGAGGTCGAGGCACGCCTGCATGATGCCGAGCGGCCCGCCTGCCAGGACGACGCGCTCGTAGTCGAGGCCGCTCATCAGCACCTTGGTGCCCTGCCCCGCTTCGTGCAGCACGTTGTCGATCGGCACGCGGCAGTCGTCGAACACCAGCTCGCTCGTGTCGGAGCCGCGCATCCCGAGCTTGTCGAGCTTCTGAGCCGTGCTGAAGCCGACGTAGTCTTTCTCGACGATGAAGGCGGTGATGCCGGGCGAACCAGAGCGCGCGTCGACTTTGGCGTACACGACGAGCACGTCCGCCTCGGGGCCGTTCGTGATCCACATCTTGCGGCCGTTGAGCAGGTAGTGATCGCCGCGGAGCTCCGCGGTCAGGCGCATGCCGACGATGTCCGATCCCGCTTCAGGTTCACTCATCGCAAGCGCGCCAACATGCTCGCCGTTGACGAGTTTCGGGAGGTAACGGTGCTTCTGTTCGTCGTTCGCCCAGCGGCGGATCTGGTTCACGCACAGGTTCGAGTGCGCGCCGTAGGAAAGACCGACCGAGCCCGATGCGCGGCTGATCTCCTCCATGGCGATGACGTGCTCGAGATAACCGAGCCCGCTGCCGCCGTACTCGGTTTCGACCGTGATGCCGAGCACGCCGAGCGAGCCGAGCTCGGGCCATAGGTCGCGCGGGAACTGGTTGCTCGCGTCGATTTCGGCGGCGCGCGGCGCGATCAGCTCGGACGCGAAGTCCCGGACCGTCCGGCGCAGAAGATCGACGCTTTCCCCGAGTCCAAAGTCGAACTCGATCAAAGATTTACCCTCGGCACCGGGCCCGACCCGAGTGAACAACGAAAGGGCGGGAAGTTTACACCGAGGGGATGCGACGCCGCGGGTCGGGCTCACTCGGCGCGGGGGTCGATCAGCTTCAGTGCGGAGAAGCGCGTGAAGTCCCGATCCGTCGTGCAGAGCGCCGCGCCGTGCTCCCGAGCGAGCGCGGCGAGCGCGGCGTCGGTCACGAGCGGCCCGCTGATCTGCGCTTCGCGGACCTGGTCCTGAAACAGTCCCCAGAACCGCTCGCCGGGACCGATGCTGAGAACCTGTGGGCGCGCGAGCCATGAGGTGACGATGTCACACGCGTTCTGCGCGTCGAGCGGCACGCGGAACGCGCGCGCATTCGTGGCGATTCGTACGAACGCGAGGATCGTCTGCCACGGCAGTCCGATCTGCTCGCGGCCGTTGAACGCCGTATTCAGCCAGTCGCGACAGCGAGCGTGAAACTGGGAGCGGAGATCGTAGGCGTATAGCAGAACGTTGGCGTCGAGGATGATCACCGCTGATCCGGCCCTTCGATCCGCTCGAGCAGCTCACCGATGTTGTCTAGCGAAACGCCCGGTTGCAGTCCGCCGAAATCATGCGGCTCGACCTGGAAGCGTGCGTCGCCTCGGGCGGGCCGCTGCCGCAACAGACTCGCCCGCAGATGCTCGTTCAGAAGGGCTTTGAATGGGCGCCCCGTACGACGGGCTTCTGCCCTGAGCTTGGCTGCCACGTCCTCGTCCAATGTCAGTGTAGTGCGCACATCTTGATGCTAAATACGTAGCATCTTGATGTCAACGCTGGGACCCGGCATTCGGCGTCGTCAATCGCCCTGAACCGTGAGGCGGTCGCCCACGCGGATCGCGAGCCGTGCGCACTGCCCGGCGGGCATCTCCCACGCGGCATCCGCGCCGTGTGCCCAGGCGGCGCGACCCGGCTCGAGTCCGCGGACGCAACGAAGTACCGTGCCGTCGGCGCGGCTGAAGACGACATCGATTCGATACCGCATACCGACCGTATGTACTCCCGAGCAAGGCCGGATGAGGAGAACGTGGTTGCGACCCATGAGCCTGCGGCCCAGCAGCCCGCGTGCACGCTCGAACCAGTTCTCGCACGCGAGCACTCGCGCATCGAGTGGACGACCGTTGCGAAAGAGCGCCATGAGTTGCACGGCGGAAAGTGTGGCGATGCGTCGCGCGCCGTGCTTGCAGCGAAAGTGGTGCGATCGCCGAGGAATGCGTCGATCGGCACAGCGAGCGGTCAGATGAAAGCGGCCGGCGACACTCCGAAACGTTTGGCGAGCGCCCTCGCCTGCCGCGCATTCATCTCGCGCTCGCCGATCTCTTCGAGGAGCTTGTTCATGACTCCACCATTGCCTTGTAGTGCCGCTCGCTCGTGATCGCTCGCAGTTTGACCGGCGCACGAGCTTCGAGCTGCTGCCAGGCAGCGGTGAGCTCTTCGACATTCCGGCCCGCATCCGTCATCGCTGGGCCCCCTTCTGGGCTCTCTCCGCGGCCTCGAGCACGCGCTGCGCCTGCAGCAGATGCGGCCGATCGATCATTTTTCCGTCTAGCGTCAAGACGCCTGCGCCGGGCGCCGCAGCGAACGCGGCGACGATGCGGCGTGCGCGCTCGACTTCCGCGGCGTCCGGCGTGAAGGCGGCGTTGATGATCTCCACCTGGTCGGGATGAATCGCGAGCTTGCCGAGAAAGCCTTCGCGGCGCGCAGCGGCCGCTTCGCGCTCAAGGCCTTCGGTGTCGCGAAAATCGACGTACACGGCGTCGATCGGCTGCACGCCCATCGCGGCTGCCGCGACGAGGCACAGTGAGCGCGCGAGCCGATATGTGAAGGCGTACGTCCCGTCGGGCTCTCTGTTCGTCGTCGCGCCGAGCGCCGCGGCGAGATCTTCCGCGCCCCACGTGATGCCGGTCACGCGCGGCAACGAGGTGTACGTCGCGGTGCTTTGCAGCCCGCGCGCGGTCTCGGTCGCGATGATGATGAGACGCGTCGAATCCGGCGGACGCTGCTGACGCTGCTCGAGGTCGGTCAGGGATCGATCGAGCGCCTGGACTTCGCCCGAATCCGACACCTTTGGCACCACGATCCCGTCGGGGCCGGCGCCCACGATCGCATTCAGGTCATCGAGCATCGCGCCGCTCGCGGGCCCATTCACGCGCACCCACAGCTCCGGGCTGCCCGGCGGGCGGCGCCCTATAAGAAAGGAGCGCACGATCTCGCGCGCCGCGGGCAGCTGCGCGGGCGCAACGGAGTCCTCGAGATCGAGTATCAGCGCATCGGCCGAAGTGGACCGCGCCTTCTCCTGCTTGCGTTCGCTGTCGCCCGGAACGAAAAGCAGCGAGCGCAGCGTCATGCGGCCGGCTTCTTCAGCATGAGCGCGGCGCGCTTGCAGGAGGCGACTTCCTCGTCGCGCTGATTGAAGGCGCGGTGCTCCAGCATCACGATCCCCGAGTCGCTGCGCGAGCGGCTCTCGCGCTTCTCGAGGACCGCCGTCTCGACGCGAAGCGTGTCGCCGACGAACACCGGACGCGGAAACTTCACCTCGTCCCAGCCGAGGTTCGCAATCGTAGTGCCGAAGGTGGTGTCGTACACGGAAAGACCGACCATGAGTCCCAGCGTGTAGATGCTGTTCACGACACGCTGACCGTAGACCGTGTCCTTGCAGTACTCCGCGTCGAGGTGCAGCGCCGCCGGGTTCATCGTGAGGGCGCTGAAGAGCACGTTGTCGGTCTCGGTGACGGTGCGATGCACCTTGTGCTTGAAACGCTGCCCGACTTCGAACTGCTCGAAATAGAGCCCGGACATCGTTAACTCCGTGATCAGGCCTCGCCTGCGCGGATCATAACGGATCGAACGCTTGACCGAACCAAGGGCTATTTAGGTGGCCGTCGGCATGCGCTCCAGAATGCGTGCAAATGTACCGGTACGACGACCTCGACCAGGCGCTCGTCGAGGAGCGCGTCGCCGAATTCCGCGATCAGACGCGGCGCTTTCTCGCGGGCGAGCTCAGCGAGGACGAATTCAAGCCGCTGCGCCTGCGCAACGGGCTCTACATCCAGCGCTATGCGCCGATGCTGCGCATCTCGATTCCGTACGGCCTGCTCTCATCCCTCCAGCTTCGCACGCTCGCGGGCATCGCGCGGCGGTACGACCGCAGCTTCGGCCACTTCACGACGCGCCAGAACCTGCAGCTCAACTGGCCGAAGCTGGAGGACGTGCCCGACATTCTCGCCGAGCTCGCGCGCGTAGAGATGCACGCGATGCAGACGAGCGGCAACTGCGTGAGGAACGTCACCGCGGATCATCTCGCCGGAGTGGCTGCCGATGAGATCGAGGATCCGCGGCCCTGGTGCGAGATCATCCGGCAGTGGGCGACACTGAATCCCGAATTCTCCTACCTGCCGCGCAAGTTCAAGATCGCCGTGACCGGCTCGCCGGCCGACCGCGCCGCCTCGGAAGTGCATGACATCGGTCTGCATCTCGCGCGCGACGCGAACGGTGCGATCGGCTTCGAGGTTCTGGTGGGTGGCGGACTCGGCCGCGCGCCTGCCATCGGCCAGGTGATCCGTCCGTTTCTGGCGGCGAGCGATCTGCTGAGTTATCTCGAGGCCATCCTTCGCGTCTACAACCGCCACGGACGTCGCGACAACCTCAACAAGGCGCGCATCAAGATCCTCGTCAAATCGCTCGGCATCGCGGCGTTTCGCGAGCAGGTGGACGCCGAGTGGCGAGCCTCTGCGGAGTTTGCGCCGCTGCTGCCGCCCGAGCAGATCGAGCGCTTTCGCTCGTTCTTCACGCCGCCTGCATACGAGAGGCTCGCCGATACCGATGCTACGCAGGGCCGCGAGCCGGCGTTCCTCGCCTGGTACCGCTACAACACGCGGCCGCACAAGGTGCCCGGCTACCGCGCGGCGTTCGTCTCGCTCAAAGCGCACGGCGTCGCGCCCGGCGACATGACGTCCGACCAGATGGACGCCCTGGCCGCCCTCGCCGACCGCGTGAGCTTCGGATTCATCCGCGCGACGCACGATCAGAACCTGCTGCTCGCGGACGTGCGCCAAAAAGATCTATATGAGGTGTGGCGCGAGCTCGCAGCGCTCGGGCTCGCCATGCCGAACATCGGCACGCTCACGGACATGATTGCCTGCCCCGGTTTCGACTTCTGCAGTCTCGCCAATGCGGAGACGATCTCCGTGGCGAAGCAGATTCAGGCGCGGTTCGACGACCTCGACTATCTGTACGACCTCGGCGAGGTCGCCATCAAGATGTCCGGCTGCATGAACGCGTGCGGGCATCACCACGTGGGCAACATCGGCATCCTCGGCGTCGACAAGCACGGCGAGCAGTGGTACCAGATCCAGCTCGGCGGGTCCGTCAGCGGGCGTACGTCGCTCGGCGACGTGCTCGGCCCGTCGGTGCCACACGCCGAGGTCGCCGCCACGATCGAGCGCATCGTCGAGGTGTACCGCGCCGAGCGGCGCGAAGATGAGGCCTTCATCGAGACGTATCGCCGCATCGGCAGCGAGCCGTTCCGCGCGTCGGTGTATGGAAAGGAAGCGCAGCGTGCGCTACAGCCTGAAGCAGCATGAGCTCGTGCCGGCGGCGGACGAGCCCGCGGATGCGGTGTTGAAGCCGGCCGATGCGGTCGAAACGCTGGTAGCCCAGCTGCCCGCGCTACGTTCCATCGCGATCGAGTTTCCGGGTCCGTCTGAAGGACGCGGCTACACGCAGGCGCGCGTGCTGCGCGAGCGTTATGGTTTCACGGGTGAGCTGCGTGCCGTGGGGCACGTCAAGCGCGACCAGATCCTGTTTCTCGTCCGCTGCGGCTTCGACGCATTCGAGCTTGCGGCCGGAGAGAGCGTCGAAGGCGCTCTGGCCTCGCTGCAACAGTTCACCGTCGCGTACGCGCCGGGGTCGCCTCGAGCGCCGGGTGTGCGCGAGCGCTTTACGCGGCGCTGTTAATCGACTCGCACCTCGTCGGAAACGGCGTCGCGGCCGCTCACCGCCCTTCCGAAGCAGCCGAGAGCGGCCTCACCTGGACGCTCTTCAGGAAGTGGTCGACCTCCTGCTGCAGCGAAGGGTCCAGCATCGATGGTTCTCCGTGCGGCTTTCTCTCGCTTTGGAACGCGTTGACCATGAAGCGCATCGACTCGTCCAGGCAGACGAATCCGCGCTGCGTGATCTCCAGGACTTTGCCTTTCACGTATGGATTGTCGCGCTCTTCCTGGGTGAACCAAGAAGCTTCCTTCGCTGCCGTACGGTGCAGTGTTCACGCTCACGAGCCGGAAGTGACCTGCGGTCGAGATCGCAGTCAGCCATTCCATGACGGCTTCGGGAAACGCTTGAGGCATGTCGACACGTCTTGACTTCCGGGTTCATGACCAGAACGCCTGCTGCGAACGTGTGAGGGTCGCGCTTGCGTGGTGCAGTCCTGAACTGATCTGGCGAGAGCTTGGTGAACATCACATCGTGCTGACTGCGACGTGACACGTACCAGTCGGTACCCGAGGGAGGCAAAGCCGAAAAGCCCGTACCCTGGACGCGTACCGTGGGATCATCCACAGGCTTCATCGGCGCCGATGCCGCGGAAGCTGATAGCAACGCCGCGATTGCGAACACTGCCAACCTTCTCTTCGCGTTCATAGGAGACCCTCCGAGCGCGTCGCAGCTCTGGGACCCGAAATGTCCTGCGCCGGGCGGCGGGGGTTCGCAATGAATGTGGTGGGCCGTGCGCGATTCGAACGCGCGACCGACCCGCTCCACGAAGCGAGCGGGCGGTTCGAGCTATCGAAGCTGAAGCCGTACTTCACGTGAGCTCATTCTTTGCTGAGATATTTCATCCCGGTGTCGCACATAACGGTGACAACGGTCGCGTCAGGTCCCAGTTGCTTGGCTAATCGCAAAGCGGCGATGACATTGCCGCCAGTGGAAGTCCCTGCAAAAAGGCCTTCCTCGCGGGCCAGCCGCAGGGTCATGGCCACAGCCTCTTCCGTAGAAACCTGTTCGATCTGATCGGCGATGCCTTCCTGCCAGAGTGGCACTACGAAGCCCGCTCCGACGCCATCAATCTTATGAGCGCCTGTCTGGCCACCGGACAGAACCGGGGATTCAGAGGGCTCCACGGCAACGATTTGGATTCGTTCATTGTGGCGGCGTAAGGCTTCCCCGGTACCCCGAAGGGACGCCGCGGTACCCACGCTCTGGACAAAGCCATCGATGCGTCCGTCTGTCTGAATCCAGATTTCCTCCGCCATCGCGTGATACGCCGCAATCTGGTCTTTGTTGTTCAGCTGATCGGTCCAGAAGCTTCCGGTTTTTTCCGCGATGATGCGGGCGGCTTCGATCATGTCCCGGGTCAGTTTCTCCGTCATGCGCCCGCTCTCGCTTCGCACGATCTCGAGCCTCGCCCCCAGAATCTTCATGTGCTCGAGTTTTTCTCGGGCGAAGGCATCCGAAGTCACGATATGCAGGGGATACCCCTTCACCGCGCAGACTAGAGACAGGGATACGCCGGTGCTGCCGCCGGTATATTCGACGACTGAACCACCCGCTGTGAGACGCCCGTCCGCCTCTGCCGCTTCGATCACGGCAAGCGCCATCCGGTCCTTCATGCTGCCCGTGGGGTTCTCGCTTTCCAGTTTCAGCAGGATGCGGGAGCCGTTGTCGGGCACGACGTTGCGCAGGCCCAATAAAGAGGTGTTGCCGATGCAATGCAGGATGTCCGGCTGCAATTCCTTCATGCTGCCTGTCTCCTTTTCTATCGCTGCACCTTTCCGCCCGCATGAGGTGCGCGCCGCCGCGCCTACTCGACGTCGACCTCGCGCACTCCCTTTTGCCTGCGACACTCCTCGACGAGCGCACGGATCTGCTCGCGAAGCTGCTCCGCATCCGGCACGGCCCGAAGCATCACGACTGGGTTCGACCGATCCGAAGTCTGCAGGATGAGGTTTCCCAGCGAGAACAGCCTGAGCATCAGAGGCTGCTCGAGCTTGTAATCGCGCACGCGATAGAGCTCGAGCTCATCCATTTTCTTATTGATGACACCCACGCGCGTCTTCAGGCGCTCGGTCGTCAGCTCATATCGCGTACTCCATGTCACGAGCCACTTCCACACAATGATGAACAGCGGGACGATCAACCAGAACAGCAGCCCACACACAATGAACACCCCCAGGTTGATCACCTGCGACGGTGTACCCGTCCACACAGTTCTTTCGTCCGACATCTCGGGCCCCCAGAGCAACGCAACGGCCCGATTCTACTGTGCGGCTGCCTGGAGCCGAATGCCGGGATACCAACCGCTCTTGGCCAGGAACGCCTTCGGATCGGTCATCTCCAGAATTTCGCGAAAGGTCGTTGAAGGCGCACTCTGCGCCGCTCCCGAGAGCGCCGCACAAGCCAGGACGCCGATCACGATCTCAATGCTGATCCGCTTCACGTTCCCCTCCCGAGGTTCAACCGCGCCAAGCGTCCTGCCACGCGGAAAAACGACCCCTGCAGATTCAAGTGCGATAGCCGCATCAGTCCAGAGCGGACTATCCCCAGCGGGCGCAAATAGGCGATGGCGAACGCGGAGACCCGCGTGCTCTGGTGCATTTCATGCAAGAGCTCGGTCAACGACACTGGAAGTCGGCCCGACTGTCTGCATCGGCTTCCCGTCATCCGGCTCGAGCCCGCATTGCACGAGGTACAGCTGATACCCGATATCGTCTACGACCGCAGGCGGAATTGACAGGCGGACCTAGGCGTCGAAGCGGGCGACTGCTCGGTATTTTTCTTTCGCTTGCTCAGCTCGGCGGGCGGATGCGAACGGTCCTCTCAGCACGATACGGATGCGTCATCCGAGCCCGGCTGCTCGCGCCATCAGAAACAACCCTGCCCCGACGACGACGGCCCCGGTGGCTCGCGCGACGCGCTCACCGGCCGGTGCGAGACGTTCGACGGTGATGACTGCCGCCACGACAGCCATCGCGCGAAGGTCCATGACCCCGATGACCAGGAGGATCGCCATGAGACCGACACAGCACTGGGCGCAGTGGAGGCCGAGGCGCAGGCCGTGTCGCCAGGCTGTGCCAGCGTCGGCCGGCAGCGTACGGCCGCGCCCGGATGCCTCCCGACAGCAGGCAAGGTGACGCGCCTTCCACGCCGTGAGCTGAAGGGAGCCGGCGATCAGGACGACCACACCGACCGCGATCGGTACCGCGCGCGCCAGCGCCGGCTGCTGCATCTCGATCGTCGCCAGCACGACGCCCAGCGGAAAAGCGGCCACTCCGAACACCGTCCAGACGAAGAAGTAACCCACGCCCACGAGCGCGGTCAGCCGACCGAGGCGCGTCTCGCCCGTGCTGCCAACGGCTTGGCGGTAGCGCCACAGCATTGGGACCAAGGACGGCAGCATCATCGCCACCATCATCACGACCCACATGCCAAGGAACGATGCCGCGGCGCCGGGCCACGTCTGCCCGGGCATCCGCATCCACGCCATCGACATCGTCCAGCCGCCGGGCATCGGCATCTCGCCCATCGCCGACATGGACGCGCACCAGACGATCGTTACCGCCGCGCTGGCAGCGAAGAGCAGCGCCGAGACGCCGAAGAAGGCTCGCTCCAAAACCATAGTCGTGAGATCTCGACGATTTCGCTCAGGCCTTGTCGTACTCGTCGTGGCGGCGCCACCAGACGCCCGTCTCGTTGCGCCCCTTGGGTGCGCGGTCGAGCCACTGGTACATGCCCCACAGGCCGTCCAGCCCGCGCGCATAGGTGGAATACGTGTGGTAGACGACACCCTTCTCGAGCACGAACGCGCTCATGCCCGGCCTCTCGCGCACGTACGTGGCCACGTCGGTTCCGGCCATGGCCGCATTCACGACGACGGGCTCCGGGGGCGGCGCCAAGTCCATCGCGTGGCCTTCGCGCTCGTAGTTGTATTCGACGGTCCCCTTGCGCTGTTGCTCCTCCGTGAACGAGACGTTGAAATCGAAGTTGAATTCGCGGCCGAACGACGACGCCCAGGGGAACGTCCACCCCATCCGTCGCTTGTATGCCTGCAACTTTGCGAGCGGCGCCCGCGACACCGCCGAAAGCATGACGTCGTGGTGCGCCAGGTGGATGGCGAAGCCGTCAAACCCGTCCGCGATCGTCGAGCAGGTTGCACACCCCGCGGTGTAGTCGGGCCCGAACATGTAGTGGTAGACGACGAGCTGCGAGCGCCCTCTGAAGAGGTCTGACAGCGAGGCGCTCCCCTCGTCCGTCTCGAATCGATACTCCTTGTCGACCCGAACCCACGGCAGCTCCTGCCGCCGCCGCGCCAGGTCGTCGCCGCGCCGCGTATGCTCCTTCTCCGCTTTCAGCAGCTCGATGCGCGCTGCGAGCCACTCTTTACGTGTCCCGGTCGTGTGCTTCGTCATCGCTGTTCTCTCCTTCGTTCGGGTGTCCTTGAATAATTTAGCGCCGGATAATCGAACGATGGGAGTGACAAGTGTGTCGGGATTCCGGTGGACTCGCTTATCACTTCCGAGGCGCATGCACTCTCAGCGGGTGATCCCATCGGCGCATTGAAGCGCGTCGCGCTACGCGACGACGCGCCTGCTCTCGCGCTTCGAGGCATCGCAATGGCGCAGCTCGGCGATCTCGTACGAGCGAAGGCTCTCCTGCGAAGTGCTGCGCGTGCCTTCGGTCCGAAAGAGGCCGTGGCCCGTGCGAGGTGCGTGGTCGCCGAAGCTGAGATCGCGCTCGCCTCGCGCGACCTGGGCTGGCCTGCAAAGGCGCTCGACGCGGCGCGGGCGACGCTCGAAGAGCACGGCGACCGGGTCAACGCCGCGCATGCGCGGTATCTCGAGGTCCGGCGCCTCCTCCTGATCGGGCGCATCGACGAGGCCGAGCGTACGCTCGCCGAGCTCGACCCCGCGCCCTTCCCTCCCGCGTGGAGGACCGCCCACGAGCTGGTAGTCGCGGGGATCGCGATGCGGCGCCTCCGTACGAAGGAGGCGCGTGCGGCGCTTGCCCGGGCAGAGCGCGCAGCGCGCGTCGCACGCATCCCTGCGCTGACGGCGGAGGTCGAAAGCGCACTCCTCGTCTTGGACACGCCCGCCGCGCGCCTGATTGCGCGTGGAGAGGAGCGACTGCTCCTGCTCGACGAGGTCGAAGCGTTGCTGGCGTCGAAAGCATTCGTAGTGGACGCCTGCCGTCATGTCGTGCGTCACGCAGGCACGGTGATCTCGCTCGCGAAGCGTCCGATGTTGTTCGCGCTCGCACGCGCGCTGGCCGAAGCGTGGCCGGGAGATGTACCGAGGGACACGCTCGTCGCGCGCGCATTCCGATTGAAGCTCGCCGATGAATCACATCGCGCGCGGTTGCGAGTCGAAATCGCGCGGCTTCGCAAGATGCTTCGGACGCTGGCCGACGTGAGCGCGACGAAGCGAGGTTTTGCGCTGGCGCCGCGCCGCGCACGCGAGGTAGTCGTGCTGGCGCTGCCCGTAGAAGAGGAGTATGCGGAGGTGCTCGCCTTCCTCGCCGACGGTGAATCGTGGTCGAGCTCGGCCCTTGCGCTCGCGCTTGCAACGGGCCAGCGCACCGTGCAGCGGGCGCTCGACTCGCTTGCGGCGGGAGGCAAGGTGCAGTGGTTCGGTCGCGGGCGAGCTCGTCGCTGGATGACCCCGCCTGTGCCGGGATTCGCGACGACCTTGTTACTCCCCGCTCCTCTACCGATCGACTAAGCTGAAAGCATGCGTAAATCAACCGCCGAGATCGTCCGTGAATATGGGCCCTTTCCGGGCGCCGACAACGTGGCTGGAGTCACCTACGACGGTCAGAGCGTCTGGTTTGCTTCTGGAGACAAGCTGAACGCCTTCGATCCCGCGAGCGGGAAGACGCTACGCTCGATCGATGTCGCCGCGCATGCAGGAACGGCCTTCGACGGCCAGCACCTGTTTCAGCTCGCCGAGGATCGCATCCAGAAGATCGATCCGAAGACCGGCCGTGTGCTCGCCACGATTCCGGCGCCCGGCGGCGGCGGTGACTCGGGGCTCACGTGGGCCGAAGGGACGCTCTGGGTGGGGCAATATCGGGACCGCAAGATCCATCAAGTCGATCCCCAGACAGGGGCGATTCTTCGCACGATCGAGTCCAACCGCTTCGTCACCGGGGTCACGTGGGTCGACGGAGAGCTCTGGCACGCCACATGGGAAAATGACGAGAGCGAATTGAGACGAGTCGATCCTCGAACGGGAGAGCTCCTGGAGAGGCTCGAGCTGCCGCCGGGAGTGAACGTTTCGGGGCTCGAGTCCGATGGCGGCGATCAGTTCTTCTGCGGAGGAGGAAGCAGCGGGAAGGTGAGGACCGTCCGCCGGCCCAAGCGAGCCTCCGCCAAGTAATCGACGAGCAGGTCCTCTCCGTTCGCCTGTCGGCTTCAGGGCTTCTCAATCGTCCTAGCTGTGGGACCCGGACAAAGCGGTCGCCCGCTTGCGCGCCACGAATGCAACTTTGGAGGACTCCATGAAGAAATTCTTAGCCGTCTATACAGGTACGCCCGATGCGTTCGAGAAATGGAGCAAGCTGGATCCAGCCACGCGCAAGCAAAGGGAAGCGGCCGGGATCAAGGCGTGGATGGACTGGGGAACGGCGAACAAAACGGCCATCGTCGATCAGGGGACGCCGCTCGGAAAGACCAAACGCACCTCGGCTCAGGGCGTGTCCGACACGAAGAACGCGCTGACCGGATACGTGATCATCCAGGCGGAGTCTCAGGAAGCCGCCGCGAAGCTGTTCCTGAATCACCCGCACTTCACGGTCTTTCCCGGTGAAGCGGTCGAGATCATGGAGTGTCTGCCGATTCCGGGGCAGCCGTAAATCACGCGTACAACAAACTTGTAACCCAGCCGGCTGCGTAGAGGCCGAAGCCGAAAATCCCGTGCGTGACGAGGCTGTGAAGTCGAGCGGCGGCGGGACGCGGCGTGCGGCGAGGCGGCAATGGGATCATGGCGAAAGCGCCCGCGCCGATCAGAAGAGCGCACACCAGGTAGCTCACCGCTTCAGGCACTCGCTACTTCCTTCGGCGCGGCTGACGCAGACGGCGCTCGCGCGCCGACCATCCAGCAGGCAGCGGTAAAGCGCACTTCCACTCCGTGCACATAGGGATCAAAGGCGGCGCGTGCCGTTTCGATGACCTGCGTGCGAGTGAGGTCGTCCACCTCGTAAAGGATCTGGCCGACGGGGCCGAGCCGCGTCAGGTAACGGACCAACTCCTTCTCGGGCAAGGTGCAGGCAACATCGATCGGCCGGATATCGATCTCGGCCCAGCCGCTCTCCTCCAGGATGGTTTAGACCCGGCGCCGGTCCGCGAAGGCGAACTGCCCCGGCGCGTTTGGCCGGCGGGGCGGGAGGTTTGGCAGGAGCAGTGCCGCGGCGCGCTCGGCTGTCGTCATGAACGGATTTTCCGCAGGACTCCGCCAAGCGATGAACCGGAGCTCGGCGTCGTCCCTTGCGGCGCGCCGCAGGTTCGCAAAGGCCCGGACAGAGTCGTCGAAGAACATTACGCCGAAGCGCGAAATCATCATTTCGAAGCTTGCAGGCTCGAACGCGTGGATCTGCGCGTTGGCGAGGATGAAGCTTGCCGGCGTGCTTTCCCGTTCAGCGCGTACCCACGCGGCGGCGATCATCGGCTCCGAAATGTCGATGCCGATGCAGCGGCCCTTCGCGCCGAGCAGCCGCGCGACGGCGAGCGTTGTGCTGCCCGTGCCACAGCCAACGTCGAGCACCCGGCCTCCGGATCCCGCGGAAACTGCTTCGACGAGCAGGTCTTCGAACGGTTTCAACATCTGGTCGAGCAACTCCTGCGCCTCGACCCAAGCGCGTCCGGCGAGGCCGTTCCAAAGCGTCGCCTGCTCGTCATCGGTCTGGTGCACCGGGTGCTCAACGTAGTGGCAGCGCGACATCTCCAAGGAACCCCGTCACCGCATCGTTTGACGCGAGCTGATTCGCCCGCTCGACGGTTCGCTTATCGAGATGCGGCGCGAGCAGCTGAATGAACTCATACATATAACGCCGCAGGAGCAGCCCGCGCCGAAACCCTATCCAAGTGGTATGCGCCGGGAACAGGTGCTCGGCATCGACCACCGCGAGGTCGGCGTCCTCTTTCCCGTCAACGGCCATGCTCGCGACGATGCCCACGCCGAGGCCGAGCCTTACGTACGTCTTGATGACATCCGAATCGCGCGCCGTGATCGCGACGTCCGGCACCAGGTCCGCCTTCGCAAACGCCTCATGCAGCGAGGACGGGCCGGAGAAGCTGAACGAATACGTGATGATCGGATGCGCCGCGAGCGCGCGCAGCGTCAGGCGGCCCTGCCCTGCCAGCGGATGCGCCTTGGGCACCACGACCACGCGATGCCAGCGATAGCAAGGCAGCACGGTGAGGTCCGAGAACCGACTCTCCGAGCCCGTCGCGATCGCGAAGTCGATACGATCCTGCGCGACCATCTCCGCGATCTGTTCGGACGTGCCCTGCTGCAGGTGCAGCTTCACCTGTGGGAAGCGATGGCGGAACTCCGAGATGACGGCGGGCAACACGTAGCGCGCCTGCGTATGCGTGGTGCCGATCGCGAGGCTGCCGCGGTCCTCGTTGCCGAGCTCCTTCGACAGGTTCTTGATGCTCTGCGTCTCCTGCAGGATGCGCATTGCGCGCTCGATGACCTGCTGCCCTGCCGGCGTGATGCGCGTGAGCGCCCGGCCCTCGCGCGTAAAGATCTGGAAGCCGAGCTCGTCCTCGAGCAGCTTGATCTGCTTGCTCACCCCCGGCTGCGAGGTGTGCAGCTTCTGCGCGGCGGCCGTGATGTTGAGACCGGTCTGGGCGACCGCGGCGAGATAGCGGAATTGATGGAGCTTCACGGTCTGACGCTATAACTGCTCGACATGATCGCGCAATAACGATCGTACCTGTCGTGATGCACGGCCGTTATCAGGGCGGGACGAACCGGGCCCAGATAACCGCGCCGCTGCCGGTCAGAACCGCTCGTTCGTTCTGAGGCGCCTTCCGCGTAGATAGAGTCGTCTCAACCCATGGGAACACTCACGCTCCCGACGGAACTCGAGCATCGCGCGGCCGCCGTGCGCGCGCTGCTCCGTGGGGCCGTCCGGGACTACGGTCGGGTCACGTACTCGAACAGCCTCGGTGCCGAGGCGATGGTGCTCACGGACATCATCTGCACCGATTTTCCCGAGATCGACATCTTCAGCATCGACACCGGCCGTCTGCACGAGGAAACGCACAGCCTGCTCGATCGCCTTCGACTCCGTTATGGGCCGCGCATCCGCCTCATTCACCCGGACGCACAGGCGCTCGAGGCGCTCGTGAGCGCGCGCGGCACGAATGGCTTCTACGAGAGCCTCGATGCGCGCCTCGCCTGCTGCCGCGTGCGCAAGGTCGAGCCGTTCCGGCGCGCCATCGTGGGGTTCAAGGCGTGGGTAACGGGTGTTCGCCGCCAGCAGTCCGCGGCCCGGGCGCGAGGTTTGCCAGTCGAATGGGACGCGGAAAACTCGATGCACAAGGTGAGTCCGCTGCTCGACTGGACCGACGAGCACGTCTGGCAGTACATCCGCGCGCGCAGGCTTCCGTACAACGCGCTGCACGACAAACGCTACCCCAGCATCGGCTGCGCGCCCTGCACGCGCGCCATACAGCCCGGCGAGGATGCACGCGCCGGTCGCTGGTGGTGGGAGCAGCCGGAGACGCGCGAATGCGGTCTCCACCCCCGGGCACGACCCCTTCCGGCACTCACGACGCCCTGAAGTCATGGAACATCTCCCGATCTTTCTGCGCCTGCGCGATCGCCCGGTCACCGTGGTCGGCGGTGGTCTCATCGCCGCGCGCAAGGTAGAGCTGCTGCTGCGCTGCGAGGCGCGAATCACTGTCGTCTCGCCCGAGGTGCACCGGGAGCTGCGCGAGCTGCTCGCGCTTGCGGCCCGGCGCTTCCTGCGGCACGTTCCCGCGCGCTTCGAGCCCGCGCACCTCGACGGTGCGGAGCTCGTGATCGCCGCGACCGATTCCACTGAGACGAACGCGGCCGTCGCTTCCGAAGCGCGGGCGCGCAACATTCCCGTGAACGTCGTCGATGATCCGGTCCTCTCGAGTTTCATCCTGCCGGCGATCGTCGATCGAGCGCCGGTGCTCGTCGCGGTCGGTACGGGCGGCGCCTCGCCCGTGCTCGCCCGTCGGCTGCGTGCGCAGATCGAAGCATTGCTGCCGGCTCGCGTCGGCACCCTCGCCCGATTTCTCGGCCGGCATCGTGAGGCCGTGCGCCGCGTCGTCCCGGCGATCGCGCGGCGCGCGTTCTGGGAACGTCTGCTCGACGGGCCGGTCGCGACGAGTGTGCTGGCGGGCGATGACGCGGAAGCCGAGCGCGCGCTCGCCGCGTCACTGTCCGAACCCCATGCAGAACCGGGCAGCGCGACCGGCGAGGTCTATCTGATCGGCGCCGGTCCGGGCGATCCCGACCTGCTGACGCTGCGCGCGCTGCAGCTGCTGCAGAAAGCGGACGTCATTCTCTACGACCGCCTGGTGCCCGCAGCCGTGATCGACCGCGCGCGCCGCGACGCCGTTCGCGTCAGCGTCGGCAAGACCGTCGGCGATCGTGAGATGACGCAGGAAAGAATCAACGACCTCCTCGTGAGCTACGCCAGGGCCGGTCAGCGCGTCGCGAGACTGAAGGGCGGCGACCCGTTCATTTTCGGACGCGGCGGCGAGGAGCTTCAGGCGCTTGCGAAGCACGGCATTCCGTTTACGGTCGTGCCGGGCATCTCCGCAGCACTCGGCGCCGCGGCGACGGCAGCAATCCCCCTCACCCACCGTCGCGCCGCGCACGCCGTGACGCTCGTGACCGGCCATCTGGCCGAACACGACTCTCTCGACTGGTCCGCGCTCGCGCGTGAGGGCCAGACAGTCGTGTTCTACATGAGCGTCGCGCATCTCGAGCAGATCGTTTCGCGTCTGCTCGAGTCGGGCGCTCCGGCGAGCCGGCCGGTCGCATTCGTCGAGCGGGCGACGCAGCCCGAGGAACGCGTGCTGAGGAGCACGCTCGCGGACGCCGTGAGCCACGCCCGCCGTGCGCGCCTCCAGGCGCCTGCGCTCTTCATCGTCGGTGAGGTCACGGCGGTCGATTTCGTGACAGGTCTCGGCGCGGCGTCCAAGGAACCCCTGCGAGGCGTAGCGTGAGCATCCGTCTCGGGTTCATCGACGCGGTCGGACACACGCCGCTCATCCGGTTGAGGCGCGCAAGCGAGCTCACGGGCTGCGAGATCCTCGGCAAGGCGGAATTCATGAACCCCGGCGGCTCGGTCAAGGACCGCGCCGCGCGCGCCATCGTCTCAGACGCCGAGGCTCGCGGGGAGTTGCGGCCCGGCGGTACGGTGGTCGAAGGCACCGCCGGAAATACCGGTATCGGGCTCGCGCACGTGTGCAACGCGCGCGGTTACCGCTGCGTGATCGTCATGCCGGACAACCAGTCGCCGGAGAAGTACCAGCTGCTCGAGATGCTCGGGGCCGAAGTGCACCGTGTTCCGGCGGTGCCGTACAGCAATCCGAATCAGTATCAGAAGGTCGCGGCGCGCCTCGCGGCATCGCTGCCCGATGCGATCTGGGCGAATCAGTTCGACAACACGGCAAACCGGGACACGCATTTCGCGACGACGGGACCGGAGATCTGGTTGCAGACGAACGGGCGCATCGATGCATTCGTCACCTCGGCCGGCACGGGCGGCACGCTCGCGGGCGTATCCGAGTACCTGAAGTCGCGCCGCCGCGAGGTGCGCACGGTGCTCGCGGATCCGCCCGGCAGCAGCCTCTATGAATACGTGCGCAACGGCGTCCTGAAAGCGACCGGCACCTCCTCGATCACTGAAGGCATCGGCATCGGTCGCGTGACGGCGAACCTCGCGAACGCGCCGATCGACGATGCCGTGCACATCGAGGACGGCGAGACCGTGCGTTTCGTTTATCAGCTCCTGGAGGACGAGGGACTGTTCCTCGGCAGCACCAGCGGGATCAACGTCGCCGCGGCCGTCCGCGTGGCGCTCGAGCTCGGACCCGGACACACGATCGTCACCGTCCTCTGCGATGGTGGTGCCAAGTATCAGTCGCGACTCTTCAATCGCGAGTGGCTCGTGGAGAAGGGTCTTGCGGATTTCGCCGGACCGCCGCGCGAGCACCGTTCAACCGCGGTGGAGCAAGCACTTGTCGCCTGAGCTCGTCACATCAGATCATCCACCCCATCTCGCCACCGTCACCGACGCGGTAATCGTCGGCGCCGGTCCGGTCGGGCTGTTCGCCGTGTTCGAGCTCGGACTGCTCGGTCTCAAGGCCGAGCTCATCGACTCGCTGCCCGCGGTGGGCGGGCAATGCATCGAGCTGTATCCCGACAAGCCGATCTATGACATTCCGGCCGTGCCGGTCTGCACGGCGCAAGAGCTCATCGAACGCCTGCAGGCCCAGATCCGGCCCTTCGCACCCGGCGTGCACCTGCGCCAGGAAGTCACCGGCGTGCGCGCGCGTCCCGATGGGCGCTTCGACGTCGAGACGAGCCGAGGCGCTCACTTCGATGCCGGCTCGGTAATCATCGCGGGCGGCGTCGGCTCGTTTCAGCCGCGGCGCCTGTCCGTGAACGGTGCGGACCGTTTCGAGGGCAAGCAGATCCACTACCGCGTGCGTGACAGGGCGGCCTTCGCGGGCAAAGACATGATCGTGCTCGGCGGCGGCGACTCCGCGCTCGACTGGGCGCTCGCGCTCGAAGGAATCGCCCGCAGCGTCGTGCTCGTGCATCGCCGGGCGGAATATCGCGCAGCGCCGGCATCCGTGGAGAAACTGTTCCTGTCGCGCGACGAGGGCCGCGTCGACATCATCGAAGGTCAGGTGCAATCGCTCGTCGAGCACGGCGACACCTTGCGCGCCATCCGTATCGCATCGCGCGACGGCGTTACACGCACCGTCGCGGCCGACCAAGTGCTCGTGTTCTGGGGACTGCATCCCAAGCTCGGTCCGATCGCCGAATGGGGGCTCGCACTCGAACGCAAGGCGCTGCAGGTCGACACCGCGAAATTTCAGACGAACGTGCCAGGCATCTTCGCCGTCGGCGACATCAACAGCTACGAGGGCAAGAAGAAGCTGATCCTGTCCGGCTTTCACGAAGCGGCACTGGCCGCATTCGGGGTGCGGCAGCATCTGCAGCCGCAGGAGAAGGTGCACCTGCAATACACGACGACGAGCCCGCTTCTGCAGAAGCGCCTGGGCGTCGCGGTCGCGCTACCTGATCGTGTTGCGCAGCGTTTCGAGGCCGTCGATCCCGCACTCCACGCGATCGCCTCGCAGTAACGCCCCGACGCCTGCCGGCGTGCCGCGCTATTTCCCACGTCTTGGTCGATTGCCGTGTACGGGCGCCCGTCTTCTGAAGTCCTTCGAAATGTCGCCGCGAATCCGCTCGCGGATCGCGTCCTCGACGGGCGTTGCTTCGAGCAAAGCCAGCAATCGCTCCTGAGTGATGAGTCCACGACGGGCGAGCTCGCGCGTGAAGATCAGATCCTTCTCGCTGCGAGCGACGTACTTCGCAATCGCGAGATCGTGGGGATGGAGACAAAGCCCTTTGACTCCCTCGGTCTCGCCGGGGGGCAGATTGACCAGTCGCCCCTTCCAGCCTTTGGGAAGTGTCGCGGCCGTTTCGTCGACCGGATCGGCGTAGTAACCAAAGCTCTCGTGAAACGGCGAATGGACGCCGATCGCATTCAGCCACTCCGTCCGGTCGGGATGTTTGGAAGCGATCAGGTCCACCTCCGCTGATCGAACGATGTCGTCGGGGAGGTCGGGGTACTTTCCGTGCAGAGATTGGCTGCCGATGATCACGAACTGCTTCTCACCGGTGATCCGGCCGGCGGCGCGAAGAATGTGGTCAAGCTGCTGCTTCTTCATGCAGCTTTCTCACTTCGTCCTGCGAGAGCAAGCCGACAAACGGCATCGACTGGCGCAGCCTCACCGCGCGCTCGTCACGCCCCAGCATCGCTGCAAACAGCGCTGCGTCGTCGGCATCCTGTTGCGCCACGTCCCGCCATTCATCAAAGGCGGAGACCCACATGCCCTGGCTCTCCCAGCGGTGCAGGTTTGCAAGGATCTGTGCGCGAATCTGTCGCGGCGTGAATCCTCGCACGACCGCCAGAGCAATGGATCGCTTGAGCTCGTCGAGTGCCTGATGCGAAAGGCCCGCGCGAGAGGCGGGACGAATGTCGCGTTGAGTGAGCTCGAGGTGGTCGCCCTCGCCGATACCCCACGCTTCGAGCGCAGTTCTGGGAACGATGACTCCCAGGGAGTTGCCGATGCGCCGGATGGGTAATTTCATGGGCTTGTTATAACTCGTTATAACACACAAAGCAATAATCATCCCTGCGTCCCTGGCGCACCCTCGCGGATTGGATTGGCGCGCCGTCGGCGCGCAGAATGATTCATGGGAGCTCCAGACGTTACGATCGTAGTCGTCCCGCGCGATCACTTTAGCGACACCAGGGAGTCCCTCGAAAGCATCTATGCCAATACGGACTTGCCATTTTCCCTCGTGTATGTGGATGGAAGATCGCCGCCGCGAATCGCTCGCTATCTGCGCGAGCAGTCAGCGGCTCGGGGCTTTCGCCTGATACGCACGGCGCACTACCTTTCGCCGAACAGTGCCCGCAATCTCGGCGCGCAAGCGGTGCAGACGCGTTATCTTGCATTCGTCGACAATGACGTCGTCGTTGCGGGGAACTGGCTCGGACCGCTGGTGGAATGCGCGGAAGAGACGGGCGCCAGCATTACCGGGCCACTGAATTTCGAGGGCCGTCCCCTGCATACCACAGTCCATTTCGCCGGTGGGGAAGCGGGGATTGCCGAGGCGCAGGCAAACGGGCGTATCGAGCGCCACATCGTCGACAAGATATTCAAGACCGTTCCAACTGAGCGACAACGCACCGGTTGTGCGGAGTTCCATTGCCTGATGGTGCGGGCCGAGGATTTCCGGCGTGTCGGAGGCCTCGACGAGCAGATGCTGAGCACGCGGGAGAACCTCGACTTTTGCATGGCGATCGCCGCGGCAGGCGGCACCATCTACATCGAGCCCCGATCCCGGATCACCTACCTGCCACCATTACGCATGGCGCTTGCTGACGTACCGTTCTTCGCGCTTCGGTGGAGCGACGAGTGGGACCTGGCGAGCTTCAAGCGCTTTCGCAACAAGTGGAGTCTCGAAGACGACCGCTATTTTCAGACCCAGTACCGCAACCTCGGATGGCGTCGCCGCGGGCTGATGATGCGCGGGGGTCTGCTGCGTTGGCTGCCCCACTGGTGGTTGCGCGCTGGCGCAGAGCGGCTGTTGCGACCGATTGAGCGGCACATCAACAGGATCATTGCGCGGCGCTACGTCGACGCACGCAGCCGGGTGCCCACCGGCTGGTAACGGTGAGACTATTCCCGACATGGGTCGATACGCGCGCTCAAGGCGAGACGCGCCCTGCCGTCCTCTTCGTGATGCCCTGGCGACCGGACGGTGCCGGAGGCGTCAACCGCGTCGTGTTGAACCTGATGGCAAGCTTCGGGGAGGACACCGCCTATCGCCCGTTGCTGCTCGTCAATGCGTACCCGCAGCGCAGGGTGGCTCGCAGGAAGTATGACGAGCTCCCGCTGCTTTACGAGTTTTTCCTGCCGGCGCCCTTGGATGAGAAGAGAGTCGGACGAAGCCTGCTCTCATACCTCATTCGCCTGCCAATGACGCTGACGCGCTTCATCGGGCTGATCAGGCGCGAAAAGATCGTGACCGTGAACCTGCAGTACCCGAGCCTGTCAGCATTCACCGTCCAGCTTGCGCGCTTCATGATGTTCGGGGCGTTCAATGTGGTCTTGTCATTCCACGGGGCGGACCTGCCACGTCGAGATGCCAACCCCCTGGCGCGACTGATGTGGCGATTCGTTCTGCGCCGATCCGATGCGATCGTTGCCTGCTCGCAGGCCCTGGCAAACGAGCTGCGAGGATTCGATTCAAGAATCGATGGCGCTGTCCGCGTCGTGCACAACGCGATCGATTCGGTCGCGTGCTGCCGCAAGGCCCGGCAGTCACCGCTCCCGCAGGGCCTGGAGGCTCACCCGTACCTGCTCAGCGTTGGAAAGTTCGAGACCAAGAAAGGTCACGATGTCCTCATCGAGAGCTACGAGCGAATTGCACCGAGTCATCCCGACCTGTGGCTGGCCATTATCGGCACAAGCGGGCTCGCCCTCGCCGCGTGTCAAGGGCGAGTGGCCGCCTCGCCGTTCAGAAAGCGCGTGCTGCTGTATTGCGATGTACCGCATGGCTCGACGCTTGCCGCGATCGCGCGGGCGACACTCTTCACGTTGCCCTCCCGGCGCGAGCCCTTCGGCATCGTCATTCTGGAAGCTGCTGCCTTGGCGATACCGGTCGTCGCGTCCCGTGTTGGTGGCATCCCGGAAATCATCCAGGACGGCCACAGCGGAGTCTTGGTGCCGCCTGATGACGTGGCAGCCCTCGCCGAAGCACTTCACGGCATGCTGACCGACCGGGAACGCGCAAATGCTCAGGCGGAGCGCCTCCGGGAGACCGTTGGCAGGAACTTCACTCTCGCCGCCCAGATGCTTGCGTATCGGAAGCTGTTTGAGACGTCACGGAGCTCGCCAGTGGCAAGGTTCGGTCACCTCATTGAGCAGGGCGGAAAGCGGCCAGTCGGGAGGTAGCCCCCAACGACGTGCGTGCCTCGTTCACCGAGCTCGCCGAACAGGTCAGGCAGGGGCGCGAAAAAATCATCACGCGGCGCAACGGCAAGAGCTACGTCGCACTCATCGATGCCCGGCGTCTGGACCACTACCATCGACTCGAGCGCGAGCATATTCACCTGACCCTGCTGGATCATTGCGCTCTGATCCGCCCCACCACTTGAGTACGCACCGGATACCCCTCGATGACCTCGGGCAAGCTCTGACGCGTTTCCGGTCGTTCGCGTTCCAATCCGACGATGATGACGGGCCGCCCATCACTGTCTCGCCCGATGCCAACAGAAACGACTCCGGGTGTGGCCATGAGCCGGGCCTCGTGTTTCGCTTTGACCTCTTGAATCGAAGCTGGCATCTGTGACTCCTCGCCGCAAGCGGGTGCGGCGAACATCGCGAGCAGTGTTGCTGCCATTAGCTTTGGTTTGAGCATCACCGCTGCACGCCCAAGGCCGAGAACACGTGACTGATGCGATTGATGATAGTCGTGCTGTCGCTCCCGGCAAACAGCAGCCCCACCAGACGGTTGGCGTCGTCCAGAACGGCCGACCCACTGTCGCCTCCCTCACTCATCGGCCCCGCGAGCAACTGATCAACGAACCGCGCCGTCCGCCCCCCGCCGTAGTCCACATCCGCGGTAACCGCCACCTGAAGAATTTCCCCGTTGGTCAGCTCCGTCGTGCGGCCGCTCTTCTTCACCGCCGTCCCAAGCCCCGCTTCGGCCACGCCTCGGATCGTGCCGATCCCGAGAATCTCATCCGTCAGGTCTACAGCGTTGAGTGGCCTGGCGATCGCGGCGTCGACCAGATTTTCTCCAGCTTGCAACGTGACGATCTGATAGCGCGTCTTGCTCGCGATGCCGCGACAGATCGCGTTCAACGCGGCGACGACCACGCGCGCCGTCCGGCACTCACTCGGCGTTCCGGCCGGAGAAAATTGATCGGCACAAAAGCCTCCAAGTTTGCAATATGGTCACCGGGAAACCGCCCGCCATCGATCGGACCGGGCTGAAGGATGGCGTCACCTTGCTGGGCGTCATTACTGTTGGCCAGAACGTGGTTGTTGGACAAGATCAAAAGAGCGCCGTTTTTTCTCACCAGACATCCGAGCGTTCCTGCCGTGACGTCGCGGTGTCCGATGCTGACGCCGCCCGGCGCCGGCCGGTGTCTTGCCGTGCGCGACTGCCGGGCGCGAATCCTGCCGGTTTCCACGACGTCCGTGGGAACGCCGTCAAACGTGGCCGGGACCAGATCGGTGCGCGAAAGCTGCGCCGCGCTTAACTTCCTTGTCACTGAGCAAACAACTGAGAGGTCGGAGGTGCGTTTGCCTCGTGAGACCTTGTAGCCCGCGCCTGTGGCAACGACGTTGGCACGGGCAAGGAGATCGGGCGCGGCTTTCTTCAGGACACTCTGTATCGTAGCGAGATCGTGCGTCACTGCTTGCTCCCTACCCGATCGTGTTGCGCAGCGTTTCGAGGCCGTCGATCCCGCACTCCACGCGATCGCCTCGCTGTAACGGCCCGACGCCTGCCGGCGTGCCGGTAAAGATCAGATCGCCGGGCAGCAATCGGAACAGCTCCGAGAGCTCCGCGATGATCTGCGGCACGCTCCAGATCATCTCCGACACATCCGCCGCCTG
The DNA here is from genome assembly GCA_052389755.1 of Gammaproteobacteria bacterium. Classification (GTDB taxonomy): domain Bacteria; phylum Pseudomonadota; class Gammaproteobacteria; order Steroidobacterales; family Steroidobacteraceae; genus JBQTHP01. The sequence continues at coordinate 47,473 of JBQTHP010000090.1, forward strand.
ACGCGCCTCGCCGTTCACATTGAGCCAGATCCGCCCGCGCGTGACGTGCGCGCCGGACTCGACGCGCCGGATCGCGGCGACCGGCGCCGAGTGATCGAATCCCTTGCTCACGTCCCACGGACCGCCGTGGTTCTTCGCGTGGTTCTGCAGGTCGCGCCGGGTGAGATCGTTGCCGACCGCGTAGCCGTACACGTGAGCGAGCGCCTGTGACGCCGGAATCCCTGCCCCACCGTCGCCGATGGCGACGACCAGCTCCACTTCGTGATGGAAGTTGGCCGTGCGAGGCGGATACGGCACCGCCGTGCCGTTCGCGACGACCGCATCGGCAGGTTTCATGAAGAACGTCGGCGGCTCACGCGCCGGATCGCTGCCCATCTCGCGCACGTGTGCGGCGTAGTTGCGGCCGACGCAATAGATGCGATGAATCGGGAACCGGGCACTCGTGCCCTCGATCGCGACGCTCGGGTGATGGTTTGCGTGAATGGTCATGGAATCGTGACGACGACTTTGCCCAGGGCGCGGCGCTCGCCGAGCTCGCGAATCGCATCTCCGCCGCGCTCGAGCGGAAAGCGCGCGGAGATCCGCGGCCTGATCTTGCCGGCCATGTACCAGCCGAGAAGATCGCGCATGTTCGCGGCGTGAGCCGCGGGCTCGCGCGCGACCCACGCGCCCCAGAACACCCCGACGATCTGGCAGCCCTTCAAGAGAGGCAGATTGAGGGGAATGCGCGGAATGCCAGCCGGAAACCCTACGACGAGAAAACGGCCCGTCCAGTTGATCGCACGCAGTGCGGGCTCGGCGTAGTCGCCGCCCACGGCGTCGTACACGACGTCCGCTCCGCCGCCGCACGCCTGCTTGAATGCATCGGACAGCGCGGTCTGCGCGCTGCGATCGAGCGCCCCGCGTGGATAGACGACGGTCTCGTCCGCCCCGCAGCGCTTCGCGAACTCGATCTTCTCCTGCGACGAGGCCGCGGCGACGACGCGCGCGCCCAGGTACTTGCCGAGCTCGACCGCGGCGATCCCGACGCCGCCCGCGGCACCGAGCACCAGCAGCGTTTCGCCCGCTTTCAGCGCCGCGCGCTGCTTCAGCGCGTGGTACGACGTGCCGTAGGTGAACGCGAACGCCGCCGCTTCATCGAACGGCATCGAGGGCGGGATGGGCGCGCAGGTCTTCGCATCGACAGCTACGAGCTCCGCCATGCCACCCGAGCCTGGAAGGCCGACGACCCGATCGCCGACCTTGAACGCCGCCACGTCAGATCCGAGCTCGCGCACCACGCCGGCGACCTCGCCGCCCGGTGAGAACGGCCGCGGCGGCTTGTACTGGTACTGATCCTGAATGATGAGCACGTCGGGATAGTTCACGCCGACCGCCCGCACTTCGAGGAGAAGCTGACCTGCACCCACGCGCGGCGCCGGAATCTCCTCGAGCACGAGTGTGTCGGGTCCGCCGGGTGCCCGGCTCAGCAGCGCTTTCATGGATGTGGGGAGGGTACGCCGGAAGACCGGCTACCGCGAGAAGATGGCTCAGACGGCTGATGGCTCAGACGGCTGAGGGCCGGATAAGACGAAGAGCGGTGAGTCGAGCGTGGACGTCGGTGCGACCGGCGCGCGTCTCAGGCGGTGGCAGCGGCGGGCGCCGGTACATAAGCGCGCAAACTCAACGCGAACTCCCGCAACGCCTGGATTCCACTCTCCTCCGCGCGTGCGCACCATTCGCGCAGCTGCGTGAGGGCGCGGGCCTTGTTCGCGGCGGCGTCGTTCCAGAGCTTGTCCAGCCCGTCGCGGAATTCGACCACGGAGCGCAGCACGTCGTGGCGCGCGAGCAGCTCGGTCAGGCGGCGATGCGCTTCTTCGCCGAGCACCTTGGGGTGGCGCACCAACAGGCGCCGTGCGCTCGCGGGCAGTCGCACGCCGCGGCACACAGGAGCGATCACACTGCGCCCGTAATCGCGCAGCACGTGGAGGCGATTCGTGAACAGCGCCTGCAGCGTGTCGGCATCGAGGCTGGAGCGCTTGCGCTCCATGCGCGGCGCGGGCGCCACGCGCTTCACGTCCGCGA
>JBQTHP010000091.1:0-4127 GCA_052389755.1 Gammaproteobacteria bacterium
GGGATTTCGGTGCTCTGAGCGAAACGCGCGAGACCCAGCGCAATCGATTGCGGGTCGTCGCCTTTCCCGCCATCGAGGATCGCGGCAGCGGCGTCGCACTCATCGAAGTGCGCGATGCGGCGACCGCCGAAGCCGTGTCCCGCGGGGCAGTCGCACGACTCGCGATGCTCGTGCTGCCCCAGCAGGCGAAGTATCTGCGCAAGCGCCTGTCCGAGAATCGCGAGCTCGTGCTTCTTTCACAGCGGCTCGAGCTGACGAAGCCGATCGCCGAAGCCCTCACCGAGCGCGCCTTCCGTGAGTGTTTCGCTCCCGATGATCGCCCGCTGCCGCGCAGCGCCGCCGAGTTCTCTGCCGTTCTCGATGCGCACCGCGCTGATCTGACCGACGTGACCGACAGGCTCGCGGTGCTCGTGCTTTCGGTGCTGAACGAATGGCGAGCAGTGCGCGTCGGTCTCGCGGAGCTCGCCGCTCCTGCCTTCGCCGATGCGCTCGCCGACATCGATGCACAGATCGCGGGACTCCTGCGCCCGGATTTTCTCGAGACGACGCCACGAGCGTGGCTCGACGAGCTGCCGCGCTATTTCAAGGCGATCGCGCGCCGGGTCGAGCGGCTGCGAGGCAACGTGCAACGCGATGCGGAGCTCGCGCGGAAGACGCGCCCGTTCCATCAGGCTCTCGGCGATCTGTTGCGCGAGCCCGCCGCGCCGGCGGCGCGGGCTGCCGTCGAGCAGCTGCGCTGGATGATCGAGGAGTTCCGCGTGTCGCTCCACGCGCAGGAGCTCAAAACTACGGTGCGCGTGTCGGAGCAGCGGCTCGCCGAGCAGTTGGCGCGAGCGCGCGCGGCGATCGCCTCATGAGCGGGCACGTCGCGGCCGCGGCGCTCCTCCTGCCGATATTGCTGGCAGCCGCACCTCTCGCCCGCGCAGATATCGTCGACGAAGCAAACCAGATTCGGGCGCGTGGTTGCAGCGGGCGGCCGGGCGTCACGACGCCGTTGAGCGCGCGGAAGGCGCTGGATGATGCCGCGCGCCTCGTATCCGTCGGTGTCGGCCTGCGGGAGGCGCTCGGCGACGTCGGCTACCGCGGCGTGAAGAGCTTCTCAGTACGTATCACGAGCCGCGGCGACGACGCTTCTCTCGCGAGCACTCTGCGCGATCGTCTTTGCTCGCAATTAACCGACCGCAGGTTCGGGGAGATCGGCGTGCATCGGAGCCGCGAGCAGCGCTGGATCATTCTCGCCGCGCCCTTCAGCGCGCCGGCGCTGGTTGATGCTCGCGCCGTCAGCCGGCGTGTGCTCGCACTCGTGAACCAGGCCCGATCACATTCGCGTCGCTGCGGCCGCGAGAGATTCGCCGCTACAGCGCCCTTGAAGCTCCTCTCCGCGCTCGAGCGCGCCGCGCGCGCGCACGCCGATGACATGGCAAAGCACGGCTATCTCGATCACACGGGGCGCGACGGCAGCACGCCCGGAACGCGGTTGAACCGCACCGGCTATCAGCGACGACTGGTCGCCGAGAACATCGCAGCTGGTCCCAGGACGCCCGAAGAGGCCGTGCAGGGCTGGCTCGAGAGTCCGGGACACTGCGCGAACATCATGGACAAACGTTTCAGGGACATGGGTGTCGCGTACACCTTCAACCCGTCGAGCAAGCACGGCGTCTACTGGGCCCAGGTGCTCGCCGCGCCGCGGTGATCCGGAGTGCTCGCCGCCCGCCTCCCACGAGGAACAGCGCGGCCAGCATCCACCACTGCAACGCGCCGCCACCACCACCTCCGTCGGCCGGAGGCGGCTCCGGCGCCGGAGCAGGATTCGCCGTGATGCTGACGGACGACTGGGTCGTGCCGCCCGTTCCCGTGCACTCGAGCACGTACGTCGCGGTCTGCGACACCGTCACGGTCTCCGTGCCTGATGTCGCCTTCGCACCGGTCCAGCCGTTCGACGCCGTGCAGGAATCCGCTAGCGTCGACGACCACGTGAGCACTGCACTGCCACCAACCGTTACACCGGCCACGCTCGACGTGAGAGTGACGGTCGGCGCTCCGGGAGGCGGCGCGGCCTGCACGGACTGCGCGATTGGCGTCAGGAACGGCGCGAGCACCTCGTAGCGCGCGCACCAACTGCCGGCAAGGCACTGTCGATCCCACGGAGCACTCGCGCTTCCATCCAGCGCCTGACCGCTCGTGCGCGCGACGACGACGTCCAGACTCGGAATCACGACGATGAGATGGTCGCCGGCGCCCCACGTCCAGAACGTATCGCGCGGCACGTCGGGGATCGTGGCGTCGGCGTTGTTGAACCAGAGCAGACCGTGATGTTCAGTCACGTTCGGAAAATCCGCGTCGAGCGAAGCCCCGTTGCCATCGACGATCGGGAGCCCGCTGATGACCGCCGCTGTCTGCGCCATCCTCGTCAGGTACTCCTGCGGCAGGATCCGGACGCCGTTCCATTCGCCGCCGCTCTCGACCAGCAGGCCGATTCGCGCCATCGCGTCGACGTTCAAGCTGATGCCGGAGTTGAACTCGCGACGGCGTATTCCATTGAGCATGGGGTCCCGTGACGTGTTGTCGCGCCAAAACAGGTCACCGCTCTCTCCCTCAACACGCCTCACCGTGATCCCGAGAGGATCAAGGATTCTGAGCGCAAGCACCTCACGCAGATCCTGGTTCAGTCTGAATGTCAGCGTGTCGGCGAGCCAGTTTGCTCCGCCGTCGGAATACGTCCACCTCGTGCCGGGCGCCGCACCCATCGTCGGCGCGCCTCGGGGCTCTTTGAAGCCGGACGAGTGAGTCGCGAGATGCTCGAGCGTGATGGCGGCGAGCCAATCCGGGCTGTTGGCATTCTCAGGCAGTCCGATCGCCGGAAAATGCGTCTGTGCGCGATCGCCCACGGCTACGGCGCGGTCGTCGACTGCAACGCCGAGCAGCAGCGCGCCGATGCCCTTCGTGACCGAGAACACCTGAAAGCGGAACGTCTGATTGCCCCATTCGTGGACCTTGTAGCCTCGGCGGACGATCAGGCCAGCGCCCTGCTTCGTTTCGGCATAGGCCTGCGCTTCGGCGAGTCTCGCAGCGTCCATGCCGAGCTCGGCAGGTGTCAGCGCCGTCCACGCGTCCGGTGCAGGGAAGACGGGCGGAGGCAGCTGGGCGAACCCCGGGAGCGATAGACTCGTCCCCAGCAGAAGCAGTGCAAACGCGAACGTGCGAGGCGTGCAGCGTGTCATGGATGATCTCCCTATCTGAAATCGCCTGAACTGGTGACCGCGCGTTCCTGCGGAGCCGGTTCGAACGCTTCCCTGCGTAGCGGGGAGGAATGAATTAAAGTCGCTCTTCAGCTTCGGCGGAGATCAAGCAAGGCCCGTGCCCGTCGAGTTGAAGCTGTCGCTGATCGGTGACGCTCGCGGAAGGAAGAACCGGGCCCTCAGCTATCCAGCTGAAACGTGACCCTCACCGTCGTCCAGGATCGCTGCGATCGCTCGACTACGTCTTTAATTCGCCGGGTGCTGCAGCTTCGACGTGCAGAGGTCGTATATCGAGGCCATCAGCGCCTGAATCGAATGCGTCATGCCCGCCTGGATGCCCTTCAACGCCGCGTCCTAGATCGCAGCGCCCACAATAACGCACAGCTCGGACGAGAGAGCGCGAGACGCAGTCCGCCTGCGCCCGCATCAAAGGCTCCTAGCAGCAGCGATTCGGTCCGCCGCTCCAGCGACGCTCCTGCTCGAGGCGGTAGAAATTCGCTGCCGTCGGCGGCGCTTCGCCCGGATGGTGACGTCGCAGGTGCTCGCAGTACCGCTCGTACGCGTCGTCGCCGGAGAGCTCACGAATCCCGCGCCACAGGCGCGCGCGCCAATCCCGCAGAGCGCGTGCGATGCGCGGCTTCATGCGAGTTGCGTCGGCACGTACGGCGCTTCGCTCGAAGGCTCGGCGGCGCCTCCGCGCACGTGGCGCACGCAGCGCTGCACGGTGCTGCTGACGATGATCCACCCGAGCGCGAGGAAGACGGCCGTGAGCCACCCGTCGAGCTGCTGGTTGAAGATCAGCTGCGGCGCCACCGAAGCCCGATCAGGCGGAAGGACGCCGGCGGCGAGCTTCACGGAGAGATCTCGTGCTGCGGCGAAGAGCCCGAT
>JBQTHP010000092.1:0-1872 GCA_052389755.1 Gammaproteobacteria bacterium
GGTGGTCGAGCCTCCCCTGCTTCTCCAGGAGCTGCGCCTCGATCTTGCCGCGGATCTCGACCCCGCTCTCGGAGCGCTCCAGGAACGTCTGATAGCGCGCCTCGCTGGCGTTGCGCTGCGACCGCAGGCGCAGTGCCCACACCAGGAGCAGCGCCGTAGAGGCCGAAAGCGCGAGCAGAATATGTACGTTCGTCATCAGCGCAAATGTGATCCAGGTCACGTCCCATCTGACGGCGATCTCGCGCAGTTTGACGATTCATGATGAGCGGCGAACGTGCGGCGCGCACAGTTTCGCCTCACGCCAGCCGTGTCGATCGCGTCATCATCCTGCAAGCTAGCGCACGCACACTGGCTTTGTCCTGTCAGGGAGCCCTATGGTGTCGAGTTTGAAACGTCGCGACTTCCTGCGTCTTGCAGGTCACTCGGCGGCTGCCGGAGCGCTCTGCTCTCCGGTGGCGTCGGTCTCCGCTCGCCCGCGCTTCCGCGCGGATCCCTTCACGCTGGGTGTCGCCTCCGGGTACCCCACCGCGGACGGCGTCGTTCTGTGGACAAGGCTCGCGGTTTTCCCGCTCGAGCCGAATGGCGGGATGTCTCCCGACACGGTACCCGTCCACTGGGAAGTTGCGACGGATGCGCGCATGCGGAACATCGTCAACCGCGGCACGGAGTACGCGACGCCCGACTCGGCCTTCAGCGTCCACGCCGAGCCGCTGGGGCTGGAGCCGGCGCGGGACTATTGGTATCGCTTCACGGCCGGGGATGCGCGCAGCGCCATCGGGCGCACGCGCACGGCGCCGTCGGCGTCTGCCTCGCCCGCACGCCTGCGGTTGGCCGTGGCCTCATGCCAGCAGTACGAACACGGCTACTACGCAGCCTATCGACACATGCTCGCGGACGAGCTCGACCTCGTCGTGCACGTCGGCGACTACATCTACGAGCTGTCGTGGGGTGAGCGGCGTGTTCGCCACCATGAAGGCGGCGAAGCGTACACGCTCGAGGACTATCGCAGGCGCCATGCACTCTATCGCAGCGATCCCGATCTCGCCGCGGCGCACGCCGCCTATCCCTGGCTTGTGACGTGGGACGATCACGAAGTCGACAACGACTATGCCGACTCGACTTCCGAGCTCGATGACGAACCCGAGCTTTTCCTGGCGCGCCGCGCCGCGGCGTACCGCGCGTTTTACGAGCACATGCCGCTGCCGAGAGCGGCGGTGCCGTTCGGACACCGAATGCGCCTGTACGCGGAGCGCGTGTTCGGCGATCTGGCGACGATCTGCATGCTCGATCAGCGCCAGTACCGCTCCGCGCAGGCTTGTCCCCGCGACGGCCTGCGCGGTGCCAATCGCGTCGGCGATTGCGCGCAGCTTGCGGATCCCGCACGCACGATGCTCGGTGACCGCCAGCAGCGCTGGCTGCACGCGAGACTGGCGGCAAGCCGGGGGCGCTGGAACCTCCTCGCGCAGGGCGTCGTGATGAGCCACATCGACGAGGATCCCGGCGAAGGCCGCCGCTACTGGACGGATGCCTGGAACGGCTATCCGCAGGCGCGCCGCCGGCTCCTCGGCTTCATGGCAGAACGTCGGATCGCCAATCCCGTCGTGCTTTCCGGCGACATTCACACCTTCATCGCAGGGGTGCTCAACGAAACTCCTGAAGACCCGGGCTCGCCCGCAGTCGGGTGTGAGCTCGTGACCACGTCGATCACGTCACAGGGCATTCCTGAGCAGCAGGCCCAGGCGATCAAGGCACTGAACCCGAATATCGGCTTTGCGAGCAGCGAGCACCGCGGTTATCTACGGCTCGACATCACGCCGCAGCGCCTGCACGCGGACCTGATCGGCCTCGAGGACGTAACGCGGCGCGAATCCG
>JBQTHP010000093.1:0-13896 GCA_052389755.1 Gammaproteobacteria bacterium
CACGCGGACCCAAGCGAAACGGCGCGGCCCGGTTTGCCGGGCCGCTCCGCGTCCGCTACCTTTCCGCAAGGCCTTCAGCACGCGCCGGTTGCGCACTCGCCATCGCTTCATTCAACCAACGCGCAGCGTGCGGTTCATACCGGTGCCGGCCGTGTTTACGCGACGTCGGGCCTTACGGTCTTCTCCGGCCGGAGGGCGGAAGCCGGTAGGCGGTAGCCGGCGCGAGCCTCATCCCGCCGGCGCCCGGCCCGGCGCGCCGAGGCCGTTGGTACGGCGCAGGCGGCTGTTGCGATAGCCGTAAAAGAGGTAGACGAGCACGCCGAACACCGTCCAGACGGCGAGCCGCAGCCAGGTATCGGCGGGCAACGCAACCATCATCGCGCCGCATATCAGCGCACCGAGCGTGCAGGTGACCCATGGCGCCGGCGTGCGGAAGGGGCGCGGCAGCTCCGGACGCGTGTAGCGAAGCACGAGGATGCCGATGCACACCGTGACGAAGGCCATCAGCGTGCCGATGGAGACGAGCTGACCCAGAAGCCCGACGGGGAACAGTCCGCCGATGAGCGCCGCGATGGATCCGACGATGAGCGTGCCGGTGTGCGGAGTGCGGAATTTCGGGTGGACGTTGCCGAACGCGGGCGGAAGCAGGCCGTCACGCGACATCGTGAAGAAGATGCGTGCCTGGGCCAGGCACATGACGAGCATCACCGACGTCATGCCCGCGACAGCCCCGAGCTTTACCGGCAGTCCGAGCCACTTGAGCTCGGGGTACTTGTCGAGCGCGAGGGCGACGGGCGCGGGCACGTTGAGCTCGGAGTAGTGAACCATGCCGGTGAGCACCGCCGCGGTCGCAACGTAGAGGACGGCGCAGATCACGAGGCTGATGAGAATGCCGGCCGGCATGTCCCGCTGCGGGTTGCGCGCCTCCTGCGCGACGGTCGAGACGGCGTCGAAGCCGATGTAGGCGAAGAAGATCACGCCCGCGGCGGTCAGGATTCCGCTCCATCCGAATTCCCCGAACTTTCCGGTGTTCGGCGGAATGTACGGCTCCCAGTTGGCCTCGTTGATGAAGCTCACCCCGAGCAGGATGAAGAGGACGACGACCGTGACCTTGATCGCGACGATGACGGAATTGAAGGCGGACGACTGCCTGATGCCGACGTAGCAGATCGCGGTGATGGCCGCCACGATGAGCACAGCGGGGAGGTTGATGATCGCGCCCGTGCCCACGATGGCGAAGTGACCTTCGCCGCGGTCGAAGGGCGCGTGCGTCAGGTCAGCGGGCAGATGAATGTTGAACTGTTCGAGAAGGCTCAGCACGTAACCGGACCAGCCGACCGACACCGTCGACACCGCGAACAGGTATTCGAGGATCAGGTTCCAGCCGATGAACCAGGCGATGCCTTCGCCGAGAGTGGCGTACGAATACGAATACGCGCTGCCCGACACCGGGATCATCGAGGCGAACTCGGCGTAGCACAGTCCCGCGAGCCCACAGCCTGCTGCCGCGATCAGGAACGAGATCGTAAGGGCGGGGCCCGCGTGGTTGGCAGCCGCGACGCCGGTGAGCACGAAGATGCCGGTGCCGATGATCCCGCCGATGCCGAGGGCGACGAGCGCGGTTCGGGAAAGCGCGCGTTTCAGCTCATGGTTGGAATCGTCGCGCTGGATGTCGGCAACGGACTTGGTTGCGAGCAGCTGTCGCAGCATGGTGGCCCCCGTGAATTTCGCCGGACTCTACACGACCACACCTATTTCCGCTCGCGCAGCTCCGGCGTGAGGTGCGGCGCGATGACCTCGAGCAGCTCCGCATACACCCTCGGTGTACCTGCGACGACGTCGCCCTGGTGGCGGTATTCCTCGCCGGTCAGCGTGCCGATGCGGCCGCCGGCCTCCTGAATGAGGAGCGCGCCCGCCGCGGTATCCCACGGGGAAAGACCGAGCTCCCAGAAGCCGTCCACCCGGCCCGCCGCGACGTACGCGAGATCGAGAGCAGCCGCGCCGGGACGGCGGATGCCGGCGGCGTTCGTCATCACGGCTTTCATCATCGCGAGGTAGGTATCGGCGTGCTGCTGGTTCGCGCGATACGGAAACCCGGTCGCGACGAGCGCGCCCTCGAGCGTGCGCTGTTTGCTCACGCGGATGCGCCGATTCTCGAGGTGCGCCCCCGCGCCGCGGGAGGCGGTGAAGAACTCCTGCCGCATGGGGTCGAACACGACGGCATGCTCGAGGCGACCGCGGTGCTGACAGGCGATCGATACGGCGAACACGGGAAAGCCGTGCACGAAGTTGGTCGTTCCGTCGAGCGGGTCGATGATCCACTCGGTCTCGCTCTCGCCGCTGCGTCCGCTTTCCTCGGCGAGAATCGCGTGGCTCGGGTAGGCCTTGCGGATGATCGCGATGATCTCGCGCTCGGCCGCACGGTCCACTTCGGTGACGAAATCGTTCCGGCCCTTGGTCGAGACGGCGAGGCTGTCGAGTCGGGACAGGCTGCGAACGATGATCTCGCCCGCCTGGCGCGCGGCGCGCACCGCGATGTTGAGAAGTGCGTGCACGTCGCATTAGCCTACCAGACGGGCCCACCAGACGGGCCCTCCGGTGCCGTGCGCAAACTCGTGACAGCCTTCGACATCCGCATCGTCCTCGTCGAGCCCTCGCATCCCGGGAACATCGGTGCGGCCGCCCGCGCGATGAAGAACATGGGGCTCGCCTCGCTCACGCTCGTGCGGCCGAAGCAGTTCCCGCATGCCGAGGCGACCGCCCGCGCCTCGGGCGCCGGCGACGTGCTGGCGCACGCGAGCGTCGTCGATTCGGTCGCCGCCGCGCTCGAGGGTTGCGCGTTCGTGGCGGCGACCACCTCGCGCGAGCGCGACCAGAACTTTCGCCTGCTCGACGTGCGGGAGGCCGCGGCGCGGATCGCGGCCGAAGCGCAGCGTGCGCCCGCAGCCGTGTTGTTCGGTGCCGAGCGGACAGGGCTCACGAACGAAGATCTCGATGCCGCGCACGCGCTGATTCGCATCCCTTCGCACCCGGACTACGCATCGCTGAATCTCGCGATGTCGGTGCAGCTGGTCGCGTACGAGATATTTCGCGCCGCGGCACTACCCGCTGACGCCGGACGCACGGCACTCGCGCCTCCCGAGGAGATGCGCCGGCTGTACGGCCATCTCGAGGAAGTCCTGTCGGCGGTCGACTTTCGGGACCGCACGGAAAGCGGTGTGCACCTCATGCAGCGCATCCGCCGTTTTTTGCAGCGCGCCGAGCTCGACAGCAACGAGGTGAACATTCTCCGCGGCATCCTGACCGCCGTGCAGAGCCGGCGCCGGCGCGCCGGCGAGGCGCACGAGCGCGCACGCGCCCCGATCTATCTGGATCATGCGGCGACCACGCCGGTCGATCCCGAGGTGGCGCGCGAGATGAGCCGCTGTCTCACGGCGGACGGGGAGTTCGGAAACCCGGCGTCCGCGACACACGTATACGGCGGCCGCGCAGCGGAGCTCGTCGCGACGGCGCGTGCACAGGTTGCCTCGCTCATCGGCGCCTCTGCCGAGGAGATCGTCTTTACCTCCGGCGCCACCGAATCGGACAATCTCGCGATTCTCGGCATCGCGCGCGCCAACGCCGACCGCGGGCGGCACCTGGTGACATCGCGCATCGAGCACAAGGCCGTCCTCGACCCCTGCCGCCAGCTCGAGCGCGAGGGCTGGTCGGTCACGTGGCTCTCGCCCGATGCGAACGGGCTCATCGATCCGCAAAGCGTGCGCGCCGCGTTGCGCGCCGACACCGTCCTCGTGAGCGTCATGCACGTCAACAACGAGCTCGGGGTGATCCAGGACATCGAGACGATCGGCCGCATCTGCCGCGAGCGCGGCGTGCTTTTCCACACCGACGCGGCGCAAAGCGCCGGCAAGCTGCCGATCGACGTGCGCAGGCTACCGGTCGATCTGTTTTCCCTCACTGCGCACAAGATCTACGGCCCGAAGGGAATCGGTGCGCTCTACGTGCGGCGCGAGGCGCGTGCTGCTCTTCGGCCTATCGCATTCGGCGGCGGCCACGAGCGGGGCTTGCGTCCGGGCACGCTTCCGACGCACCAGATCGTCGGCCTTGGCGCCGCGTGTGCGCGCGCCGCGCGCACGCTGACGGACGATGCCGAAAAACTGACGCAACTGCGCGACCACCTCTGGCGCGGCATCGCGGCGCTTGGGCGGGTGCATCTGAACGGCCATCCGACGCGGCGCGTGCCGGGCATTCTCAACGTCGCCATCGAAGGCGTGGAAGGAGAGAGCCTGCTCGCCGGGCTCGAGGAGCTCGCCGTCTCGACCGGCTCGGCGTGCAATTCCGCGGCGGCCGAACCTTCCTTCGTGCTGCGCGCGCTTGGCCGCAGCACGCAGCTCGCGCAGTCATCCCTCCGCTTCGGGCTCGGCCGCGGCACGACGGAGCTGGACGTAAACCGCGCGGTTGCGGCGCTCGAACGTGAAGTAGGTCGCCTGCGTGCGTTCTCGCCGGCTGCGCCTTTCGACCCTCCCGAACGCGCCTGGAGGCAGGGCGCGCGCATCCAGGGCGAGGCGGGCGGCGAGCCGACCGGGACCTGGATCCGTTTTCACCTTCTGGTCGCCGGTGACTCTGTGAAGGACGCACGGGTCCAGGCGTACGGCTGTCCGCATACTCTCGACGTGGCGCAGTGGTTGGCGACGCAGCTTCCCGGGAGATCCCGCGCCGGGCTCATTCCGGACGATCCGCTGCATTGGGCCCGCCTGCGAGGCGTCCCGGCGGAGAAGCTTGGCCGTCTGCTCGTAATCGAGGACGCCCTCCGGAACTGTCTCGTGTCATGGCGCTCTGACGTCTCGGCTGCTACATCGTAGAATCAGTTCATGGCTGTCCAGCTCACCCAGTCCGCTGCCGAACGCGTGCGAAGCTTTCTCGCATCGCGCGGTCACGGTCACGGTTTGCGCCTCGGTGTCCGCAAGACCGGCTGCTCGGGCTTTGCGTACGTCGTGAACTACGCCGATGAGGTCCGCGCCGACGACGTCGTGTTCGAGGATCGCGGCGTCAAGGTGTTCGTCGACCCGGCAAGCCTCTCGCTCGTCGACGGGACGATCGTCGATTTCGTGAAGCAGGGGCTGAACGAAGCCTTCCGCTTCCGGAACCCGAACGTGAAGGGGGAGTGCGGCTGCGGCGAGAGCTTCAGCGTCTGAGGCGCGGCCCTTCCGGCTTCCGAGGGCGGAAAAACCTTATCCGACGGGCACTTCCACCGCGTTTCAAATTGCCGCGACACGGGCCCCAAGGTAGACTTCCGCGCCTTTTTCTCCGGTGAGGAAGTCCGAATGGCGCTCGAGCGCACCCTGTCCATCGTCAAGCCTGACGGCGTCACCCGGAACCTCGTCGGCGAGGTGTATCGTCGTTTCGAACAGTCGGGGCTCAAGATCATCGCGGCGCGGATGCTGCGCCTGTCGCAGGCCGAGGCGGAGGGCTTCTACGCGGTGCACCGCGAGCGGCCCTTCTTCAAGGATCTCGTGCGCTACATGACCTCCGGGCCCATCATGGTGCAGGTGCTCGAGGGGGAGAACGCGATCGCGAAGAACCGCGACATAATGGGCGCGACCGATCCGAAGAAGGCGGCGCCCGGAACGATCCGCGCGGATCTCGCACAAAGCATCGAAGCCAATACGGTTCACGGCTCGGACGCCTCCGATACGGCGGTGCGCGAGATCGCGTATTTCTTCCGCGAGACGGAGATTCATTCGAGGGGCTGAGGACGTGACGACGGCCAACGACAACAAGGTCAATCTGCTCGGGCTCGAGCGGCCGGCGCTCGAGGCGCTCGTCGCAGGTCTCGGCAGCAAGCCGTTTCGCGCACGCCAGCTCATGGGCTGGCTCTATAAGCGCGGCGAGGACCGCTTCGAGCACATGACCGACCTCGCTAGGGATTTCCGTGCGCTGCTCGACGAGCGGGCCGAAGTGCGCCTGCCCGAGATCGTGCGCGAGCGGGAGGCCTGCGACGGCACGCGCAAGTGGGTGTTGCGCGCGGACGCCGCGCAGGCCTACGAGATGGTGTTCATCCCGGAGGAGGATCGCGGCACGCTGTGCATCTCGTCGCAGGTGGGATGCGCGCTCGACTGCTCGTTCTGCGCCACGGCGCAGCAGGGCTTCAACCGCAATCTGACCACTGCGGAGATCGTCGGGCAGGTGTGGCTCGCGAATCGCGAGCTCGGATTTCAGCCCGGCGGGGATCGCATCGTCACCAACGTCGTGCTCATGGGCATGGGCGAGCCGCTTGCGAATTTCCGTGCGGTCGTGCCGGCGCTGCGGATCTTCATGGACGATCTCGGCTTCGATCTCTCCCGCCGCCGCGTCACGCTGTCCACGTCCGGCCTCGTGCCGCAGATCTACAAGCTCGCCGAAGAGGTGAACTGCGCGCTCGCGGTGTCGCTGCACGCGGCCGCCGACGAGCTGCGCAGCGAGCTCGTGCCGATCAACCGCAAACATCCGATCGCCGAGCTGCTCGAGGCCTGCTGGCACTATATCGATGAACGCAATGGTCGCAGCGTCACCTTCGAGTACGTGATGCTCGACGGCGTGAACGACTCGCCCGCTCAGGCGCGCCAGCTCGCGCGCCTTCTCGCCGGTCATCCTGCAAAGGTGAACCTGATTCCGTTCAACCCGTTCCCCGGCACGCAGTATCGGCGCTCCGAACCCGCGGTCATCCGGCGATTCCAGGACGAGCTCATGCACCGCGGCCTGATCGCGACGATCCGGCGGACGCGCGGGGAAGACATCGACGCGGCGTGCGGGCAGCTTGCCGGCCGCGTGATCGACCGCACGACCGTGCGTCTCGGCAGCAAGCGCTTCCATCTCGCGGTGCAGCCATGAGCACGCGCCTTGTTGCGCTCGGCGCCGTCGCGCTGCTCATTGGTGCATGCGGCTCTGCGCCCGAGCGCCAGGAGACGACGAACGACCAGGACGCGGCGTCCTACAACGTGCAACTCGGGGTTGCGTATCTGCAGCAGGGCAATCTCGCGATCGCGAAAGAGAAGCTCGAGCGCGCCGAGAAGCAGAACCCGCGCGATCCGAACGTGCACGCGGCCCTTGCGCTGCTGTACGAGCGGCTCGGCAATCCGTCCCAGGTCGATAGCCACTTTCGCACTGCCTTGCGCCTCGCGCCGCGCAATCCGGACATCTCGAACAACTACGCGGTGTACCTCTGCAAGAACGGCCGCCACGCCGAGGGCGTGCAGCGGTTCGAGAGCTCGGCGAAGAATCCGCTGTACCGCACGCCGGAGGCCGCCTATACGAACGCGGGCGTGTGCCTGCGCCAGGCCGGGCGGACGAAAGATGCGGAAGAGTTTTTCGCGCGCTCCCTCTCGATCCGTCCGAATTTCGCAGAGGCGGCCTTCCAGGTCGGCGACATGTACCTCGAAGAGGGACGCGCGGCGGACGCACGCGCTCGAGTCGACCAGTTCCTGGCCGCATTCCCGGCAACGCCCGACCTGCTGCTCCTTGCGGTGCGCATTTCACGGAGCCTCGGCGACCGCGTCGCCGAGGCGCGCTATGCCCGCAAGCTGAGGCTCGACTTCCCCGGCTCCGACGCGGCGCGCGCTCTCGCCGAGCTGACGCGCAATCCGGGCTAGGCCGTCATGCAGACGCAAGTGGGCGGCGAGGGGCGCTGCGGCATCGGCGCGCGGCTGCGAACGGCGCGCGAACGGTCGGGCCTGACATCCGCGCAGGCAGCCGAGCGACTGCACCTCGACCCGCACGTCATCGCGGCGCTCGAAACGGAGAAGTTCGAATCGCTGGGCGCGCCCGTTTACGTGCGCGGGCACCTGAAACGCTACGCCGAGCTCGTCGGCGAGCCGGCGAGCGAGCTGCAGCAGCACTACGCTGCGAGCGTGCAGCCGACTGCGCTGCCCGATCTCACGCAGATTCCGAAGAGCCCGCGGGCGCCGCATCGTCGCACGTTGCTCGCGACGGGCGTCGCGATCCTCGCGGCCGTCGCATTGATCGGCACCGTCTGGTGGGTGATCGACGCGCTCGAGGACGCCGCCCCGCTCCTCACGCAAAGCCCTGTGGAGCCGACGCGCATGCTTCCCGATGACGCGGCAGAAACGGCGCCGGCTGCGCCCGTGATCGCGCCCGCGCCAAGCGCGGCACAATCTGCCCGCGAGGTTCGGGCGGCACCTCCGAAGATGGCGGCGCTGACGCTGCGCTTCTCGGCGGACAGTTGGGTCGAGGTGTACGACGCGAACGGCGAACGGCTGCTGTTCGACATCGGTTCGGCCGATACGACGCGCACGCTGAACGGCGCGGCACCCCTGCGCGTCCTGCTGGGCAACGCGTCGGGCGTGACGCTCGAGGTGAACGGACAGCCTGCGGTCATTCCGGAATCGGCCGTGCGCGACGACGGGCAAGCGCGGTTCGTGGTCAATCGCAGCGGACGTATCGTTCGATCTCGCCTCGCGGCCGGCGGAACCACGCCGTGACGGCACAGATCCAGCCTATCCGCGGCATGAACGATGTGCTGCCGGGCGACGTGGGCGCGTGGCAGCACCTCGAGAGCACCGCGCGCGAGCTGCTCGCCGCGTACGGCTACGAAGAGATTCGCGTGCCGCTCGTCGAGCGCACAGATCTCTTCCAGCGCGCGATCGGCGAGCACACCGACGTGGTCGAGAAGGAGATGTATTCCTTCACCGACCAGGGTGGCGATCACCTCACGCTGCGCCCGGAGGCGACCGCGGGCATCGTCCGCGCCGCGATCTCGAACGGATTGCTGCGCGGCGCGCGCCTCAAGCTCTGGTGCATGGGGCCGATGTTCCGTCACGAGCGGCCGCAGAAGGGGCGATATCGCCAGTTCCACCAGATCGACATCGAGGCAATCGGCTTCGCGGGGCCCGACGCGGACGCGGAGCTCATCGCCCTGACCGCCCGCCTGTGGCGAGCCCTCGGGCTTTCGCGCGTGAAACTGCAACTCAATTCACTCGGCACCGCCGAGTCCCGCCGCGCGTATCGCGAACGCCTGGCCGGATACTTTCGCGCTCACGCAGGTGAGCTGGATGCCGACAGCCGACGCCGCCTCGAGGGCAACCCGCTGCGCATCCTCGACAGCAAGAACCCGGCGATGCAGTCGCTCATCGGCGGCGCGCCGTTGCTCACCGAGCACCTCGACGTGGAATCGCGCGCTCATTTCGATGCGCTGCGCAAAGCTCTCGATGAGCTCGGCATCCCGTACGAGGTGAACCCGCGCCTCGTACGCGGCCTCGATTACTATAGCCGCACGGTGTTCGAGTGGATCACCGATGTGCTTGGCGCGCAGGACGCCGTGTGCTCCGGCGGCCGTTTCGATGGCCTCATCGCGCAGCTCGGGGGCGAGGCGACACCCGCGGTCGGCTGCGCCATGGGCATGGAGCGCATCGTCGAGATGCTGCGGGAGACGAGCGCGGCCGCGACAGTGCAGACGGCCGACGTCTACGTCGTGGTGAGCGGAGAGCGTGGCGGCGCGGCGGCGCTCGCTATCGCCGAGCGGCTGCGCGACGAGCTGCCGCGGCGGCGCATCGAGCTCAACCTGGGTGGAGGCAACTTCAAGGCGCAGTTCCGCCGCGCCGATCGCAGCGGTGCGCGGCTCGCGCTCATCGTCGGCGATGACGAGGTCGCGCGCGGCGTCGTCGGGTTGAAACCATTGAGAAGCGAGTCTGGTCAGACCGATTGCCCGGTCGCCGGGCTTGCGGCGAGCGTCGAAGCCGCCCTCGCGTAAAGGAGACTGTTGGTGGACGAGTTCATGAGCGAGTCGGAACAGTGGGAAGCGCTCAAGAAATGGCTGCGCGAAAACACCCTGTGGATCGTGGCCGGCATCGGCCTCGGCGTGCTGGCACTCACGGGGTGGCGCTGGTGGGAGGCGCGAACGGAGCGTCTCGCCCTCGAGGCCGGCGCGAAATATCAGCAGGCGGTCGAGGCCTTCGGCCGCGGCGATCGCACGCGCGCCCTGACGCTCATCGATGAGCTGCGCCGCGACTACCCGTCCTCGGCGTACCTCGAACAGGCGGAGCTCGCCGCGAGTCGCGTCTTCGTCGAGCAGAACGAGCTCGCCAAGGCCGCCGAGCGCCTCGAGCGCGTGATGCAGGAATCCGCCGATCGTGAGCTCGCGCTCGTCGCGCGCCTGCGCCTGGCGCGCGTGCAGCTCGCGCAGAATCGCGCCGACCAGGCAATCGCGACGTTGAACGGTGCCGAGCCCGGCGCGTTTGGGCCGCGCTATCACGAAGTGCGCGGAGACGCCTATCTCGTCAAAGGTGACAAGGCAGCGGCACTGAAGGAATACGAGGCCGCCCGAGCCGGGGATGTCGCCGCGGTCGTCGATACTTCGCTGCTCGATCTCAAGATCAACGATCTCGTGCCGGTAAAGGGCGCTGCCTCGCCGCGGACGGCGGACGCGAACCGGTCTCCTTCCGGAAGCTGATGGATCGACGCATGCGCATATTGATCATCGCCGCGACGCTGCTTGCCATCGCCGGCTGTTCGAAGGAAAAGGACATCGAGCCGCCGGCCGAGCTCGCCCACTTCGACGCGAGCCTGCGCATCGAGCGCGTGTGGAGCGCCGGGGTCGGCGGCGACGACGAAATCCTGCGGCTCGGGCTGGGACTCGCCGCCGTTGGCGAGCACGTATACGCGGCCGGTCGCGCCGGTGAGGTCGCGGCGTTCGCGCTCGCCACCGGACGGCCGGTATGGCGTACGCAGACTCGCGCGCCGCTCTCGGGCGGTACCGGCGCTGACGCAGGCCTCGTGGTGGTCGGCTCGAGTGAAGGCGACGTGATCGCCCTCGCCGCGGGCGACGGCGCGGTCCGCTGGCGCGTACGCGTGAACGGTGAGGTGCTGGCCGGTCCCGCAGTGTCCGAGCGTATCGTCGTCGTGCGTACGGTCGACGGCCGGCTCCGCGGTCTCGCCCCGGCCGACGGGCGCGAACTGTGGGTGCACGAGGAACAGGTGCCGCGCCTGTCGCTGCGCGGCACCGCGCGACCCGTGATTTCCGGAGACCTCGTCATCTGCGGTTTCGACAACGGCAAGGTGGTCGCGGTGAATCTCGCCGACGGCGCGCTCGCCTGGGAAACCGCCATCTCGCCGCCGCGCGGTCGCACGGAGCTCGAGCGGATGGTCGACATCGACGCCGCCGTCGGAGTCTCCGGCGATGACGTGTTTACCGTCGGCTTTCAGGGCCGCTCCGCCATGCTCGCGCGCGAGACGGGCCAGATCTGGTGGTCGCGCGAAGCATCGAGTTATCGCGGCCCGGGTGTGGATGAGCAGGCGGTTTATCTGTCGTCGGCCGACGGCGAGGTCGTGGCGCTTCGCCGGACCACGGGCGTCGAGCTCTGGCGGCAGAATGCGCTCGCGCGACGCGGGCTGTCGGGGCCGGCGGTCGGGTCCGAGGCCATCGCGGTCGCCGATTTTCAGGGCTACGTGCACTGGCTCGACAAAGCGAGCGGCGCGCTCGCCGCGCGCGCGTCCGCAGGCGATGCGCGCGTGACGAATCCGGGACTCGTCGTCGGCGACTTGCTGCTCGTCATCAGCGATCGGGGCCGCATCACCGCTTTCCGCGCGAAACCCCTCACCCAACCCTCTCCCCCGCAGGCGGGGGAGAGGGCTCCCTCACCTGTCCCTCTCCCGGCGGAGCGGGGAGAGGGTGGCGGAGCCGGGTGAGGGGTCGTGCTGCCGGTCATCGCGCTCGTCGGCCGGCCGAACGTCGGTAAATCGACGCTGTTCAACATGCTGACCGGCACGCGCGATGCGATCGTCGCAGACGTGCCCGGCGTCACGCGCGACCGGCAGTATGGTTTCGGGCGCGTCGGCCCGGTTCCGTACGTCGTCATCGACACCGGCGGCCTCATCGAGAATCCCACCGGCATCGAGGCGCAGATGCGCGCGCAGACCGAGCGCGCGGTGCAGGAAGCCGACCGGCTGATCCTGCTCACCGATGCGCGCAGCGGCCTCACACATCAGGATGAGTTCGTCGCGCGCGAGCTGCGCCGTGCCGGCAAGCCCGTGCACCTCGCCGTGAACAAGTCCGACGGGCTCGATTCAAGCGTCGTCGCGGCGGAATTCCACGCGCTCGGCCTCGGGGAGCCGCTCGCGATCGCGGCAAGCCACGGGCAGGGGCTCGCCGCCCTCATGGATGTGACGCTCGAAGGGCTCGAGCCCGCGCGTCATGATGAAGACGGCGAGGGCGCGATCCGGATCGCGGTCATCGGTCGACCCAACGTCGGCAAGTCCACGCTCGTGAACCGCCTCCTGGGCGATGAGCGCGTGATCGCGAGCGCGGATCCAGGCACCACGCGCGACAGCATCTTCGTGCCCTTTCGCCGCGACGAGCGCGATTTTCTTCTCATCGATACCGCGGGCTTGCGCCGTCGCTCGAAGGTCGAGGACGCCGTCGAGCGCGCGAGCGTCGCGAAGACCCTGCAGGCGATCGACGAAGCGCACGTGGTCATTCTCGTGCTCGATGCGCACGACGCGGTCGCCGAGCAGGACGCGAGCGTGCTGGGACTTGCGCTCGAGCGCGGGCGCGCGCTCCTCATCGCCGTCAACAAGTGGGACGGCATTGCCCCCGAGCAGCGCGACGAGATCCACCGGCAGCTCGCGCTGAAGCTCGACTTCGTGCCGTTTGCGCCGCTGCATTTCATCTCGGCACGGCACGGAAGCGGAGTCGGCGAGCTCGCCCAGGCGACCATACGTGCCCACGACGCCGCGATGCGCGAGATGCCGACACCGCAGCTCACGCGCACCCTCGAGCGGGCGCTCGAAGCGCATCAACCGCCCCTCGTGCGCGGCCGGCGCATCAAGCTGCGCTACGCGCACCAGGGTGGCAGGAATCCGCCGCGCATCATCGTGCACGGTAACCAGACGGCATCCGTGCCCGACGCGTACACGCGCTATCTCGCGAACGTGTACCGGAAGGCCTTCGACCTCTTCGCGACGCCGGTCGCGATCGAGTTCCGCACCGACGCGAACCCGTACGACCGCCCGAGTCGAACGCGCCCGCACAAGAAGCGCGGCCGCAGCAAACCCGCCTCGCGCCGCTCCGCGCGCTGAACGGTGCGGTGCTAGAGTAACTGTGTGACCGGAACCCAGCCGCTCATCTTGCTCGTCGACCAGTGCGTCGAAGGCGACGACGCCGAACGCATCGTCAATCGAATACGCGGCGGGTTGTGCGAGCTCATCAGCTCGGGCAGCGTGGAGCTGCCGCCGCGCGTGCTCGAATGCTGCGGCGATCACTACGCGAGACGGCTGATACACCGCGACGACTCGCGCGGGTACTCCATCGTCGCGATGACGTGGGGGCCGCACCAGGGCACGCCGCTGCACGATCATGGCGGCATGTGGTGCGTCGAAGGCGTCTGGCAGGGCAGCATCGAGGTGCAGCAGTTCGAGCTGGTCGAGAAACACGACGAACGGTTCCGCTTCGAACGGCGCGGCTCCTTCCAGGCAGGCATCGGCAGCGCCGGCTGTCTCATTCCGCCGCACGAGTACCACCTCATCCGCAATCCCGGAAATTCCGCGGCCGTGTCGGTGCACATCTACGGCGGCGACATGACCCGCGTGGGCGTGTTCGAGCCGATGAGCGATGGGTGGTATCAGCGACGGGAAAAGGCGCTGGGATTGGATTTGTAGGAAAGATCAAGAGGAAGAGAAGAGGGCGCACGCGCCCGCGACCGGCGCGCGTTGAAGGCCCTGCGCGATCGCTGATCGTGTGCGTCCTGACGGACGTACCCTCGCGCGTGCCGGCGCGCTTTAAGCCCGATGCGCGGTGCGCCGTGAAAAGGCACGGTGTCCCAGTGGGTGCGAATCCCACCCGGCAACTGTCGCTCCAGCCGGTAGCAATCGGAGCAGCCGCACAGGGAGAGGCGGCTGAAGCCTCCG
>JBQTHP010000094.1:0-18181 GCA_052389755.1 Gammaproteobacteria bacterium
GCGGGCGCGCCCCCTTCTCGCCGTGTGTTTCTCGCGCGGCCGGGGAGGTGTGGGGTGCCTCACCCCCCGCTCCACCCACCCCCGGGACGCTCCGCGTCCGCTTCCTTCCGCACGGCGACGGACTTGCCCCGACGTGGAGCCGTCGTGCAGGCAAGCCCGAAGAGACGGCGACTGACTTCCGCCTTCCGGCTTCCGGTCAGAGGATGATCGCCAACGCGTAGGTGCGCGCTCCTTTCCGGTAGGCGGAAGGCGGAAGCCGGTAGCCGGTAGCCGGTAGCGGCCTTGCCCGTCAGGGCAGCGGACGCGCGCCGAACCACGGCGTATGGAAATAGAGCACCACGGCGAACAGCACGACCGCGACGGCGATCCGCCATAGTCCGATCTCACCGATGACGAGCCGGTTGCGGCCGGATCCGATCGCGGCGAACGGCACGTTCGACGTAGCCGCGGCGAACCTCTCCCACTGATCCCCGAACGCGCGCTTGCGCTTTGCATCGATCGATGCCGTGCCGGCAAGCGCCAGAAAGAGGAACGAGCCGAACAGGACGAGCGACGCAGCGTCGCCGTTCACGATGAGGTGTGCGAGCGCCCACAGCGCCACACCCCACAGGAACGGATGGCGGGTGATGCGGATCATCCCCTGCACGACGTTGTCCCGTTTGAGGAGGGATTCGAAGTTGGCGGTCGTAGGATTCGGCGTGAGGAGCCCGATCACGACGAGCGGGAACGCGGCGAACACGAGCACGAGCGCCACGTACTTCGTCCACGGCGGCGCGGTCCATAGCGGCACGAGCGGCGCGCGCGAGTACGCGGCCACGAGCCAGACGATTCCGCCGAGAGACAGGATCGAGAAGACGGCCCGGTACGGCCTCATGCCGATGCGTGCGACGATCGCGTCGCGCAGCTTGGTACCGGCGACGCCGAAATGAATGAGCAGGAAGAACGCCGCGGCAGCGATGAGATTGCGCATGACTCTACCCCCTCACCCTGGCCCTCTCCCCCCGGTGAGGGGTCGACCCGCCGCCGCACCGGGCATCAATAGAAACGCTTGGTCGAGGTTTGCGCGGGGCTTATCGGGCTTAACGCTTTCGGCGGCTGCAGCTAGCGCGGCGGCTGCGCCGGTGACGGCGACGAAGACGGCGATGACGGCGAGGCAGGCGGCTGAGCTTGCGGCCGCGCTCCGTTTTTCGACGGCGATGCGCTCGTCGTGGCCGTCACGGCCGCCGCGGGTGCTTCTTCCTTGCCGGGCGCGAGCACGTCGACGGCGAGGCTGAACGTCCGCCGTTCGCCCGGCCGCAGAGCACCGACGCCCACGACCTGGCGCGCGACTTCCTCGTCACGCTCGTTGCGGATGGAGATGATGACCGAGTACTCCCACGGCTCGTCGTTGCCGGGGTGCCTGATCACACCTTCGACGCGCAGAGCCGGCTTCACCACGACCGTGCGCTGGCCCGCCATCGGACCGAAGCGCAGATGGTGGTGACAGCCCGGACAGACGGTCACGCTCTCGAGGATGATCGCCTTGCAGTGCGGACAGCTTCGTGTCTTGCCCGCCTGACCCGGGCGAAGCACGGCCATCACGTTCTACCGGGGCCCTGCGCGACTTCGCCGTTCGGGCGCTTCGCCTGCGGCCCCTTGTCGCTCCACCCGAACTCGACCTGACCGCGCATCCGCGAACCCGCGGCGACCGTGAGCTGGCTTGCCTTCACGTCCCCGTTGATCACGCCGGTCTCGAGCAACTCGACGCGCTGTGCGGTGATGTTGCCCTGCAGCTCGCCTCCGACGATCGCGGTGTTGGCATGGACCTGGCCCGTGAGGTGGGCGCCGGCGTCGATCGTGAGGTTGCCCTCCACGTGTACGTCGCCTTTGAAGCGGCCTGCGATGCGAACATGTCCTGCGCCCTCGATCTTGCCTTCGATGTTGATATCGGCGGCGATCACGGACTCCTTCATGTCGCGCGGACGGCGCGGCGCCTCGACGACGCTCGGCGCGCTCGACGTGCGCTCGGCTTCGCGGGCGGCGGCGGACATGCTGACTACGCTCGGTGCGGAGACCGGCGGCGGTGTCGGTGTCGGCGTCCGCGTTCCTGCCGGTGTAGTCGCCGGCTCCACCGAAACGTTCGAATCCTTCCAGAGTGCCATGGTGCGTATTCCCCCATTCCATTGCCCTGAGTCCGAACCGCTAAGTACACGCATCGGCGGCACCGCGTCAAACCCTGTCGCGCACCGGAGACAGCTGAGGCGACTCTACAGCGGAGGGGCGCCCGCCCACGCGGGGTCAATTCCGGTCGATCCGCTGCCCCATCAACGCCTTATGCTCGGCGAGCCCTGCCTCAAGGCGAGTAAGATCGCTGGTTCATGACAGCGACCAATCGCCAGTGGATTCTCGCCAAGCGGCCTCGCGGCGACCTCGATGCGGAGGTGCTCAAGCTCGCGGAGTCGCCTGCGCCCGAGGTTCCCGAGGGCGCTTTCCTCGTGCGCAATCTGTATCTGTCGCTCGATCCGACGAATCGCATCTGGATGAGCGATGTGGAGCAGTACCTGCCACCCGTCGCGATCGGCAGCGTGATGCGCGGCAGCACCATCGGGCGGGTGGTGGCTTCCCGCGCGGCACCGTTCCCGGTCGGCGTGACCGTGCAGGGAATGGGCGGCTGGCAGGACTACTGGCTCGCGCGGCCGGGCGAGGCGGGCAAGCTGCCGGCGGATTCGAGCGTGCCGCTGACGCTGTACATGGGGTTACTCGGCGCGATCGGCGCCACCGCGTACTTCGGCATGCTCGAGATCGGCAAACCGAAGGCCGGCGAGAACGTCGTGATTTCGGCGGCGGCCGGCGCGGTCGGTTCGGTCGCGGGCCAGCTCGCGAAGACTCAAGGCTCCCGCGTCATCGGCATCGCGGGCGGACCGGAGAAGTGCGGGTGGATCGTGCGCGAGCTCGGGTTCGATGCGGCGATCGACTACAAGGGCGAGGACGTGCTCGAGCGGCTCAAGGTGCTCGCGCCGGGCGGCGTCAACGTCTACTTCGACAATACCGGCGGCCCGATCCTCGACGCCGTGCTGCAGCATCTTGCCATCGGGGCGCGAATCCCGCTGTGCGGTCTCATCTCGGGATACAACAAGGCGTGGGGCGGGCCGCGCTTCTATCACAGCATCCTGATGAAGCGCGCGACCGTGCAGGGCTTCATCATCCTCGACTATCTGCCGCGATTTTCGGAAGCGCTCGGGCCGCTTGCGAAGCTGCATCGCGAAGGGCGCATCAAGTACCGCGTGGACGTGCAGCGTGGTCTGGAACATGCGCCGGAGGCATTGAAAAAGCTCTTCGACGGATCGAATCGCGGCAAGCTGATCGTGCAGATTGCGGACGAGTGAATCGACCTTGCGTTTCTGAAATCTTTGCTCAGAAATGAAGCTCGCGGTGGCGCGGGCGATCGGATCAAAGTACTTCCCTTCCGCAGGAATCGGCACAGGGAGGTGTCCCATGAAAGTGCTTGTCGCGTTCGCAGCCGCGCTGCTGTCCGTCGCCGCCGCGACGGCGCAGACCCCCACGGCACAGACGGCCGAGGAAGAACCGGTCGCGGAGAGCTGTCCGCCGCTCACCGCGGAGCAGCTCGAAGAGCACAAGCGCCATCACATGTCGGAGGCGCGACAGCGCCAACAGGTTGCGGCGCTGGTCGGGGTCGACGCCCTCGGTCGGGTGTTGATGGCCATCGACTACGATCGGAACGAAACCGCGGATGAGCTCGTTCTGTTTACCGCGCGCCAGCGACTCGACGGACCGTGGAGCGAGCTGGTGCGCTCCGCCAGCATCGACGGCACGTCGGGAACGCTGCGGTTCGAAGCCCGCGACCGCTCCGTCGCGATCGCGCTGGCGGTCTACCCGGCGGACCTGCCGAAGCTCAAGGGCAAGGGCGCTGCGTTCAAGCGCGTCATTCAGCAGTCGGGCGGACACGAGCTCGTGCGCAACCGTCCTGATCAGGCATACGGCCGCCTCCTCAGCAGCTTCGATCACAACCTGATCGATTCGTGGCCTGAGAGCTTTCGTGACGACCTCGTCGTACCGGGCACGATCGCGCCCATCAGTTGCTACAACTGTGATTACACGACGTGTCGGATTGGCGGCTGTCACTCCGCGGGTTGCGGGATCGACTGCACCGGTCTCGTCGTCAACGACCACTGCAGCATCACCTGCAATACCGCGCGCTCGTTCGGCTGCTGCAACTGCACGAACGGGATCATTTTCCCCGTCGCCAGCTGCCGCTGCACCGCCTGCCGCCGGCTCATCGGGCCCATACCCTGAGCTGCGCGTTACGTCGATCGCGGACGGACTCGTCTATCCGTGGAGCATCGCGTTTCTGCCGGGATCGCAGGATGCGCTCGTCACGGAGCGGCCCGGCCGCATCCGGCGCGTTCGCGAGCACGGGCTCGGTGCACCCCTTCGGGGCGTCCCCAGCGTCACGAACCTGCTCGATATCGCGCCGGCGCCGGATTTCTCGCGCTCTGCTCGCGTCTACTTCTCTCTCGTTCGCGAAGAGGAGGACGCCTACGCGCTGGAGGTGTGGTCGGCGGTCGTGACGGCTGATGCGCTGGGCGACGCACGTCGCGTCTATCGTGCGCGAGCACGCAGCGCGTTTCCGACCGCGCTCAATTCCGGCCGTCTGTTCGTCCTCGGTCCGCGCGATTTCATCGTGAGCGTCGCGGACTTCGATGATCGGCAGTCTCGCGCGCAGGAACCGGCGTCGGATTGGGGCAAGCTCGTGCACGTTCGCGAGGGGGCCGAGCCGCGGCTCATCGCGCGAGGGGTGCGCAACGTTCAGGGCATCGCGCGCGACGCCGAAGGCGTGCTCTGGTTCACCGATCACGGACCGCGCGGCGGCGATGAGCTCAATGCTCTGCGGATCGGCGCCAACTACGGGTGGCCGCTCGTGAGTGCGGGTCATCACTACGACGGCACGCTGGTGCCAGCCGAGGCGCCGCACGGGCTGCCCGTCGCGCCGCCGATCGCTCACTGGACCCCTGCGATCGCGCCGAGCAGCCTGCTCCTTTATGAGGGACCCGAGTTTCCGGAGTGGCGAGGGTCTTTGTTCATCGGGTCGCTGGCGCAGCGGCATCTGCGCAGGATCGAAATGCGCGGCGGCGCCATCCGCGGCGAACAGATCCTGTTGAGCGAGCTCGGCGAGCGCATCCGCGACGTTCGTTCCGACGCCTCCGGCCGGCTGCACGTCCTCACCGACGGCTACCACGGACGAATACTGCGCATCGAGCGTGCTACGCTTCCCGGCTCATGTGGAATGGCCGGACAGGCTCCTGATGGACTGGCTCTGGTATCTACTGATCGCTGCCGCGGGCTTCGCCCTCGCGCGGATCTTCTTCAGCCTGAAGAAGCTTCGCGACGTGCAGAAGGCGGACAACTGGGATGCGAAGGCGCTCGACCGGTTGCGCGCACAGGGACTCGATCCCTTTCAGTCGCACGATGTCGATTTCTTTCTCGCGCTGCCGACAGACGCGGCCGGCAACGCCGTGATGATCCGGCTCGAGGCGGACGGCTTTGCCGTACACGTGAAAGTCGTGCCCGAGAGCGGCGACCTGCCGATCAGCCTGCGCGCAACCCTCTCGATGCGTCTGTCGCTGCCGGACATGAAGGCGGCGAGCGCCCGATTCGCTGCGCTCGCGAAGGAGCAGGGCGGACGCTACGACGGCTGGGCGGCGGGACGATCGACGACGGCGGCCAGATGATCTGCCGCGGCCGCGTCAGCGTTTCTCGGTCTGCCGTCTGACGGCTTCAGTCGCCGCCGCGATCGCAGCTGGATCGCCGAGATAACGCCGTGCGCGCGGCTTTAACGCATCGTCGAGCTCGTAGAGCAGCGGCACGCCCGTCGGAATATTGAGCTCGACGATTTCTTCCTCCGAAACCCCGTCGAGCATCTTGACCATCGCGCGAAGGCTGTTGCCGTGCGCGGCGACGAGCACGTTGCGTCCCTTGCGGAGCTCGACCGCGATCCGTTCGTTCCAGAATGGCATCACGCGGACGAGCGTGTCCTTCAGCGATTCGGTGGAGGGAAGCAGGGCGGGATCGACGTCCGCATAACGAGGGTCACGGCGTGGATGGCGCGGGTCGTCGGAGGCCAGCGGCTGCGGGGGAATGTCGTAGCTGCGTCGCCAGACCTTCACCTGCGCTTCGCCGTGCTTCTCGACCGTCTCCGCCTTGTTCAGCCCCTGCAACGCGCCGTAGTGCCGCTCGTTCAGCCGCCACGAGCGCTCGGCCTGGATCCACATGCGATCCATCTCATCGAGCGCGATCCACAGCGTGCGGATCGCGCGCTTCAGCACCGACGTGAAGGAGATGTCGGGCAGCAGCCCTTCCGCGCGCAGAGCATGTCCCGATTCGCGCGCTTCGCTCACGCCTCGGTCCGTGAGATCGACGTCGGTCCAGCCCGTGAAGCGATTCTCGAGGTTCCAGGTACTCTGGCCGTGGCGCAGAAGAATGAGCTTGCCGGGCACGATGGTTCTCCGGGGGCGAAAGGCGGTAGCCGCTTTTGTATATCACAGGTGTGCATCGAGTCCGTGCGCGCATCGATCGAGACGCTGCGCTCGCGTTCGCTCGAGCACCGCGTCGTTCGCCTCGCGGCGCTCGCGAGAGGCGGGCGGATGATGCAGGTGCCAGGCGAGACCTCCGAACAGCAACGTCTGGCGGGCGATGCCGCGCCGCTCGAGGCGCACGCACAGTTCCTTGTCCTCGGGCCCCCATCCGACCATTTCCTCGTTGAAGCCGTTCACTGCGACGAGATCCTCGCGCCAGAAGCCCTGGTTGCAGCTCTTGATCGCGATCACCGCGTTCGCGGGCCGGCGCATCGCGCTGGCCAGGCGCGGGGCGCGCAACGCGTACAAACGCCGCACGCCGCCGAGCCCCGAGGATGCGAAGCCGGGCAGTGCG
This sequence comes from Gammaproteobacteria bacterium, assembly GCA_052389755.1. Classification (GTDB taxonomy): domain Bacteria; phylum Pseudomonadota; class Gammaproteobacteria; order Steroidobacterales; family Steroidobacteraceae; genus JBQTHP01. The sequence continues at coordinate 6,928 of JBQTHP010000094.1, forward strand.
CCGGTGTTCGCGATCAGGCGGGCTGTGGCTCGTGCATCGAGATGCAGCCGCACGCCCTGCGTCCACGTGCCGTGGAGAGCATGGCGGCGATGATCGGCAATGAAGTCCGGGTGCAGCAGCATGTCCCCGTCGACGAACACGATGAACTCGCCGCGCGCGCGTGCGATCGCGAGGTTGCGCAGCCGGGTCACGCGAGCGCCGCGGTGTTCCTGGCGGACGTGACGCACTGGGAAGGCAGCTGCGGCCGAAAACGCCTCGATCACGCTGCGCGTCGGATCGGTCGAGCCATCGTCCGCGACGATGAGCTCCTCCGGTGCGTCGCGCTGCCGCCCGACGCACGCGAGAACGGCCGCGAGCGCATCGGGGCGTTCAAAGGTCGTGATCGCGAGAGTCAGGCGCATGGGAAGTCTTCATCGTGCGCACGCGCGTCCACATGCGCGTTCGCTGCCGGGTGTACTCCGCGGATTCGGCCGGAACGAGATGCAGGCGCTTCATCGCTTCCGCGTCCGGATACACGTCAGGGTCGTTGCGCACCGCCGGATCGAGCAGCGCGTCCGCGTCGCGATTCGCGTTGGCGAATTTCGCCGTATTGCTCACGTCCGCGATGACGGCGGGGTCCATCAGGAAATCGATGAAGCGGTGAGCGGCATCGACGTGCGGAGCATGCGCAGGGATGACGAGGAGGTCGATCCACAGCAACGCACCCTCACGCGGCAGCACGTATCGCACGTCCAGATCGCTTCCGGCCTGCACCGCAAGATCGCGCGCCTGGATCAACTCCCCGCTGGCGCCGATCGCGACGCAGATCTCACCGCTCGCGAGATCGGAGCGGAATCTCGAGCTGCTGTCGATGTAGCGCACGTAGGGACGCACGCGCATCAACGCCGCTTCCGCGGCGAGCAGATCCTCCTCGCTCTCCTCGCCAGGGTCGCGTCCGATGGCGAGCAGGGCGAGATCGGTCATGATCGAGCCGGCGCTGTCCTGCCAGGCGATACCGCACGAGGCGAGACGGCGCGCGCTCTCCGGATCGAACAGAAGTTGCCAACTCGGTTCAGGATCGCGGCCGAGGGCTTTGGTGACTGCGCGCCTCTCGTACGCGAACCCCTGAGTGCCCCAGACGTACGGGACGCCGTACTGATTGCCCGGATCGATGCGCTCGAGCGCCTTCAGGATGAGCGGGTCGAGGTGACGCCAGTTGCGCAGCTTCGTCCTGTCGAGTTTCTGCAGCGCGCCGGCCGCCATGAGCGGCTGCAGAAAATTCGATCCGGGTACGACGACATCGCTGCCGGAATGACCGGCAAGGAGTTTCGTCTGGAGCGAGACGTTATCGGCGATTTCCTCGACGACGACGCGGATGCCGGTTCGCCGGCGGAACTCGGCCAGCGTGTTCCGCCCGATCTCGCCATCCCAGTTCGAGAAAAAAAGGAGCTCGCGCTCGGCTGCGGCCGCGCCCGAATCGGGACCGTTGTCGCATGCGACGCTGAGGCAGAGCGCGGCCGCGCATGCGCTCGCGCGCGCGAGCCGGCTTCCGCCTTCCGCCCTCCGCCTTCCGGTCAAAGTTATCGCGAACATTCAGTTCACCGCTCTTCTCCGCCCGGAAGGCGGAAGCCGGACGCCGGTAGCCTAATCCGCCAGCTTCCGCACCGCCTCGACGCCCACCGAAAGCGTGGCGAAATCGCCGGCTCCAGCGGTGCGCATGTCGGAAATCGTGCGGTTCCAGTGCGCGAGTTGCTCACCCAGCGATTCGATCCAGGCGCGTACGCGCGCCTCCGCGGCTCCGCGCTCGCGCCGCGCGAGTACGCGCTCGGTGAGCCGGCGATGCACGCGGAGCGCGCTGTCGCGCAGCGTGGTGCGCGCGACCGCCTGCCATGGGCCATCGACCTGCAGTTTCTCGATCTGCTGGCGCAGCCAATCGAGCCCGATCTGCGCGCCGACCTCGAAGTACAGCCGCGCCGCGTCGACGACGGGCGCCCGATGCGCGGCGGCAAGCTCGACGAGATCGAACGCCGATTCGAGCGCATCGAGGCCGGCAACGCGCTCGGCGAGCGCCGCCGGCACACCCACCTTGAGATATTCGGCGCGGGTCGCTTCGAAGCGCGCGCGATCCGCGCCGGCAACGATCTCGCCGGCCGCCGCATCGAGCGCCTGAACCCCACGACGGAACACGGCGACCGCCTTGTCGACGTTCAACTCGCGGCGGCGACGCGCGAGGAGCCAGTAGCTGGAGTGCCGCAGCAGACGACTCGTGCGGTACATCATGCCGTATTGAACCGCGGCGGGAATCCGCGTATCGAGCGATTCGATCCCGGCCCACAGTTGCCGCATGTCGAACGACTCGCGCGCGATCGTGTACGCGCGCGCGATCTGCGCCGGATCGGCGCCGGTATCCTCCTGCGCGCGCAGCACGAACACCGGTCCCATGCGGTTCACGAGGCTGTTCGTGGTCGCCGTGACGATGATTTCGCGACGCAGGCGGTGCTGGCGGATCTCCCGCGGAAAGCGGCTGCGCACGGCGTCGGGGAAATAGCGCTGCAGCTCGGCCGAGAGATAGGGATCCTCCGGGACATCGGATTGAATCAGGTGCTTGCGCAGCCACATCTTGCTGTACGCGAGCACGATCGCGAGCTCCGGGCGCGTGAGTCCGGTGCCGGCCTTGCGGCGCTCGCCGATCTCATCGTCGCTCGGCAGGAACTCGATGCCGCGATTCAGCTCACCGGTGCGCTCGAGCGAGCGGATGAGGTGCTGATACTCCGAAAGGCGCGCGCCGGATGTGAGCTCGAGCGTGCTGATCGCCTGGCTCTGCAGGTAGTTGTTGCGCAGCACGAGCGCCGCGACTTCGCGGGTCATGGAGCGCAGCAGTCGATTGCGTTCACCTACCGCCATGCGCTTCGTGCGGACGAGCGCGCTGCACAGGATCTTGAGGTTGACTTCGACGTCCGAGGTGTTCACGCCCGCGGAGTTGTCGATGAAGTCGGTGTTGATGCGTCCGCCCGTCATCGCGTACTCGATCCTGCCGCGCTGCGTGAGCCCGAGATTGCCGCCTTCGCCGACGACCTTTGCCTTCAGCTCGTGGCCGTTGATGCGAAGCGCGTCGTTGGCGCGATCGCCCACCTCGCTGTGAGTCTCGGCGGACGCCTTCACATACGTGCCGATGCCGCCGTTCCAGAGGAGATCCACCGGCATGGAAAGGATCGCGCGGACCACGTCGGTCGGGGTCGCGCTCGATGCGACGAGCCCGAGCACTTTCTGCACGTCGGACGACAGCGTGATCGATTTCGCGCTGCGTGGAAAAACTCCGCCACCCTTCGAGATGAGCCTGCGGTCGTAGTCCTCCCACGTCGAGCGCGGCAGCGTGAACAGCCGCTGCCGTTCCCTGAAGCTGGCGGCGAGCCGCGGGTTCGGGTCGAGAAACACGTGCTGATGGTTGAACGCGGCGACCAGGCGGATGTGCTTCGAGAGCAGCATGCCGTTGCCGAAGACGTCTCCGGACATGTCGCCGATGCCGGCGACCGAGAAATCCTGCGACTGGATGTCCACCCCGATCTCGCGGAAGTGACGCTTCACGCACTCCCACGCGCCGCGCGCCGTGATGGCCATCTTCTTGTGGTCGTAGCCTGCGGACCCGCCGGAGGCGAACGCATCGCCGAGCCAGAATCCGTATTCGGCCGAGATCGAGTTGGCGACATCGGAGAACGTCGCGGTGCCCTTGTCGGCGGCGACGACGAGATAGGCATCGTCCCCGTCGCGGCGCACGAGCTCGCGCGGCGGCACGATGCGCGCGTTGCCGATGTTGTCCGTCACATCGAGAAGGCCGCGGATGAAGGTCTGGTAGCTCGCGACCACTTCGCGCTGCACGTCGTCGCGTGAGCCGCCCGCCGGCAGCCGCTTCGGGAAGAACCCTCCCTTCGCGCCCTCGGGCACGATGATCGTGTTCTTCACGTTCTGGGCCTTCATGAGGCCGAGGACTTCCGTGCGGAAGTCTTCGCGACGATCCGACCAGCGGATACCGCCGCGCGCGACGTAGCCCTTGCGCAGGTGCACGCCTTCGACGCGTGGGCTGTACACGAAGATCTCGAACTTCGGGCGAGGCAGCGGCAGGTCCGGGATGGCTTCCGGATCGAGCTTGAAGGATAGATACGGTTTCGTCCTGCCTTCGGCGTCGCGCTGGTAAAAGCTCGTGCGCAGCGTCGCGTGGATCACCGTGAGATACGCGCGCAGGATGCGATCCTCGTCGAGGCTCGTGACGGAGTTCAGGCCGCTCCTCACCGCGGCGATGATCTTCCCGGCATCGGCAGCGCGCGCTTTCGCGCGCCGCGCGGGGTCGAACTGGGTTTCGAAGAGCTGCAGCAGCTGACGCGCGATCGGCGCGTGCTTCGACAGCGTGCGTTCCATGTATGCCTGACTGAACGGGATACCGGTCTGCTGCAGGTAACGACAGTAGGCGCGCAGCACCACGATCTGCCGCGCCGAGAGCCGTGCGCCGAGCACGAGGCGGTTGAAGCCGTCGTTCTCGACACTTCCGCGCCACGCGGCCGCGAAACCCTCCTTGAAAAGCGGCTCGATGCGCGGGATGTCGATGTGCATACCGTCGCGTGCCTCGAGCTCGAGGTCCTGAACCCACGCCGCGCCGCCCTCGGGCCAGACGATCTCGTACGGGCGCTCGGCGATCACGCGCAGGCCGAAGTTCTCGAGCATCGGCAGCACGTCGGAGATCGAGATCGGATCGCCGCGCTTCACGATCTTCAGGTGTGCGCGCCCCTCCGTCTGCCCGGAAGGACGATGCAGGTTCAGGCGCAGACCCTGTGCGTCGTCGCGCAGCGCCTCGAGGTCGGCGATATCCTCGAGTGCCGCCTCCGGCGCCACGTCTTCCTGGTAAGCGAGCGGGAACGATTCGCCGTACCGGGCCGTGAGCGTGAGCGCCGCCGCTTCGCCGCGTTGGAGGGCAAGCGCCGCGCCCAGCCGATCGAGCCAGCTGGTCGCGGCAAGCGCGATCGCGGCCTCGATCGCTTTCACGTCCACCTTCTGGCGCTCCGCCGGATCCGTGCGCACGACTACGTGCAGACGGGCGTGGCTCGACTCCGAGATCTGCACCTGCGTCTCGATGCTGCGGCCCTTGAAGGCGGTGCGGATGATGTGCTCGATGCGCTCGCGCACGTCGGTGCTGTAGCGATCCCGCGGCACGTAGATCAGGCAGGAATAGAAACGCTGATACGGGTCGCGGCGCAGCAGCAGCCGCACGGTGCGACGCTCGTAGAGATTGACGACGCCGCGGACGATGTAGATGAGATCGTCGACGCTCGCCTGGAACAGCTCGTCCCGCGGGTGCGATTCGAGGACGCTGATGACCGCTTTCGCGTCATGGCTCTGCGGATCAAGGCCGAAGTGATCGACGACCCGGGCAACCTTCTCGCGCAGCACGGGAATGTCTCGCGGGCTGCGGTGGTAGGCCGTCGACGTCCAGAGGCCGATGAAGCGGTGCTCGCCGATGACCTGGCCGCGGGCGTCGAATTCCTTGACGCCGATGTAATCGAGGTAAGTCGCGCGGTGCACCGTTGCGATCGAGTTGGCCTTGGTGAGGATAAGGAGGTTCGGCTCGCGCGCCCGCTTGCGCAGCTCGCCGCGAAGCACCGTGGGCAGCGGCCGCGGCACCTTGCCGTGGCCGGCCCGCAGAATGCCGAGGCCGGACCGCGCATCCGGGATCAGGCGGTCTTCGCTCCGTCCGCGTTCGAGCCGATAGTGGCGGTACCCGAGGAAGACGAAATGCCGCCCCTCCATCCAGTCGAGGAGGGCGCGCGCCTCGTCGACCTCCGCCGCCCGCAACGGCGGCGGCTTGCTCGCGAGCTCGCTGACGAGCGCTCGACCGCGCTGCCGCATCTGCGGAAAATCCGCGACCGCGGCTCGCACGTCGACGAGCGCCGATTGCAGGCGGCGTTCGAGCTCCGCAATACGATTGAAGTCGATCTGCCGGTCGATCTCGTAGAGTTGCCAGGACTCCGGCTGCGTCGTCTCGTCGCCCTGCGTCTTCACGTCGACCATGCGGCCGCGCGCGTCGCGTTGCATTGCCAGCACGGGGTGCACGATGAGATGCACCGCGACGGCCATCTCGCCGAAAACGATGCCGAGCGAGTCGACCAGGAACGGCATGTCGTCCGTGATGAGCACGACGACGGTGTGCGGTGAGCGGAAACCATCGTCGCCCGCGTCGGGGTTGAAGACGCGGACCCGGGCGGAATTCGGCGGACGCTTCACGCCGAATTCGAGATGCGCGAGCGCAGCGGCAGCGAGATCGCCAGGTTCGCGCGCCGCGAGATCCTCGTCCGCGACGCCGCGGTAGTACGCGCGCACGAAGCGTGCGGCCCGTTCCGCATTGCGCGCGCCGGCGCGGCGTCTCGCGGCGCCCGCGATGCGCTCGATCAGCGCGAGACGGGTTTCGGGAACCTGGCCCAGCATGCGTTCGTCAGCTCGAGCGCTCGAGATCGCGGATCACCGCCGCGAGGAACCGCGCGGCCTCGCCGCCCGTAACGCATCGATGGTCGAACGTGAGCGACAGCGGCATCCGAAGATGTGCCTCGATCCCGCCCATCACCGCGACCACGTCGTGGCTCAGCTTGCCGGCGCCTAGGATTGCCACAGCGGGCGGCACCACGACCGGCGTCGCATAACGGCCGGCGATCATGCCGAAGTTCGAAAGCATGAAGGTGAAGTCGCGCAGATCCTCGGGCGCGACCGTGCGATCGCGCGCGCCGCGCTTCAGCCGATCCACTTCGGTGCGCAGCTCAGCGCCGGAACGGCCGCCCACATCCCGCACGACCGGCACGATCAACCCGTCGGGCGTATCGACGGCCATCGCGATGTCGACGCGGGGCATGAGCCGTCGGCTCTGCGCTTCGCCGTCGTACCACGCGTTCAGCGCCGCTTCCGCGGCGCACCCGGCTGCAACCGCCCTCAGCAGGCGGATCGTGAAGTCATTGTCGTCGCTCCAGCGGTGAAGGTCTGCGTCGTCGAACAGCGTGCAGCCCATCACGTTGTCGCGGGCGGTGCTCATGCTCTGCGCCATGGCGCGCCGCAAGCCTCGCAGCTTCTCCGGCTCGCCGCTCGGCAGGGCAGCGGAGGGCGCGGTCGATCGAGGCGCAGATTTCGGAACGCTGCGCAGCGCCGTAACGGTGGCGGCGGCCTGCATGCCGGTCGGGCCGGATGCGGACATCACATCGTCTACGGTGATGAGCCCGCCACGGCCGGAGCCGCGCACGCCGGTGAGCTCGACACCGAGGCGCCTGGCTAACGCGCGCACGGCCGGTGCCGCCCGCACGCGATCACGTTGGCCGGCCGAGACATCGCTGCCCGCGACAGCGCTCTCTACGAGCTCCTCATCGCTGGTCGGCATGCTGCCGACGACCGTGCCCGAGTCGTCGGGCTTGCGCGGATCGGCGGCCGGCTTCGCGGCGGGCTGACGCACGGGCTCTCCCCGCGAATCGAGCTGGAACTCGACGAGCGGTGCGCCCGTCGCGATCACATCGCCGGGCTTGCCGTGAAGCGTCTTCACGATTCCGGAGTGCGGCGAAGGCACCTCGACGACCGCTTTCGCCGTCTCGACCGCGACCATCGGCTGATCCACCTTGACGCGATCACCGACGGCGACGTGCCAGCGCACGATCTCCGCCTCGGCGAGCCCTTCACCGAGATCCGGGAGGTTGAATGTGGTCATGGACGCTCTCCCTGACTATTCCGTCATTGTCTCGCGCACGGCATCGGTGATGCGCGCCACGCTCGGGATGAAGTCGTATTCGAGCCGGAACAGCGGCATCACGGTGTCGTAGCCCGTCACGCGCTGGATCGGTGCCTGCAGGTCATAGAGCCCATGCTCGGCCACGTGCGCCGCGATCTCCGCGCCGACGCCGCAGTTGCGCGGCGCCTCGTGAACGATGACGAGGCGGCCCGTCTTCGCGACCGACTCGAGAATGGTGTCGTGATCGATGGGCGAGATCGTCGCGAGGTCGATGACTTCGCAGCTCACGTTCTCCTTCTGAAGCTGCTCGGCGGTGCGCATCGTCTCGAAGGTCATCGCGCCCCACGTCACGATCGTCACGTCGGTGCCTTCGCGCAGCCGGTAACACACATCGAGCGGCAACGCCTGCCCGTCGTCTGCGACTTCCTGCTTCACGAGGCGGTAGAGCCGCACGGGCTCGAGGAACACGACGGGATCGGGATCCCGGATGGATGCGAGCAGCAGTCCGTAGGCGCGAGCGGGCGAGGACGGGCACACCACGCGCAGTCCTGCGTGATGCGCGAGCATCGCCTCGAGGCTCTCGCTGTGGTGTTCCGGCGCGTGAATGCCCCCGCCGTGCGGCATGCGCATCACCATCGGGCAGCTGATGCGCCCGCGCGTGCGATTGCGCATGCGCGCCATGTGATTCGCGATCTGGTCCATCGCCGGATAGATGAACCCCATGAACTGGATCTCTGCGACGGGACGCAGGCCCTGCGTCGCCATGCCGATCGACATGCCGCCGATCATGCCTTCGGCGAGCGGGGTGTCCTGCACGCGATCGTTGCCGAATTTGGCCTGCAGTCCGGCCGTGGCGCGGAACACGCCGCCGTTCACACCCACGTCTTCGCCGAGCACCACGACCGTGGGGTCGTGCGCCATCTCCCACGCGTGCGCGAGATTGATGGCTTCGATCATCGTCACCTTCGCCATGGAACGCGCCCGATCACTTTCCGCTCAATGACCGCCGCCGCCGGCGGCGGCGTAGCGGCGCGCGATCTCGCGCTGCTCCTGCAGGTTCTTCGGCAGGCGCGCAAACAGGTAGTCGAACATCGCGTCCGTCGGCTGCTTCGGGGTATGCAGGTATTCCTCGACGGCCTCGTCCACTTTGCGGGCGCACTCCGCCTTGAGCTCACCTTCGCGCGCGTCGTCCCAGGCACTCACGCTCGTGAGATACGCGCGCAGGCGCAACAGCGGCTCGACGGCCCACGCGTTCTTCACCTCGCGCTCTTTGCGGTAGCGCGTCGCGTCGTCCGCCGTCGTGTGATCGCTCAGGCGGTACGTCACGGCTTCGACGACCGTGGGGCCGCCGCCGCGGCGCGCTCGTTCCAGTGCATCACTCACCATGTGACGAACGGCGATGACGTCGTTGCCGTCGACCTGCACGCCGGGAATGCCGGCCGCGATCGCTTTCTGCGCGAGCGTGCGCGTTGCGGTCTGGCTCTCGATCGGCACCGAGATGGCCCACTTGTTGTTGACGATGATGAACACCACGGGCAGAGCGCGGGCGCCGGCGAGATTCAGCGCCTCGTAGAACGCACCCTGCGAAGTTCCACCGTCGCCGATGAACGTGAGCGCGCAGCGCTTCTCGCCGCGGATCTTGAGCGCCATGGCGATTCCGGCGGCGTGCAGCGTCTGCGAAGCGATCGGCACGCACCACGCGTAGTCCTGGCGGGATGCGGAAAAATCGTTGCCGCGCTCATCCCCGCCCCAGTAGAGGAGCACGTTCGACATCTTCACGCCACGCCAGAACTGCGCGCCGTACTCGCGATAGACCGGCACGAGCACGTCATCCGGACGCATCGCCGCTCCCGCCCCGACGTGAGTCGCCTCGTGCCCGAGGCACGAGGCGTAGGTGCCGAGCTTGCCCGTGCGCTGCAGGTTGATCGCCTTGGTATCGAACGTGCGTACGAGCGTCATCAGCCGATACATCTTCAGGAGTTCGTTCACGTCCTTCGCGAACGGCGGCAGCGCGCCGAGCGGCTTGCCTGCCGGGTCGAGAAACTGATGGTGCTGAATCTCGAACTCGGCAACGGTTTCCTGGGTCATTCGCCTGCTTCCGTAGCGCCGCTCGACGCGTAAAGGCGCGCGATTATACATGGGGTGTTTTCGACGCTCATTCCGCATGCAGGGGCCCCATTTCCGTCGCGCGGCCGAGCAGAATCGCGAGCGTGCGATCGAGCATGACGCGTTCGGCCGCTCCGAGCGGGCGCAGCAGCTCCCGCTCGTATGCGAGCGCGAACGGCACGACCTCCCGATACACGCGCTCGCCGGCGGGCGACAGGCGCAATACGGAGCGTCTGCGATCGGAGCGCGAAATGCGCCGCTCCACGCGGCGCGCGCGCAGCAGCGAGTTCAACGCGCGGCTCACCGCAACTTTGTCCATCGCCGTGCGCTGCGCGACTTCGGCCGCCGACAGGTTGGCCGCGCCTGCGAGCACCGCGATGACGCGCCATTCCGGTATCGAAAGCCCGAAGCGCCGCTCGTACGCGCCCGCGATCGCCGAGCTCACGGTGTTGGATAGCACGGAGAGCCTGTAGGGCAGAAAGCGGTCGAGCTGCAGCGGCTTGCGTTGCGGCATGGGCGGGGCGGGCGAGCTATAATAGTTACAAGTGTAACTAATTTCTCGCGTTTTCGCGGCACCGCCATGGCACAGCACATCGACAATCCGATGGGGACGGACGGCTTCGAGTTCGTCGAGTACACGGCTTCTGATCCGGAGCTGCTGCGCACGCTGTTCGAGCGGCTCGGCTTTCCGGTCGTCGCTCGCCATCGCTCGAAGAACGTCACCTTGCACGCGCAGGGCGACATCAATTTCATCATCAACGCGGAACGCGAAGGCTTCGGACAGGCATTTGCCCGCGAGCACGGCCCGTCGGCCTGCGCCATGGCCTTCCGCGTGAAGGATGCGGCGTTCGCCTACCGCCGCGCGCGCGGGCTCGGCGCGAAGCCTGGGCCGCAGAGCGCGGGACCGATGGAGCTCAACATCCCTTCGATCGAAGGCATCGGCGGCTCGCTCATCTATCTCGTCGACCGCTACGGCGATCGCGGCACGATCTACGACGTCGACTTCCGGCCGGTCGCGCCGGCGCCGGCGATCGAGGCCGCAGGGCTCGCCTTCGTCGATCACCTCACGCACAACGTGCAGCGCGGCAACATGAACCAATGGGCCGGCTTCTACGAGCGGCTGTTCAACTTCCGGGAGATCCGCTATTTCGACATCGAGGGGAAGAAGACCGGGCTCTTCTCGCGCGCGATGACCTCGCCGTGCGGAAAGATCCGCATCCCGATCAACGAGTCGCAGGACGACAAGAGCCAGATCGAGGAATACCTCAAGCTCTATGGCGGCGAGGGCATTCAGCACATCGCGCTCGCGACGAGCGACATCTATGGAACGGTCGACGTGTTGCGCGCGCATGGCGTCGCCTTCCAAGACACACCCGACACCTACTACGAGGGCGTGAACGCACGGGTGAAGGGCCATCGGGA
>JBQTHP010000095.1:0-6841 GCA_052389755.1 Gammaproteobacteria bacterium
ACGCCGATCTGTCCGGCATCTCGCGCATTTCCGCGGCGGTCGGGCAGCTGCCGTTCAATTTCCAGATCGGCGAGGATGCGCGCAAGATTCCGCTGCGTACGCCGGAAAGCCCCCAGGGCGAGCTCGAGGTGCGCCTCGATCGCTGCGATGGAGAGCATATTGCCGTTTTGCCCCTCGCGCCGGCCGCCGCGCGCGACGACGTCACCACGCTGACGCCGGTACCGATCGGCGAGCGCGCGGGCCGGCACGATCTGTGTCTCAGCTTCACACGGGCGGTGCTCGAACCGATGTGGGCGATCGAGTGGGTGCAGTTGCTGGAATGATCCTCATCGCGCCATTGCAGGGCTGGAGCACCTCGCTCGACGAGACGCCCGATCCCGTGTTCGCAGGGCGAATGCTCGGCGACGGGCTCGCGATCGATCCGACGGACGCGGTGCTGCACGCGCCGTGCGACGGCGAGATCGTCACGATTCCCGCCTCGAGGCACGCGGTCACGATGCGAAACGACGCCGGCGCCGAGATTCTCGTGCACGTGGGGATCGATACGGTCGGGCTCGCCGGCGAGGGTTTCGAGCTGATCGCGCGGCAGGGTGATCGAGTGCGCGCCGGTCAGCCGCTTCTCCGGTTCGATCTCGACCTGCTCGTGCGCCGCGCAAAGAGCGTGCTCACACCAGTGATCGTGACCGATGGCGCGCGCTTCCGCATCGCGCGGCGGAATCAGGATGCAACGGTGCGGGTCGGAGACTTTCTGATGGAGCTCGCTCCGGCGGATGTCGTCGCGGAACGCTCATCCATGGACCCTGCCGGCGAGACCGTCCGGCGCGCACGCGTCGCGTTCGAGCACGGTATCCACGCGCGCCCAGCGGCCCTGCTCGTCAATCGCACCAAGAGCTTCGCGGCGAGCGTGGCCGTGCTTGCGCACGGTCGCACCGCCAACGCGAGGAGCATCGTCGCGCTGATGTCGCTCGGCGTCCGCCACGGCGACGAGGTGGATATCCGGGCGTCGGGCCCGGATGCCGCGGCGGCAGCGGCGGCGCTCGAGACGGCGATCGCGCGCGGCGATGTCGACACCGCTGCCGACGCCGCGAGCCCGCCGCGCGAACCTCACATACCGCCTGGCCGCACGCCAACACTGCGCGGCGTCGCTGCCTGCCGAGGACTCGCCATCGGCCGCGCAACGCGCATCGTTCGAGCCGAGCCGCAGGTCGCGGAGGCGGGCACAGGCGTTGGACACGAGGCTGCGGAGCTCGAGCGGGCCTGCGAGTCGGTTCGCGTGCATTTGCGCGATCTTGCCCGATCCGATCGGGGTGCCAAGCGCGACATCCTGCTCGCGCATCTCGAGTTCCTCGAAGACCCCGATCTCGCCGCTGCCGCGCGCGCCTGGATCGCGAAGGGCAAGAGCGCCGGATTCGCGTGGCGGCAAGCCGTGCGGAGCTACGCCGAAGTTCTCGGATCGATGGCGGATGCTCGCATGGTCGAACGGGTCGACGATCTTCTCGACCTGGAATCGTCGGTGCTCCTGGCGCTCGATGGGCCGCATTCGCAGGCCGCTCCCGCGCTGCCCGAGCACGCGATCGTGCTCGCGAAGGACCTCCTGCCCTCGCAGCTCGCCGCGCTCGATGCCGGCAGGATCGCGGGGATCTGTCTCGCGGAGGGGGGCCCGACGTCGCACGTCGCAATACTCGCGGCAGCGATGGGCGTGCCGACGCTGGTTGCGGCAGGCCCGGCGGTGCTCGAAGTCGCGGACGGCACGACGCTGGTGATCGATGCCGATCAGGCGACGGTCCACGTCGATCCCGACGCCACCACGCTCGAGACCGTCCGGAAGGCGCTTGCCGAACGGCGCGAGCGTCAGGCGACCGAGCGCGCGGCAGCGCAGCGTGAATGCCGCACGGCTGATGGCACGCGCATCGAGATCTTCGCGAACGTCGGCTCGCTGCCCGAGGCGGAAGCCGCGGTCGCGAACGGGGCCGAAGGCTGCGGCCTCCTGCGCACGGAGTTTCTGTTCCTCGGTCGCCAGGCACCGCCGGACGAATCGGAACAGGCGCGGGAGTATCAACGCATCGCGGATGCCTTCGCCGGGCGTCCACTCGTCGTGCGGACGCTCGATATCGGGGGCGACAAGCCGATCCCGTATCTCCCGCTGCCGCGCGAGCCGAACCCTGCGCTCGGCCTGCGCGGAGTCCGCACGAGTCTCTGGCGCCCCGACCTGCTCCGCACACAACTGCGCGCGGTGCTGAAGGTGCGGCCTTCCGGGCAGTGCCGCATCCTGTTGCCGATGGTGGTCGGCGCCGCCGAAGTCCGCGCGGTTCGCACGGTGCTGGAGGAAGTGCGGAGCGAGCTCCCGGATGCTGCGCCGCCGCTCGTCGGCGCGATGGTCGAGACGCCGGCAGCTGCAGTGATCGCCGAGCAGATCCTGCAGGAGGCGGACTTTCTCTCGGTGGGGACGAACGATCTCACGCAGTACACGCTCGCGATGGATCGCGGGCATCCGGAGCTCGCGGGTCAGCTCGACGCGCTGCATCCGGCCGTGCTGCGCCTCATCGCCTCTGCCACACAAGCCGCGGTCGCCCGTGGCCGGTCCGTTGCAGTCTGCGGCGGGCTCGCGGCCGATCCACTCGCGGCGCCGATCCTCATCGGCCTCGGCGTGCGGGAGCTGTCGGTCGTGCCCTCCGCGGTCCCGCAGCTGAAGGCGGTGGTGAGGACACTCACGATCGGGGGCTGTCGGACGCTCGCGTCCGAGGCGCTCGAGCAGGGCAGCGCCGAGGCGGTTCGTGCGCTCGTGACCCGACCCCAACCGAGGGTATTCGCGTGACCCAGATGCTTTCGGGCCTGCAGAAGATGGGCCGCGCCCTCATGCTGCCGATCGCCGTGCTGCCGGTGGCCGGCCTGCTGCTGCGCCTCGGCCAACCTGACCTCCTCGACATGCCGATGATCGCGGCGGCAGGCGATGCGATCTTCTCGAATCTCGGCCTGCTGTTTGCGATCGGCGTGGCGGTCGGGCTCGCACGAGAGAATCACGGCGCAGCCGGACTTGCGAGCGTCGTCGGCTACCTCGTCACGACGAAGGGCGCCGAAGTGCTGCTCGTCGCGCCGCCGGAGCTCATCGCGGGCCTCGCCGGGCAGACGCGCGATCTTGCGGTGGCAGCTTACAAGGCGAAGGAGCTCGCGAAGCTCAGCGTTCCCGCGGGAATCATCTCGGGGCTGATCGCCGGGCTGCTCTACAACCGCTACAGCGAGATCACGCTGCCGAGCTATCTCGCGTTCTTCGGCGGCCGGCGTTTCGTGCCGATCGCGAGCGGTTTCGTCGGCCTCATCACGGCCGGTGCATTCGGATGGGGGTGGCCGATACTCGAGCAGGGCATGGACGCGATGAGCCGCAACGTGCTCGCCTCGGGCGAAATCGGGTTATTCGTCTACGGTGTGCTGAACCGCGCGCTGATCGTCACCGGACTTCATCACATCATCAACAACATCGCATGGTTCCTGCTCGGCGATTTCAACGGCGTGACGGGCGATCTCAAGCGTTTCTTCGCGGGCGATCCGAGCGCGGGCGCGTTCATGACGGGGTTTTTCCCCGTGATGATGTTCGGTCTGCCCGCGGCGTGCCTCGCGATGTATCACAGCGCGCGTCCCGAGCGGCGCCGCGACGTCGGCGGCCTCCTCGGCTCCATGGCGCTGACGTCCTTCCTCACCGGCGTCACCGAGCCCATCGAGTTCACCTTCATCTTCCTCGCGCCGCTGCTGTACGCGCTGCACGCACTCCTGACCGGCGCGGCGATGGTCATCATGAACGCGCTCGACGTGCGGCTCGGCTTCAGTTTCTCGGCCGGCCTGTTCGACTTCGTGCTCAACCTCAATCGTGCGACGCGGCCGCTGTTTCTGATCGCCGTCGGCGTGGCGTACTTCGCGCTGTACTACGGGCTGTTTCGGTTCTTCATCGTCCGCTTCGACCTGAAGACCCCCGGACGCGAGCCGGTCGAAGACGCCGCGGTGGAAGAGGCTCCGCGGCTGGGCGAGCGGGACCGCGCGACCGCGTTCATCGCCGCGCTGGGCGGGGCATCGAATCTGGTGACGGTCGATGCATGCACGACGCGGCTGCGCCTCGACGTGGCCAATCGCGCGGCCGTGAATACGGAGGCGCTGAAACGGCTCGGTGCCCGCGGCGTGCTGCGGCTCTCCGAGAACGCATTGCAGGTCGTGCTCGGGCCGATCGCCGATCAGGTTGCCGGTGAAATCCGCGCGGGGTTGCGCGCGCCTGCGCCCACGCGAACGGCCGCGGCGCCTTCGACGGAGGATCTCCTCGCTGCGCTCGGTGGACGCGCGAACGTGCGCGAAGTCGAGCCCGCATCGAACCGGCTGCGCGTCACCGTGCGCGATGCGGCGGCCGTCGACGAGGAAGCGTTGCGCGCGCTCGGGCTCAGGGGACTCGCCCGAATCCGGCCGGACCTCGTGCACGTGCTGATCGGCCCGCACGCGGGCGAGACCGGCGAGTTGCTGGCACTCGCCCTGCGTTCGTAGTCAGACGCCGCCGAGGAAGTCGCGCTTGCCGATCTCGACGCCGTTGTGGCGCAGGATGTCGTACGCGGTCGTCACGTGGAAAAAGAAGTTGGGTAACGCCCATCGCTGGAGGAAGGGCAGGCCCTTCATCGAGAGCGTACGGTCCCGCAGCGGCACGGTGATGTCGCGATCGGCGGAAGCTTCGAACGCGGCTGCCGGTACGCTCCTCAGATAGTCGATCGTGCGCGTGATGCGCGCTGACAGTTCCTCGAAAGTCTGTTCCTCGTCCGGAAACTTCGGCGGATCCTGACCCGCGAGGCGCGCGATCGAATTCTTCGCGAAATCGCTCGCGAGCTGCACCTGGCGCGCGAGCGGAAGCATGTCGGGTGCGAGGCGCGCGTTCACGAGCACGCTCGCCTCGAGTTTCTTCGCTTGCGCGTGAGCGCGTGCCTTCTCGAGGATTGCGGCGAGACTGTCGAGCGCGGGCACGAAAATCTCGACCGACACGGCATGCATGGAGAGTTTCATGGCGCGGGATTCTACACGCGCCCCAGTGACGCCAATGGCGCTTTCATGAAACAATGACGGCGCCTGAGGACCTCATTGAGGTAGCCATGAGCCTATTGTGGAGTCCGGCGTACCTGGCGGTGTTCGCGAAAGTCGTCGATCTCAACGGGTTTTCGTCGGCAGCTCGCGCGCTCGGCGTGCCCAAAGCCGCAGTCAGTCGGGCGGTCGCCGAACTCGAGCGCCATCTCGGATTGCGGGTGCTCGAACGCACGACGCGCCGCGTCGCGCTGACCCCGGCAGGCAAGCTCGTCTATCCCCACGCGCGACGCCTCGTCGATGAGGCCGAGGCCGCCCGCGGCGTCGCGCTGCGATTCGCGGCGCCTCCGGCGGGCCCGCTGCGGGTCGTCGCCGACCCGACCTACGGACGCGTGCTCCTGGCACCGCTCGTTCCGCGGTTCCTCGAAAGCTTCCCCGAGGTCACGCTCGATGTCTTGCTGCAGGAGCGTGGGGTCGCGGATCACTGGGACGTCGCGATCCACGCGGGTGCGCCGACCGACCCACTCTTCGAGCACCGGCTTCTTGGCACACCGCCGGCCGTGCTGTGCGCGACGCCTGCGTACCTGCAGAATCGCGGGATTCCTGCCCGACCGGATGATCTTCGCGCTCACGACCTCCTCACGCCCGAAGCGGAGAGCCCCGAGGTCCGCGTCGAGCTCGTGCACGGCGCCCAGCGCGCGGAGGTGCGGCTGCGACCGAAGCTCGCCGTCAACGATCCGGCCGTGCTGCATGCTTCCACGGCAGCCGGTCTGGGCATCGGCCTCCTCCCCGAGTTCCTCTGCCGCCAGGGCCTCGCGACGGGGCGGCTGAAGCGCGTGCTCGAAGCCTGGAGCGTGCCGTCCATCGCCTCACTCTACGCGGTGTATCCGCGGGCGCTCGCGGCCGACGCTCGGGTCGAGCGCTTCGTCGAGTTTCTCGCCGCGAACATCGTGCCGGCGCTCGCCATATCCCCTCACCCGGCTTCGCCACCCTCTCCCCGCCGACGCGGGGAGAGGGTAGGGTGAGGGGCTATGTATCGCGCTCCGCTCGAAGACATCTTCTTCGCGCTCGACGACGTGATCGGCCACGAGCGGCTCGCCGGTCTCGCCGGCTTCGAGGATTACTCGACAGAGCTCGCCGAATCGATCCTGAACGAAGCGGCCAAATTCGCGGAAGGCGTCCTTGCACCGCTCAACCGCACGGGGGATGAGGAGGGATCGAAATGGACGCCCGACGGCGTCGTGACGCCCAGGGGGTTCAAGGCCGCGTATCGACAATTCGTCGACGGCGGTTGGCCGCAGCTCACGGCCGACCCGGAATTCGGCGGGCAGGGCGTACCGCATGTCCTCGCGACCGCCGTTCAGGAACTGTGGGGAGCCTCGAACCTGGCCTTCAAGCTCTGTCCGATGCTGACTCAGGGCGCCATCGAGGCGCTGGAGCTCAGCGGCACGCCCGAGCAGAAGCGCCGGTTCCTGCCGAAGATGGTACGCGGGGAGTGGACCGGCACGATGTGTCTGACCGAGCCGCAGGCGGGTTCGGATCTCGGGCAGATACGCACGCGCGCGGTGCCGTCAGGTGATCACTTTCGCATCTTCGGACAGAAGATCTTCATCACCTGGGGCGACCACGATTACACCGAGAACATCGTGCACATGGTGCTCGCGCGCGTCGAGGGCGCTCCAGCCGGCGTGAAGGGCGTCTCGCTCTTCATCGTGCCGAAGGTCAACGTGAAGGCCGACGGCTCGCTCGGCGCCCGCAACGAAGTGAAGTGCCTGAAGATCGAGGAGAAGCTCGGCAT
>JBQTHP010000096.1:0-12972 GCA_052389755.1 Gammaproteobacteria bacterium
GGCGCCGAGCGTCCTCGCGCGTCTTCATGAATGCGCCGTCACCCACCTTGACGTCGAGCAGCACGGCGTCTGCGCCGGCGGCGATCTTCTTCGACATGATGCTGGAGGCGATCAGCGGGATCGACGGCACGGTCCCGGTCTGGTCGCGCAGGGCGTAGATGAGCCCGTCGGCCGGTGCGAGCTCCTTGGTCTGACCCGTGACCACCACCCCGATGCTGCCGAGCTGGTCGAGGAACTCCGCGGTGCTCAGGTCCACGCGGTAGCCGCGGAACGACTCGAGCTTGTCGAGCGTGCCGCCGGTGATGCCGAGGCCCCGCCCGCTCATCTTGGCGACCGGCGCGCCGCACGCCGCCACGAGCGGCGCGAGGACGAGCGTCACCTTGTCGCCGACGCCGCCCGTGGAATGCTTGTCGACGACCGGACCGCCGAGATCTTGGGAACGCCACTGCAGGATCGTCCCCGAAGCGGCCATGGCCGTTGTCAGCGCCGCGGCTTCCTCGAACGACATGGAGCGCAGATAGATCGCCATGGCGAGCGCGGAAACCTGTTCGGCCGGGATGCTGCCGTCGGCGAGACCGCGCACGAAGAACGCGATCTGCTCTGCCGACAGCGCTGCCCCGTCGCGTTTGGCCCGGATGACGTCCACGAACAGCATAGATTCCCCCCGAGGAGTATTCTTATTTATACATACGCTCTTGTTGGGGGGAAGACGATGACACGTACATCCAGGATCGGAACGAATCTGGCGATCATCCTGAGCACCTTGCCGATTGGCGCTCTCGCCCAGGAGCAGGAGGAGACAGCGAGCCAGCTCGAAACTGTGATCGTCACTGCTCAGAAGCGCGAGCAGAACATCTATGACGTGCCCGTGGCGATCAGCGCGTTCTCGGCAGAAACCATCGAGAAGCAGGGCGTCACGGATCTCGTGGATATCGGCAAGTTCGTGCCGAACCTCAATGTGACCGGTTTTTCGGCCGGCCACACCTCATCGGCCAATCCGTTTATCCGCGGCATCGGCCTGCAGGATCACCTGATCACCACGGATCCGGGCGTGGGTGTCTACGTGGATGGCATCTATCTCGGTCGCCAGGTTGGCCAGAACTGGAGTCTCAACAATATAGAGCGCGTGGAAGTGCTGCGGGGACCGCAAGGCACGTTGTACGGGCGCAATTCGATCGGCGGCGCAATCAACATCATCACCCGCAAGCCGGGCGAGGAGGACGGCGGGAGGGTGTCATTGACGGCCGGGAGCCGCGGGCGGCTGAACGGCGACGTGTACGCGGACATGCGGCTCACGGACCAGGTCGCCATGTCTTTCTCTGCGGCCTACCAGAGCCGTGACGGGCTCGGGGATTTTCTTCTGATCGAGGATCCGAGCAAGGACGTCGGCGAAATGCAGGACATTTCCGGGCGCGTCGCAATGCTGTGGACGCCGGCGGATCGCCTGTCCTTCCTGCTGACCGCGGATGGCAACGATGGCGACAACGGCCTGCGGCCCTACGACACGCTGATCGACGAGCTGCCGAACGGCGCCGCGTTCAGGGCCGGCTACCGAAACTCCAACGGCGCGGCCGATCCGTACGACAACAACACCGGTCAGGCGGACCAGGTGGCGGTGACCAACCGCGCCTACGGTGTATCGCTCACCGTCGACTACGAGGTGTCGGACGCTCTCAGCGTGAAGCTGCTTGCGAGCGACCGCCACTCGCAATACGAGAGCGGCCTCGACGACGACGGTTTCTTCGACGACTTCCTCTCGTTCCCCGAAATCGGCGAGGCGGATCAGCGGTCGGTGGAGCTCCAGTTCACGGGCAAGAGCGGTGCGTTCGATTACGTGGCAGGCCTGTACCTGTTCGACGAGGAAGGTCGCAACTTCCAGAACGACACGTCATTCAACTGCGGCTCGCCGATGGCGCCCTGCACGAGCCCCAACGGCGGGGACTTCTTCCTCGAACAGAACGCGGACAGCCAGGCGATCTTCGCGAACGTCGGGTTCGCCGTCTCGGAGCAGCTGCGGCTCGCGGCCGGCGTCCGATACACGCAGGACGACAAGTCGGCGCACACGATCCTGTTCGAGCTGATCGAGGAAACGAACAGCCGCGACTGGTCGGAGACGAGCTGGGACGCGTCGGCTTCCTACAAGTTCAACGACCTGATGACGATGTACGGCTCGGTGCAGAATGGCTATCAGTCCGGCCAGTATCCCGCGCGCCCGTTCTGCCTGATCGGCTCCTTCAATTTCGGCACGCTGACGCTCGCGAGACCGAACTGCTTCGTGGGCAACGACAACGTCACGGCAGTGAACTACGAGGTGGGTCTCAAGGGTCAGCCGCTCGACAACCTGCAGATGAGCATCGCCCTGTTCAACACGGAGTACTCCGACCTGCCCTACCAGGTAAGCACCACGGTGGGCGGCGGCTTCAATACGCAGAGCATCATCGTGGATCAGACCTCGCGCGGCATCGAATGGGAAAGCGTGTGGGCGGCGACCGACAGGTTCCGTCTCTACACAACCCTCGGTTACATCGACGCTGACGTCGATGATCCAAATCCGGCCGCAGTCGCCCCGCTGACACCTGAACTGACCGCATCCGTGAGTCCCGAGCTGACGATTCCGGCTGGCGGCGGAGAGGTGACGATTCGCGCTGACTGGTCATTCCGGGACGAAATGTTCGGCGAGCCTAGCAGTGACCCGGGCAGGTTCACCTTCATCGACAGCCGCGACCTGATCAATTTCGACATCAGTTACCGGCCCAACGACGGCGACTGGACCGTCGGGGCCTACGGTCGCAATGTCACGGACGAGCGCTATGACAATGCGAGGCTCAACACGGGCGACTACGTGCTGATCATGCTGAGCAATGATGCGAGCGAGTTCGGAGTCCGTTTCACCAAGGACTTCTGATCCGGGATTTGACGACCGAATGATCGGGGCCAGGAGGTGGACACCGATGCGACGGCTCTGGTGCATCGGCGGTCAGTCGTCGTCATCCTCATCATCATCGTCGTTGCCGTGGAGGCGCAGCCGAACGATCAGGGGTTCGTGGTCGCTGCCCACGCTGTCGTCTACCCTCGGAAAATCCACGTTGACGTGCACGATGTCGAACTCGGCGTGCCGCAGCAGGTTCTTCGTGACGAAGAGATGATCCAGCGCCTGCGAATTGCCCTCGAAGTTGAACGTATAGACGTTGTCGTCGGTGAGTCTCGGTACCAGATTCTCCAGAATCCGGCAGTCCTGCTCGTTGTTGCCGTCATGGTCATCGTGATCGCAGTACACGGAGCCGCCCGGTAGTATCTCGGCCAGGTCGTTCGTGAACTCGAACGTGTTCAGATCGCCGAGCACGACGATCCGCCTGTCGTCGTCGCGAAACAGCAGGCTGGCGACGAATTCGTTGAGCGCGCGCACCTGTGCTTCGCGCTCCGCCTCACTGGCCTCAATGAACGGTTGCGGCCCGCCGAAGACGGGCGTCGATCCGGAACGCGACGTCAGGTGATTGTTGATGACTGTGAGGCGCTTGCCGCGGAATTCGAACACGGCCAGCAGGGGATTACGCGTATCCGCGAAGGCCAGGGGATTGCTCGCCCCGGCTGAGGAGAGCACCTCCGGCGTCAGCGAGAAGAACTCCTTCAATTTCGCGCGCTTCGGGTTGTAGAGAAAAGCGTTGCGGATGTTGCCTCCGGGCACACCGCCGGAGGTGCCTTCCGCCGGTGCCACGTCGAAGAACGCGTACGCGGGCCCGCCCGCGGCGACGATGGCGTCGGCGAGTGCCTGCAATGTCTGGTCGGACTCGACGATGCCGTCCGGCCCGGGACTCACGTCGCCGTTGTTGTCCTGGATCTCCTGCAGGGCAAGCACATCCGGCGATCGCAGATTGCCGACGATGTAGGCGGCGAGGGTCGCGCGCTGACTGTCGTCGCCGGCCAGCGGGTCGAGGTTCAGCACGTTGTGGCTGGCGAGCGTCAGCCGCTTCTTCTTGCCGACGAGGCGTGTCGTCTCGGGGCCGAGCCCACCGGGGAACACGTCGAAGAGTTGCGTCGCGTTGACTTCGAAGTTGCCGAAGCTGTAGCCCACCACGCCCGTGACATCGCCGAGCCGGTCCCCGACACTGATGGCCGGCACGCTACCGGGAAACAGCGTGCCATCGAGCTGGATCTGGACGCGCTCGGGGTTCTGATCCCCGCGATTCTCGGGATGCGGCTGCAGGCTGATGCCACCGCGGGCCGTACGGGCGTCCGCGGGCGCAACCCCGGCACCGTTGTTGGCGAGCACGAACAGTTCGCTGGCGACCGGCGAGAACGTACGCGTCGCCGAGACGGCCACGGGATCCTCGATCGTCGCAAGCATGCCTTCCAGGCTTTCGTAGAAGTCGATGCCGTCGCGATCGGGGTTGAACGGATTCGACGCGGCATGGGCCGCGAGCTGAAGGTTGATCGGCGGGTCGATCTCGGCGGGGTCGATGACGTTGACATTGGGTGGCTGCCGACCGCTCTGACCGATGACGACGGGCGCCGGCAGCGGATTGCCCCTGGAGAGCACGACGACGGTGGGACGGAACAGTTGCGTCGTGGACAGATTGCCGCTGGCCGCGCCGCCCGGAATGAACTCCGACGGTCGTCCCGTCAGACAGACATCGTCACCCACGGCAACGACGCCGCCGAAGACGAAGATGCCGTCAGATGTCGCCGCGTCGCCGTCACCGTCGGGATCCTGCACATAGAAACCGTTGAAGGCCCGCGCGGTGACGATACCGCGCGTCGTGACGAGCTGGCCCGCGAGTGGCGAGATGTGTCGCGCCCCCTGGATCTCGTAGATTGCGGCATTCGTAGCGCACTGTGCAGCGGCAACTTCGCCGAGGACTACGTACGTAGCGATGATGAGGAGCAGCTTGGGGCCGTACATGGCTAAACCTCCTGCCTACGGCAGCAGCAGCGGGCAAGTCGCCCCAATGCAGCTGATGCGACCCTGGATCGCCGGTCGCGATCTCCTCTTGGTGGACCTGTCCTCATCGACGGAGGCAGAAGTATAGGCGCCAACAAGGCGATTGGAGAGGAGTATGTTAAATCGCTCCAGACTTCTTGCTCTATAGAACGGTTTGCCTGTGCCGCAAAGCGGTGCACCTTCGCAAGTCGATTTCGGGGACTGACTCAAATGACCCGGTCGCGATTCTTCGACGCCCATCAGCCCATGCACGCCCTAGTCGCAGAGAGGCTCCGGCAAATTGCTTGGGCTCGTGCATTTCCTTTTTCACCGCAGCACGACACGGCTCGCGTAAATGCGAGTGATCGACTTCGATCCGAAGGCTCCGCCCTCGCGCACGCCGTGATGCGTGGGAACCCCAACAAAGCAGGTAATGCATGAAAGAGGGACTTGATTACCAGGCAATGCTCGACGTTGCTCTCGAGGAGGCGAGGCTTGGCCGGGCTGAAGGTGGGATTCCGATCGGGGCGGCACTCTTTGACCGAACCGGGAGGCTGCTCGGGCGAGGTCACAATCGTCGTGTCCAGGAGAACGACCCATCGGTGCACGGCGAGACCGATGCCTTCCGAAAGGCAGGCCGTCAGCGCCGGTACCAGGATACGATCATGGTCACGACGTTGGCTCCATGTTGGTATTGCAGCGGGCTCATCGTCCAGTTCCGGATCGGTAAAGTAGTGGTTGGCGAGTCGCGCACGTTCCGCGGCGGGATTGATTGGCTGCGTGAGCGAGGCGTGGATGTCCTTGATCTGGACTCACCCGAATGCGTGGACCTGCTCACGGCGTTCGTCGAGGCGCATCCTGACGTCTGGCACGAAGACATCGGCGAAGCTTGAATACCTTGGTCACATGCTTCAAAACTCTACTCAGCCGGGTCGCCTAGTCGATCCGCGCTTCGTCGGGAACACCGCGACGCTCTAGGATCTGATTGATGCAATTAGCGCAGAGAACAGGCAACGAAACGAAAATTATGGCAGAGAGAGGGATTCGAACCGACTTCGGATTCGGAAAACGATCCGCTCCCCAGTGATTCCCTGAAGTCCCCATAGCTGTCACTAAAGCTGTCACTGGGAATCCCTCTGTTTGAAACGTGACCGACCGTTAGCGGCCAGGAGCGGACATTCGACCCAGGGTCTGACGTCCTGTCGTCCGTATAATGGGACGAGGCACATGGAGAACTGCATGTGATCGCCTACGAGGAAACCTTGGATGCGCACCGTGCCGAGATCGCCGCGCTTGAGGCCCGCGCTCGGGCACTACGGCAAGCATGGGTCTCTGCTTACGGTGGCTACGAGACAAACCAAACCGAGGCCGACAGACTGGAGGAGGAGGCGCGCGGGCTGCGTGTGTCGTTGCCCGAGATCACGCGCATCACGTTCGGTGTCGACGGCGATGATGAGGTTTACACGGAGGGCGAGGAGCCGGACGACGACGATGATTGCGGCTAAAACTGCTGCCATGTGCATATCAACTCGAAACCGTGGAGCAGTCGCTCGCGAATGACTCAGGTCGGTCGGACGCGGACGATCGACAAATCCTTGTTACAGGCAACGTCGTGTCCAGCAATGTCACGTCTAACCGGATCGCGACGTATGAGATTCGGATCGAGGGGTCAAGTTGGGAGCCTGGAGGAGCGCGGATGGGCCGGGAAGTCATGCAGCGAGCGAAGGCTTGGAGGACTGTGCATGCACATTGACGCGCTTCGCAGCGACATCGAGAACGGCATCGATATGGGTTTTCCTAATGAAGGCTGATGTAGCGCGAGGAGACTAGGCGGAGCCACAATGCTTCCAGATTTTCCGGAAACCAAGCGCTTGTTTTCGCGTTTTTTTCAAGCGCACATGCGCGTCAAATTGCGCCAGATATCACCATATTCGATGGTGCAAACGCGCTACCTCCACGAAGGCCGGATGATGCAAGTCATGCGTCCCGACGACACCCAATCTCAGTCCGAGTTGGTGCAACTCTCGAGCCCGATCGAGATGAAGTTCGATGAGATCGAAACTCTCACGCTGCAGAAGGTCCTCGAGAAGTACGATGCAGTCGTAACCGACATGGTGCGCAAGCAGGTCGGTCTCGTCCGCGAACGCATGAGCGCGGAAATCCCTGAAAGCCAGGCCGTCGATGCGAGGGGACGCAAGCTCGACGCCGATCTTGTCATGGAGACGCTTGAGAAGATGCAAATCGAGTTCTATCCGGACGGCACGCCGCACGAGCTTCTCCTTGATGGCCCGCCATTCGCTCGGGAACGAATGACGGCCATCGAGAAAGAGATCAGCGAGAGCCCGGAACTCAAGCGAAAGTTCGACGACATGATGGCAAGGAAGAAGGAGCAATGGCGTGCTCGAGAGGCTTCTCGAAAACTGGTTGGATAGCGCGGGCGAGCGTACTTATCAGCGTTGCTTCTGCCAGATGCTCATCGGGCAGGGCTACCGCATCATTCACAACACGGAACACACGCCCCTTGAGCACGGCAAGGACATCATCGCCGTTTCCCCCGAAGGAAAGATCGTCGGCTTTCAGCTCAAAGGCAATCCGGGAAAGTCTCTCAAGCCCGGTCAGTTCGACGAGATACGCGGGCAGCTTGAACAGCTTGCGACGCTCGCCCTTGGCGTCCCAGGCTACGAGAAGAAGATTCCCGACGAATGCTATCTCGTCACGAACGGCGAGATTGACGAAGCCGTTTCGCTTGAGCTGCAACGCCTGAATGCGGGCCTTGAGAGCCGCGGCCATCCGCCCGAGAAGATCAAGACCATCGCGAAAGGCACGCTTCTCGCCTGGGCGAATTCCCTTGGTCTCTCCTTGTGGCCCTCCGAAGTCGAGGACTTCGCCAATCTGATCAAGCTGCTGAACTACTCCGGCGACGAGATTTTTCCGGCTGAGATATTCGATCCCCTGTTAAGACACACGCTCCGCTTGGAGCACGAAGTGCCCGCGCCGGAACTACGCCGCCGCGTCACGAGCGCTGCGGTCATCACCGCCGTGGCTCTCAATTCCTTCTCTCGGCTGCAGAACCACTTCGCCGAGATCACGGCCTGGACGATGTTCGCAGCCTATGTCATCGCCGCTGCCGAGAAGAACGGCCTTGACTTTGAGAAGGACTGCAAGGAGGCGGTAGAGACGGCGCGCGACGCGATCTATGGCCTTCTGAGTCAGCTTTGCGCCGAGATCGCCGAGCGCAAGACCCTGGCTGAAGGCGATCCCTTCAGCGAATTCGCCTTCTACAAGCCGAGGCTGCTTCTCCTCTACGCGCTCATGGCCATCTATTGGATGTGGTCGGAGAAGGAAGGCTGGAAACGCCCCGAGCATAAAGCCGTCATCGAGAGCCTCATCCCTGAGGGTCTTCCGCCGCAGTGGCTCTGGGGCGAAGCCGCGATTGCGCACTTCCTGAGCTTCGTTTGGTTCCGCAAGCGCCTAGCCCCTTCGCCCGCCCACGACATTGTCGTCGCGCGCGTGCTTGCCGCTATCATGCAAAACAAATTGCAGGAAGGCCCGGAGCACCTGGCCTCTCCCTACTACACAATCGAAGACGTCGTCCGTCACAAGTCTCAGCCCCTTCTCGGATGCGACGACCCCTACGAGGGCGACGGCTTTCAAGGCACAAGCTACGTCTGCGAAGGTCTCATGGCTTGCCTCGTGCGCTCCGGCATCAAGGAAGCCTGCCGGGAGCTGTGGCCGGACTTCACGCGAATCAACCACGAGCGCCTCGTGCCCGATGAGCCGTGGAGATACGGTCTTTTTCGCACCGGCGAAGGCGCTACCAACGCAACCAAGATTTACCCCTCGATGATGGAGTGGACGGAGCTTCAGAAAATCGCTTCAGAGGAAGATGTAGGATCGGATATTCCTCAGGCGCTGAAGGGACATCCCTTCCTTCTGCTGTTGTTCGTCAACATCTTTCCCTTCCGGCTATCATTCTCGGCGGTAAAGTTCCTGCACGGGGAATTCGATACGACGCCCGCACCGACTGCATAGGTGCTCTACTTGTGGGACCCCGCTTTCGCGGGCCGGGCTCTGCCTCGTTCTTGCTCGACCGAGCCAGTGCAAGCCCTGTCTCGGCGCCAGCGGCACGCTAAACTCCTGAACTGATCGCTTGGGTTGTGATTCCGTGATCTAGCAGCGAGAGACCGCTTTGGGTCGTTTTGTGCCACTCGCTGGGCACGAATTTGCACTCGGTCCTATGCTCCAGCAACCCGCAATCCACACTTGTATGGATCGCTCTCATCATTTATTGACCACTGTGCGCTAGTAGCCGGACAGGCGAACGCATCGCGAAACGCCTGCTCGAATGCACTCTCGAACGAGACTTTGTCTGCGGCCTGACGTGCTCTCGCCTGCGCAAGAATCGCAAACTGCAGATGGCGCGTCTTGGATACGAGCGAAGAGTCGCTTGCCTCCTGCACGCGCAGCGACTCAGTGGTCTTGGCCGCAGCCTCATCGTCGCCCGCAACGAGCTGCAGCCTGAAGAGATTGTCGAGAAACAGCCGTCGATCTGTCTCGCGATAAACGGCCATGATGTCTTTCGCCAACGCGGGAATGGATTTGGCGACCGCAGAGGGATCGTCGATGGGGCCGAGCGGCACCTGCTCCGTCGCACCGGAGAAATCGCGGGAGCCAGGCCGGACACGTTGACAACAGACCCGTGCAACTCCTCCGTCCCATGAAATTCAGCCACTATGTGGTGGATTGTCGTGGTAGACTTGCGGGCATGCTGGAACGCACCGGACTACTGGATCGCATACGACGCGCCCTCAAGCGCAGCCGGGTCGTCGCACTGATCGGACCGCGTCAGAGCGGCAAGACTACGCTGGCACGGCAGATTGTGCCCAACCGTTCCCTCAATTACTTTGACCTCGAGGAGCCCGCAAGTCTTGCACTCCTCTCGCAGCCCATGACGGCGCTCGAGGGTTTGCGCGGCATCGTCGTCATCGATGAGATCCAGCATCGCCCCGACATCTTCCCCGTGTTGCGTGTGTTGGCCGACCGCAGGCCATTGCCTGCGCGATTTCTCATTCTCGGGAGTGCTTCACCTGAATTGCTCCGTCAATCCTCCGAGTCCCTTGCCGGTCGCATCGAGACGATTGCCATATCGGGCTTCAGCCTCGGCGAGGTCGGCGCACCATCCCTCAATCGCCACTGGCAGCGCGGTGGGTTTCCTCTGTCATTTCTTGCGCGCACAAACGATGACAGCTTCACCTGGCGACAGCAGTTCATTCAAACCTTTCTGGAGCGCGATCTGCCCCAGCTCGGCATCCGAATCCCGGCGCCAGCCGCACTTCGCTTCTGGACAATGGTTGCGCATAGCCACGGGAGCATCTGGAGTTCTGCCGATCCCGCGCGATCGCTGGGCATCGGCGAGTCCACGGTGCGCCGCTATCTCGATCTGTTTACGACCCTGCTCATCGTCCGACAGCTACAGCCTTGGCACGAGAATCTGACCAAGCGTCAGGTGAAGGCCCCGAAGGTCTACGTGCGCGACAGCGGACTCCTGCACGCGCTGCTCGGAATTCGCACGGAGAACGATCTCCTTGCGCACCCCAAGGGCGGCGCTTCCTGGGAGGGATACGCTGTTGAGGAGGTACTCAACGCGCTCGAACCGGATCAAGCGTACTTCTGGGCGACGCACCAGGGTGCCGAGCTCGATCTGCTGCTCTTCAAGGGCGGTCGCCGCCTGGGGATAGAGATCAAGCGCGCGGACGCGCCGACGATCACACCCTCAATGCGCATCGCACTCACCGACCTCCGCCTCGAGCAATTGATCGTGCTGTACCCGGGTTCGCGTACGTACGAGCTGGATCGACGAGTACACGTCGTGCCACTGGATCACCTTGCCGGGGGCGAGCTGAAGGAGATGCTTCGTAGACGCCGACGGACAACTCGCCGCAGACGCTCCTAACCGCACCGTTCGCGTTGGGAACTCTGAACACCCTGAGAATCCGGGGATTTTCAGGGCTCTTGAGACGGGGTGAAACGTCGTGAGATGCGTAACTGGCGGAGAGAGAGGGATTTGCCACCACTGCTCTTGGACCGGAACGTCGTCAATACGCTGAAGCGACGGGAACGATTGCGATACGAAAATCGGCTGCCCGATTTCGTAGTTCAAGCAGCAGCCGGTATTCCTCGCCGTGACTTGACGCGGTGCCTACCGGGCAGGGCGTGGCGGCCTCGCTGTCTCCTCCGGGGGCCGAAGACCCCGAAACGCCCTCCAGAGGAGCAGGTCGTAGAGGATCTTCAGGAACGCGCCGACCACCAACGGGATCATCAAGGCGGCCCCCTCCATGACCCATCCGGTAAGTGCAGCCGCGACCGCCCAGCCGCCGATCCGGACGAGATGAGTGATGCCTGACGCATAGGCGCGCTCCTCGGGACGCACGATCGCCATCACGTACGACTGGCGCGTGGGCACGTCCATCTCTACGAGACCCTCGCGCAGGAGAAACAGCACGGCCGCAACTTCGAAGCTGGGTGCGAACGCAACGGTCACCAGCAGCAGGCTCGACGGAATATGCGTGAACACCATGGTGTTCACCAGGCCGAAGCGCCTGGCAAGCGGTGCAGCAGCAAGATGCGAAAGCGCGTTCGCCACGCGCGCCCCGAAAAACAGCAGACCCAGTGACGCTGCTTCGACGCCAAACCTCACATGGAAGAAGTAAGCGACGAGCGCCGTCGTGAGAAAGCCGCCCGCGAAGCTGTCGAGCGCAAACAGGCTCGAAATGCTCCACAGCCGTCGCCTGCTCTCGGACGCGACCGGCTGGGGTAATCGCGGTCGCGCCACTTCGGCCGCGGTACTGAGGCGCAGGTAGGCAACGAGAGGCACGGCCGAGAGCGCTGCGTACAGGAGCATGGCGCTTTGCAGCGAGGTCGTTCGGGCTACACCTGCGCTCTCCAAGAGACTCGGCAACCCGGCAAGCGCGCTGCCGAGGGCGTGACCGACATCCTGAAGCGCGTTGTAGCGGGCGAACACCCAGGTGCGGTCCGCATCTGAGGCGGTCCGGGGTAACAGCGCCTGTTCGATCACCGCGGCAGCGCCTCGATCTCGACCCATCCCGTTGACCATGCCGATGAACGCAGCCGCAGCCAGCACACCGAAGGATTCGCCGGTCGCGACGCCCAACGCACCGATCGTCGCCAGGACCGTAACCAAAATGAGCCATCGGCGATGGCCGAGCCGGTCGCCCGTGAACGTCACGATGCCGACTGCGAAAGTCGCTCCGGCGAGGCCGACACCGATCAGCAATCCGATCGCACCGGCATCGAACCCGATCCCGGCAAGATAGATGGCCAACAACACGCCACTGAACCCGGTCGCCGTGGCACGCACGAAGGTAGCCAGGTAGATCGCGCGTCGGTCGCTCGCGCTATATAGCGGGAAGGCAGCTTCAGTCCGCATGCCAGCGAGCGTACGTCACCGACGCCGTATGCACGACACTATGAGAATGCTACGACGGCGGCGCTAGACCATCCGGATGTCCTGTCATCTGCCGGAGCCCGGCGAGCTCACGGCGGGCTGTGGTTGCGGGAGC
Organism: Gammaproteobacteria bacterium; assembly: GCA_052389755.1. Lineage (GTDB taxonomy): Bacteria > Pseudomonadota > Gammaproteobacteria > Steroidobacterales > Steroidobacteraceae > JBQTHP01. Next base: position 12,499 of record JBQTHP010000096.1, read on the forward strand.
AGCTGGCAAGATAGGCCCGGCCTGCATCGCTGAGAATCACCTTCCCGCTACCGGCCTCATATCCAATGAAGCCGCTTGCGCAGGCGTCCTCCCAGATGGATAGCCGCGGGCAGGACGTCCGCCACCCTTCCATCACTTCCGCATAGTCGCGGGGACGCTCCGCAATCCATTCGAGCATCTGTCGCGTCAGGGCGGTCGGCGTGGCATTCACGCGATTACCAGAAAGCGGCTATTGCAGGACCTGCCCCGAATCGTAATGCCTCGTTCCCCGCCCCGAATGCTCCATCGACATAGAGCATTCGAGGCACTCGCCGCAGAAAGCGGAGAAGTCCAACACGACGCACCTCACGGTAGCCGATGGTGTGGGCAACATGGTTGCCGTCACGCAGACGCTGGGTTCCTGGTACGGCTCAGGCGTGGTGGCGGGAGAGACCGGCGTCCTCTTCAGCAACCAATTGCGCCACCTGCACACGG
>JBQTHP010000097.1:0-9045 GCA_052389755.1 Gammaproteobacteria bacterium
GACCCTCTTCACCGAAGGCTTCAGCTGCTTCGTTACCTCCACCGCTGCTTCGATTGCTACCGGCTGGAGCAACAGTTGCCGGGTGGGCTCGCGCCCACTAAGAGACCGCGCCTTCTTTTAGGCGCACCAGGTGATCCGCCCAGGCCTGCATCATCTTCGCGCGAGGCTCGAGATAGAGTGCATGGTTGTAGGCCGCGCTCGTATCGTCTCGCTCCTGGTGTGCAAGCTGCAGCTCGATGTGCTCGTGCGGCCAACCTTGCTCGTGCAGGATGGTCGACGCGACACCGCGAAATCCGTGTCCGGTCATCCGCCCGCGATAGCCCATCCGGTACAGCGCGAACAGGAGTGTGTTGTTGCTCATGGGCTTGTCCGGTTTCACGTCGCCGGGAAACACGAGCTCGCGATCAAACGAAATCTCCTTGAGTCGCCGCAGCACAGCCAAGGCCTGCGTGCTCATTGCCACGATGTGCGGCGTCTTCATCTTCATTCGCTCGGCCGGGATGTCCCAACGCGCCGCCTTCAGGTCGAACTCTGACCAGCGAGCGCCGATCAGCTCGGACGTGCGAACGAACGTCAGTGCCATCAGTTGGAGCGCAAGGCGCGTGTGCTCGCTGCCTACGTAGCCGTCGATCGCGTGCAGGAGGTCCGGCAGCTCCTTGGCACCCACCCGCGGATAGTTGCGTCGCTTGTGGGGTTTCAGCACATCGGCTGGCTTCACCTCCGCAACCGGATTGCGCTTGGCGAGGTCGTTGGCCACGGCATAGCGCATGATCTGGCCGCAGTTCTGCAGAACCCGCTTGGCGATGTCCAGGGCGCCGCGCCGTTCGATCTTCCGGACGGCGTCCCGGAACGCGGACGTTGGAATCTCGGATAGGGGCCGCGAGCCGAACTCGGGGAAGATGTCGGCTTCCAGCCGCTTGATGACGTAGTGGGCGTGTCGCTCGTTCCGGCCGGCTTTCCAGTGGGCAAACCACTCACGCGCCACGGTCTCGAAGGTCTTGCCCGAAGTCTGTTTCTCGGTGGAAGGATCGATGCCCTCGTCGAGCTGCTCCCGCGCCTCCTGGAGACGCAGTCTTGCCTTCGCTAGCGACACGTCTGGATAGACGCCGAAGGCGAGCGTCTTGTATTTCCCGTTGAACCGATAGTTGAAACGCCAGTATCGACCGCCGTTCGGCATGACGTAGAGGTACAGCCCCCGACCATCGAAGAGTTTTCGTGGGGAATCGGAGGGTTTGGCGCGGCGTATCTGCGTGTCCGTCAGCATCTGAGGGTATCTCCCGCACCGTCGGTGCCGATACCCTCAATTGTACCTGCACCGTGGCGAGACAAGGCGAGAGCATACGAGACGCCGTGAGACCACAACACCCTGAGAATCAGGGGATTTTCAGCTCTTCTGAGACGGCCTGAGCCGGGGTGAAATCGATAACTGGCGGAGAGAGAGGGATTCGAACCCTCGAAGGGCTTTTGACCCTTACGCCCTTAGCAGGGGCGCGCCTTCGACCACTCGGCCATCTCTCCGTTTTGTGTTCGAAACGGCAGCTTGATCAGGCACTTACGAGCTGGCCGAGCCGCCCCGCCGCAAGCAGGGCCGCAAATAATACTGGCGGGGTCGGAAAGCGTAAAGCCGCATCGGGTCGCGGCGAGCGCGGCCCAGGCAGTTTGGTAAACACTGAGACTCGAGCGTCAGACGTAGTCGGCGTGTGCCTTCGTCTCGTGCTCGCGCTCTGAGCGATCGTCAGGGTGTTCGCCCTGCTGCTCGCGCTTGATGCGCTCGTAGATCTCTTCGCGATGAACGGCGATGTTCTTCGGCGCGTTGATCCCGACGCGGACTTGGTTGCCTTTGACCCCTAGTACGGTGACGGTGACGTCGTTGCCGATCATCACTGTCTCCCCCACCCGTCTCGTCAGTATGAGCATTCTTATGTCCTCCTTGATCTCTGCAGCGGACCGACCTTGGCCGCGCCGCAAAAATCCATAGGTGAATCTAAGGGGTTGGCCCGTAAAGACAATAAGAGAAACCCTGAAACTATGATAGGGGCGGGCTTACTTAGGGACCGAAGGGGCGTGGGCGAGGCCGAAGGCCGCGTGCAGCGACTTTACGCTTGCCTCGAGGGCCGTTTCCGGGATCAGCACGGAAACCTTTATTTCTGAGGTGGATACGAGGTGGACGGGCACCGCCTCGAGGGCCAGCGTCTCAAATAGCTTGGTCGCGACCCCCGCGTGCGAGCGCATGCCGACGCCCACGATCGAGAGCTTCGCGACACGGTCGCTACCGGACACAACGCTGCCGGGAAACCCCTCGGCCGCGGCCCGCACGCTCTTCAGGGCCTGCGCGTAGTCGTCCCTGTGCACGGTAAAGGACAGATCGGCGTGGCCCGGGCGGTTCGTCGCGAGCACGATCATGTCGATCTCGATGTTCGCCTCGGACACGGGCTTCAGCAGCCGATGGATGATCCCCGGCGCATCGGGCAGGCCGGTGATCGTGATCTGGGCCTCGTCGCGATTGAACGCGATGCCGGCAACGACGGGCGCTTCCACGCGTTGATCCTCTCTGCAGATGAGCGTACCCGGCCCTGCGCCGAAGCTCGATAGTACGCGCAGGGGTACGTCGTACTTCGCCGCGAATTCGACCGACCGCAGGTGCAGGACGCGCGAGCCCTGACCGGCGAGCTCGAGCATCTCCTCGAACGACAGCCGCTCGAGCCGGCGCGCATCGGCGACCATGCGCGGATCGGTGGTATAGACACCGTCGACGTCGGTGAGGATCTGGCACTCGTCGGCCTTCAGAGCGACGGCGAGCGCGACGGCGGTGGTGTCGGAGCCGCCGCGGCCGATGGTCGTGATGTTGCCGTCGGCATCCACGCCTTGAAAGCCTGCGACCACGGGGATCAAGTCCTCATCGAGCGCCGCGCGCAGGCGTTTGGTTTCGACGTCGGCGATGCGCGCGCGACAGTGCACGTTGGTCGTGACGATGCGCACCTGCCCGCCGGTGAAGGATCGCGCGCGCGCGCCGCGTGCGTTGAGTGCCATCGCCAGCAGCGCGATCGAGACCTGCTCGCCGGTCGAGAGCAACGCGTCCATCTCGCGCGGCACGGGCTCCGGGCAGATGCCGCGAGCGAGATCGACGAGTCGATCGGTTGCATCGCCCATCGCGGATACGACCACCGCGATGCGATCGCCGCGCTCGCGCACGGCGGCGACTCTCTCCGCGACGCGCCGGATGAGCTCGAGGGAGCCGACGGAGGTGCCGCCGTATTTCTGGACGATGAGAGCCACGCAGGCCCGAAGTCTACAGGGCTCGAGCGGCTGCGATGAGGCGTCGCCTACGCGGCTACCATGACACGGTTGCGGCCCGCATGCTTGCTCGCGTAGAGAGCTCCGTCTGCCCGGTACAGCAGCGAGGCGACCGCCGCCTGGGGCGCATGCGCGTCGGCCTGCGGACGTCGCAAGCCGCGCTGACGCCAATGCCGCACGCAGCTTCTCTGCGACAGCTTCACCGCCTGCGAGAACGGTCTGCGTCCTCGACCAGCAGGAGTCGTAGTTGCCCCCGCTCGCTCTTGCTGACCTCGATCGCGTTCATGCCCGCCGCGCGCGCAGATACTCGATGGTGCGCGCCACTTCGCGGCGCAACTCATCGGTCAACGCTCTGGGTCGCGACGAGCCGCGCTGCGCGCCTCGCGCTCGCAAGGTCGGCGCATCGCCGACGTGGCCGAGGAGCTGCTGCGATGTGCCGAACGCCTCACGATGTCGGCCGCACGTTCCAGAGCGGTCCGGCGCTCATAGCCGAAGCGGTCAGCCGCCCGCCACCAGCCTCGCCCTCACCAGCTCCGGCACCGCAGCCAGCGCGGCCGGCAGTTTCGACGGATCGGTGCCGCCCGCTTGCGCGAAGTCCGGCCGGCCTCCGCCCTTGCCGCCGATCTGCGCAGCGATCGCACCGACGAGCTCGCCGGCCTTGATGCGCGAGGTCTGATCGTTGGTCACGCCGGCGACCAGCAGCACCTTGTTGGCGCTTTCGACCGAGGCGAGCACCACGACCGCTGACTTCAGTTTGCTCTTCAACTGATCGACGGCATTGCGCAGCGCACCGGCATCCGCACCGTCGACGCTGGTCGCAACGACCTTCACGCCCTGCACGTCGATGGCGCCCGAGGCGAGGTCGGTGCCCTGCCCGGTGGCGAGCCGATCCTTCAGCGTGCGGTTCTCTTTCTCGAGCTGGCGGATGCGCTCGAGCGCATCGCTGACCTTGTCGCGCAGGTCCTCGCGCGTACCGCGCACGAGACTCGCGACGTCCTTGAGCAGAGCGTCGTTCTCGACCACGTAGTCGAGCGCGCCCTGCCCGGTGATCGCCTCGATGCGGCGCACGCCGGCAGCGACGCCGCCTTCGCTCACGACCTTGAAGAAGCCGATGTCGCCGGCGCGCTTCACGTGCGTGCCGCCGCACAGCTCCGTGGAGAAATCCCCGATGCGCAGCACGCGTACGTCCTTCTCGTATTTCTCGCCGAAGAGTGCGATGGCGCCGCTCGCAACGGCCGTCTCGTACGGCATCTCGGCGGTGTCGGCCGGCGTGTTGCGCCGGATCTCGTCGTTCACGAGCCGTTCGATCTCGCGCAGCTCTTCGGTCGTGATCGGCTGGAAGTGCGAGAAGTCGAAGCGCAGCCGGTCGGGCGCGACGAGCGAGCCCTTCTGCAGCACGTGCGTGCCGAGCACTTTGCGGAGCGCGGCATGCAGAAGGTGCGTCGCGGTGTGATTGAGCGCGGTCGCCTGGCGGCGCTCGCCGTCGACGTGCGCGCCGAGCGCATCGCCGAGCTTGATCCTGCCTTCCGCAACCTTGCCGATGTGCGAATGCGCGTAGCCGCGCTTCTGCGTGTCCTCGACGATGAAGCGCACGCCGGGGCCTGCGAGCTCGCCCGCATCGCCCACCTGCCCGCCCGCCTCTGCATAGAAAGGAGTGCGGTCGAGCACGACTTCGCCCTGCTCGCCCGTCTTGAGCACATCGACGGAGGCGCCGTTCTTAAGCAACGCGACGACGCGGCCGTCGGAATTGAGGTCTTCATACCCCTGGAACACCGTGCGCGAATCGATCGTCGTGCCGCTTCTGAGGTCGACGCCGAACTTGCTCGCCGCACGCGCGCGTTCGCGCTGCGCATCCATCGCCGCTTCGAAGCCCGCCTGATCGATCGCGAGGCCGCGCTCGCGCGCGACGTCCGCGGTGAGGTCGACCGGAAAGCCGTAGGTGTCGTAGAGCTTGAACACGGTTTCGCCGTCGATCGTCTTGCCTTTGAGACTCTTGATTGCCGACTCGAGCAGCGTCATGCCCGTGGCGAGCGTTTCTGCGAAGCGCTCTTCTTCCTGCTTCAGCACGCGCTCGGCATGCACGCGTCCGCGCTGCAGCTCCGGGAAATGTTCGACGCCCATTGCCTGCTCGAGCGGACCGACCAGCTTCCACAGGAATGGCTCGCTGATACCGAGCTTGTATCCGTGACGAATGGCACGACGGATGATCCGGCGCAGGACGTATCCTCGCCCCTCGTTCGACGGCGTGACACCGTCCACGACCAGAAAGGCGCTCGAGCGGATGTGATCGGCGATGACGCGCAGGCTCGGATGGTTGAGCCCTTCGATCTTCGCCAGCGCCGCGGCCGCGCTCATCAGGTTCCTGAAGAGATCGATCTCGTAGTTGGAGTGCACGCCCTGCATGACCGCGGCCATGCGCTCGAGCCCCGCGCCGGTGTCCACCGAGGGCTTCGGCAGCGGCGTGAGCTTGCCGTCCGCGGAGCGCTCGTACTGCATGAAGACGAGATTCCAGATCTCGACGAAGCGATCGCCGTCCTCGTCTTTCGAGCCGGGAGGTCCGCCGGCCATCCCCGGGCCGTGGTCGTAGAAGATCTCGCTGCACGGCCCGCACGGACCCGTATCACCCATCGCCCAGAAGTTGGACGCTTCCCCGAGTCGCGCGAAACGCTCGGCCGGGATGCCGATGTCCTTGAGCCAGACGTTCGCCGCCTCGTCGTCGTCCTTGTACACGCTCACCCACAGCCGCGACGGATCGAGCCCGAGCGTGCCGGTGACGAAGTCCCACGCGAAGCGGATCGCGTCGCGCTTGAAGTAGTCGCCGAAGGAGAAGTTGCCGAGCATCTCGAAAAACGTGTGATGCCGCGCGGTGTAACCCACGTTCTCGAGGTCGTTGTGCTTGCCGCCCGCGCGCACGCAGCGCTGGCTCGAAGCAGCGCGCACGTAGTCGCGCTTTTCCTTGCCGAGGAACACGTCCTTGAACTGCACCATGCCCGCGTTCGTGAACAGCAACGTCGGGTCGTTCGCGGGCACGAGCGGGCTCGACGGCACGATCGCGTGGCCGCGCGCGCGGAAAAACTCGAGGAAAGCGCGGCGGACGTCCGCCGCACTCATGTAAGAAGGCTTGGTCAACGTCAGGTATCCGGGTCGAAGTCGGCGCCGAGCGCCGCCCGGATATGATCCGATGAAAAGCCCCGGTACTGCAAAAAACGGGCTTGCTTGCCTTTCTCGACCCACGTCCTGGGCTCGGGGATGCCGAAGCGGCGGATGCGCACCTCGCGGGCGCGAGCGCGCCAATCCGGTCCAGCCTCGAGCGCGGCGTCGATGAGCTCCGCGTCGAGCCCGAGCGCCTTCAGGTCGGCCGCGATCCGGATCGGCCCCTGGCCGCGATCGGCGTGGTAACCGACGAAATTCTCGGCATAGCGCGCGTCGTCGAGCACCCGGCCCTCGACGAGATCGGTCACGGCCTCGGCAACGGTGGCGCGGTCATAGCCCTGCGTTTCGAGCTTCGCCCGCAGCTCGCCGCTCGCGAAATCGCGCCGTGCTAGCAGCGCAACCGCCGCGGCGCGAACCGCCTGCGGGTCAGCGGCCTCGACCCTCACCCTACCCTCTCCCCTTCGGGGCGAGGGTGTGGCGCGTTTCTTCATAACACCATCCCAAATGCAGTTCGTGCGCTTTCGCTTACTCGAGCACGCTCGAGCGTATGGCATCGCTGATGCGAACCCGCGTCCGAGCGCTGCGAATCGGAATGACGGATGCCGAACGGAAACTCTGGAATGCGCTTAGAAACCGGAGATTGCAGGGATACAAGTTCAGGCGTCAGCAGCTGATAGGCGACTACATCGTCGATTTCGTCTGCCTTGAGAAAAAGCTCGTGATCGAGCTCGACGGCGGACAGCATGGAGAGACAAAAGCCAGAAGATACGATGCGGCACGTACGATGCGACTGGCGGATCATGGGTTTTGTGTGGCCCGATTCTGGAACCACGAGGTATTGAACGAAACCGACGCTGTACTCCACGCGATACTTCAAACGCTCACTGCCCCTCACCCCCCTCACCCGCACGAAACGCGCACCTCACCTTGGCGAAATTCTTGACGTCGGAGGCCGGGTTCGACCCGACCCCGACGATCCTCTTCCTTCCAGCGCACGGCGGGCGCGGTGGTGAGCGACGCCAGAATCTGAATCGGCGTGAGCCCGGCGCGGGACATGAGGACGTATTCATCCGTGGGGTCGTAGTCGGTCATGTATCCGACGTCCGTGCCGAAGAGTACGTGACCCCCGCCGGCGGCGAACGCGCGCAATTGCTCCACGGCGTCGCCGACGACGAGCTGCCGGATGTTCTCCGGAAGCGTCGTTTTAGCGACGCGCTGCTCTGCGGCTCAGGTGAAGTCGACGCGCAGCTGACTGTCGCTGCGCAGGCGAGAACCACCACGACGCGGCACGTACGACGCGTCTGAATGCGCGCGGATTCAGTGTCGTTCGCTTCTGGAATCACGAGATCCTGATTCACGTCGATGCGGTGCTCGAAACGATCACCGCTTCGCTCGCCCCTCACCCCAACCCTCTCCCCGCTTCGCGGGGAGAGGGTGCCGGAGGCGGGTGAGGGGTGTGCCGGAGGCGGGTGAGGGGTGTGCCGGAGGCGGGTGAGGGGTTTCAGGCAGTGTTCGCCTGCTCGTGCTCGCCGCTGCCGTTCCTGCCCGCCTTCACGGGCATGAGCTTCGCGCGGATCTGGTTCTCGATCTCCTGGGCGATGGTCTTGTTGTTCTTGAGGAATTCGCGCGTGTTGTCCTTGCCCTGGCCGATGCGCTCGCCCTTGTAGCTGTACCACGAGCCGGACTTCTCGATGATGCTGTTGGCGCTTCCGAGATCGATGATCTCGCCTTCGCGGGAAATACCCTGCCCGTACATGATCTCGAACTCGGCCTCGCGGAACGGCGGCGACACCTTGTTCTTGACTACTTTCACGCGAGTCATGTTGCCGACGACCTCTTCGCCGTTCTTGATCGCACCGATGCGGCGGATGTCGAGCCGCACGGACGAGTAGAACTTGAGCGCGTTGCCGCCGGTGGTGGTCTCCGGGTTACCGAACATCACGCCGATCTTCATGCGGATCTGGTTGATGAAGATGACGATGGTGTTCGAGCGTTTGATGTTGCCCGTGAGCTTGCGCAGCGCCTGCGACATGAGACGCGCGTGAAGCCCGACGTGGGCATCGCCCATCTCGCCTTCGATTTCGGCCTTGGGCGTGAGGGCCGCGACGGAGTCGATGACCACGAGATCCACCGCGCCGGAGCGCACGAGCATGTCGGTGATCTCGAGCGCCTGCTCGCCGGTGTCCGGCTGCGACACGAGGAGTTCGTTGACGTCGACGCCGAGCTTTCCGGCATAGGTGGGGTCGAGCGCGTGCTCCGCATCGACGAACGCGGCCGTGCCGCCGTTACGCTGGATCTCCGCGACGACCTGAAGCGTGAGCGTGGTCTTGCCCGAGGCTTCCGGGCCGAACACTTCGACCACGCGGCCGCGCGGCAGACCGCCGACGCCGAGCGCGATGTCCAGGCCCAGGGAGCCGGTGGAAACGGCTTCGACGTCCCACGCAGCCCCGGCATCCCCGAGACGCATCACGGAGCCCTTGCCGAACTGCTTTTCGATCTGACCCAGGGCGGCGGCGAGCGCTTTTCTGCGGTTGTCTTCCATCACGTGAAACCTCGAGGACGGCGGGCGGAATTTCTGGCGCGGATTATTTCATATCG
>JBQTHP010000098.1:0-12699 GCA_052389755.1 Gammaproteobacteria bacterium
GCGGCCGCGGCGCGCCCCGGCTTGCTCGTTGGCTTTTCCCCCGAGCGAATTGGGTGGAGCTAATTAAAACGCCATCGAGCAAGCCGGATCGCGCCGTTTTCGCTTCGGTTCGACGAGAGGTAATGGACTACAACCGCGCGACGATCAGCGATCGCGCAGGGCCTTCGACGCGCGCCGGTCGCCCGTGCGTCAACCCTCTCCCCGCCTCGGTGGCCGCCAGAGCGGCACGCCACGGCGCTTGAAGAACGGTATCAACGCCATCCCGGCGACGAAACCCCCGATGTGAGCGCGAAACGCGACTCCACCCTGAGCTTCGGGGCTCGCGAGCGTATTGCTGAGGAGCTGCATGCCGAACCACAACGCGAGCACCCAGACTGCCGGGAAGCGCCCGAGCTGCACGATGTAGAAGCCGAGCGGCAGGCCGAGAAGCACACGCGCATGCGGGTAGAGAAGCATGTAGGCGCCGAGCACGCCCGAGATCGCGCCGCTCGCGCCGACCATCGGGATGGTCGAATTCGGCTCGGGAATCGCCTGCGCGAACACGGCGGCGATGCCGCACAGAAGATAGAACGCGAGGAAGCGTCCGTGTCCCATCGAATCCTCGACGTTGTTGCCGAAGATCCAGAGGTACAGCATGTTGCCGAGCAGGTGCCAGAGTCCGCCGTGCAGGAACATCGAGGTGAAGATCGACGCCGTCGGCGGCACGATCGCGAGCTCCGGCGGCAGCTCGCGGCTGCCGATCAACACCGCGGGGATCACGCCGAGTGAGTAGATGATGCGCTCGCTGCCCCGCGGCCCTGCGCTGATCCACCACACAAATGCGAGCACGCACGCGGCGATCAGCGCGATCGTGACGACCGGCTGCAGCTCCGTCGGATTATCGTCGTGGAGGGGTAGAACCATCCGCGTCCGCCGCCTCGCGCTCCTGCTCGCGTCGCGATCGCTCTTCGCGGTCCCGCTCGACCTCCTCGCGCTTGCGAGCGATCTCGGCGAGCATCAGCTCCAGCCACTCGGACAGTCTGGTCACGAAGCAGGCTTCTTCGTGACGACGGCTGCGATCGAGTCGGCCGCGATCGGGTGATATCCGGCCCGTGCCATCGCGAAAATGCGTCGGGCGCGCTCGGCGCCCTCGGGGGTCTTCATGAGCTCTTCGTACAGCGGCTTGATGAGGATGCGGCGGCCGATGCCGATCAGGTACTGCTCGAGGCGCGGATACGCAGGCTCGTAGCCGTTGCGAATCGCGGCGAGCAGCCAGCTGTGCGCGATCCGAGCGTTCGATGCCTGCGTCAGGTGGTATTCGCGGTCGAGCTCGACGAGCCGTTCGCGCGGAACGCGGGGCGGCAGGTTGTCGAGAAAATGCAGCCACTCGTGGGTCGACCACTTGCCCCCGGGAAGCTCTGATGCCTTCATTCGCCCGGCGAGCCACTGCTCGCCCGCCGCGTCCACGCGCATGAAAGCGTCCGAGCGCGGCAGCACCGCCGACGCGGGCAGCCCCGGCCGGTATATCCACTCGTTCAGCTCGCCTTCGCTGACCCGACCCGGATGTCTGGCGAGCAGGTTCGCCTCGAGGTAGGACAGGAAGCGCTCGGTCGTGATGCTCTGGAAGGCAAAAGTGTCGAAATAGCTGCGCAGGAAAGCGTCGAGCGTCTCCCGGCCGAATCGCGACTCCAGCCATTCGAGGTAGAGCTTGCCCTTCTCGTACGGCACCTGGGAGAACACGTCGTCGGGATCTCGTCCGCGGAGGTCGATCGCGAGAATCTCATCGCGCTCTTCGACGTCCTCCAGATCGCGCCGCAGCGACTGCAGCCCAAGCACGTCCTCCATCGCCTCGCGCTCGCGCCCGTACAGCGCTTCGACGATCCGTCGCTCGAGGTAGACGGTGAAGCCTTCGTTGAGCCAGAGATCGCGCCACGTCGCGTTCGTCACGAGGTTTCCCGACCAGGAGTGTGCGAGCTCGTGCGCGATCAGCGAGACGAGGCTGCGATCGCCGGCGATCACGGTGGGCGTGATGAACGAGAGGCGCGGATTCTCCATGCCGCCGAACGGAAACGACGGCGGCAGGATCAGAAGGTCGTAGCGTCCCCAGCGGTACGGCCCGAACAGGCGCTCGCAGGTGGCGAGCATCTGCTCGAGGTCGGCGAACTCGCGCGCCGCGCTTGCGAGCACGGGCACTTCCGCGTACACGCCGGTGCGCGGGCCAGTGGACCGGAAATCGAGGCGCCCGATCGCAAGCGCCATGAGATACGACGGGATGCGCTGGGGCATCTCGAAACGGTACGTCGTGAGCTTCCCCGGCGCTCTCACGCCGCCCTTTGGATCGTTGTTCGCGCTCATGACGGCGCGCAACCCGCGGGGCACGCGGATCGTGGCGCGATACGTCGCGCGCACCTGTGGCGTGTCCTGCAGCGGGATCCAGCTGCGCGCGTGGATCGCCTGGGACTGCGTCATGAGGAACGGATGGGACTTGCCCGCCGTCTGCTGCGGTGTGAGCCACTGCAGACCCGACGCCTGCGGCTGCGTCGCGTAGGCAATTCGAACGGTGAGCTCGCCGCCCTTCTCGCCCGCCGGCAGCTCGATGCGAAGCTTCTGCCCGAGCTGCGCGTCCCGCGCGCCGAGCTCGTAGGTGAGCGGCACTGGATCGCCTGCCCCTCGCAGCAGCGACACAGCGCGTACGTCGAGGTCGCGCGTATCGAGAACGAGCGTGCGCTCGGCGGGATCGAGCCGTTCGATGGCGAGGTCGACCCGACCGCTCAGGCGTCTCGCATCGAAATCGGCCCGCAGCTCGAGATCGAGATGCCGAACGCGAAAGGCGGCGGTATTCGCGTACGAATGGTAGTCGCGATCGGGTTGAATGGGCTCCGCTGGCGGAGCCGACGTGTTCGCGTACGCCGTCGTGCCGAGCACCGCGCAGAGCCAGGCGGCTCCCGCTGCGATCGCGCGCCTCACGTGCCGGTCTTGCGGGCGGCGCCGGGCGCCTCCGGGTCCGAGTCGGAGAGCATCTCCTGGAAGGTCTGCTCGTCGACCGGCAGGTCCGACACACCGTCCCAGTTCGAGCCTGCGGGCACGGCGTTCTGCACCTTCATCGCGTCGGCGAGCACCTGATCCAGGCTCGCATCGGCGCGCGTAATCGGCACGGGAACGCCCCGGGGCTCGTGTGCGAGTGACGACACCAGCTCCCAGTCGACCTCTTCGCCGCGCTTTTTGAGCTCCTTCTGGATGCGCGCCGCAAACGATGTGGAGATGAGCTTCTTCTGTGCGCGCTTCCAGTCGCGCGGATCGTCCTCGAGCACGCCGAACGCCTGCAGGTGCAGCTCATCGGCATCCCACCCGAAGACGAATGGCTGATTCACGACGCGCACTTTCGTGCCGATCGGCACCGCCTCGAAGAGGTAGGCGATGTCCTCGGGATACAGGCGGATGCAGCCATGACTCGAGCGCAGACCGACGCCGTAGGGCTTGTTGGTGCCATGGACGAGATAACTCGGCCACGCGAGGTAGAAGGCATGCCGGCCGAGCGGGTTGTCCGGGCCCGGACCGACGACGGCGTCCAGGTCCTCCCCGTTCTTGCGGTGCTCCTTGATGATTGAGGCAGGGGGTCGCCATGTGGGTTCGAACTGCCGGCGGACGATCTTCGTGACGCCCTCGGGCGTTGCCCAACCCACCTTGCCGATGCCGATCGGGTACGTGTGGACGATCTGGGGTGCGCCGGTCTCGCGCACCGGATAGTAGAAGAGGCGCATGGCGGCAACGTTGATGACGATGCCCTCGCGCGGCGCGTCCGGCAGCACGAAGCGGCTCGGCACGACGATCTGACGGCCCCCGCCTGGCAACCACGGATCCACATCGGGGTTCGCGCGCACGATCTCCTCGTAGCCGACGTCGAAGCGCCGCGCGATGTCGGAGAGCGTGTCCTCTTCGCCAGCGGTCGTGATCTGCACGATGCCGACGACATCGTCCCGATCGGGGTCGATCTCGAACCGGTGAGTCGCCACGGGCGGAGGATCGGATGAAGCAACCGTTTTCCGGGCCGAAGGCCGATCCCGCCCCGACCATGGTTCACCGAGGAGCGAGCAGGACGCGAGCGCAAACGTCAACCCTGCGACGGTGGCCCCGCGGGCAAGGGCAACAAACGGGTTCATATCAAGGAATTATGGCACCACCCGGGCTGCCCTCGCTGCTGTCTGTCGCGAGCTACAGGAGAACGGGTTGGTTGGGCAGCTGATCGGCATCGGGGCGGCCCCCCGGGAAATGTCTCGCCAGGAGCAAGCCCACGCTACGAACGCCGGCGATCGAGCCTTCCTCGAAGCGCCCGGCGCCATAGTGCCCTTCCATCTCGCGGCACACCCGCTCCCAATCGTCCTGCGACACCCGCGCGGCGATGCCGCGGTCCGCCAGGATTTCTACGTCGCGGTCGGCGAGCACCACGTAGATGAGCACGCCGTTGTTCTCGGCGGTATCCCACACACCAAGCCGACCAAAGACCTCGAGCGCCCGCACCCGCGGGGGCTCGTTCCGCAGCAATGTCGGCAGATCGAGCGAGGCCTCCACGGCGAAGCGGATCTCTCCGGCGTGCCGCGACTCCACCTCGCGGATCGCCGCTTCGACCCGTGCCAGCACGGAGGGTGTGAACCGCCGCCGCACGCTCCAGCGGCTCGTGAAGGAATGGCGGAACAATCGGCCGAGCTTCATCGCTAGCTTTCCGTATCACCAGCGGCCGGACGCGCCGCCGCCGCCGAATCCGCCGCCGCCGCCGCTGAATCCCCCGCCGCCGCCGCCACCGCCAAAGCCGCCGCCACCCCAGCCGCCGCCCCATCCGGCGTGCCGCGCCCTGCTCGACCACCCACGCGGCCCGATTCCTGCAAACAGTGAAAAGAAAAACGCGATCACGCCGGCGAACACCGCGATCCCGAGCGCCCGGCTCACGAGGTACGCCAGCGCGCCGACGCCGCCGCCGGTGAGCGTCGCACCGAGCGCGCGCCCGAAGATGGATCGCAGGACCGTGGAACCGATCAGCACCACTATCAGCAGGATCGGCAGCAGGCCCTGGAAATCCGGGCGACCGCCCTGCCAGCGCTGATCCGGCTCCGGAAGGGGTTCGCCGTCGATCACGCGGATCATCTGATCGAGGCCGGCGTTGATGCCGCCAAAGTAGTCGCCCTGCTTGAAGAGCGGCGTGATCGTCTCGGCGATGATGCGCTTGGCGATCGCATCCGGGAGCGCGCCTTCGAGCCCGTAACCCACTTCGATGCGCATCTGGCGATCGTCCTTGGCGACGAGCAGGAGCGCGCCGTCATCGACGTCCTTCCGCCCGAGCTTCCAGGCATCGACGACGCGAATGCCGTACTGCTCGATCGCCTCGGGCTCCGTGGTCGGCACGATGAGCACCGCAACCTGCGAGCCCTTGCGTGCCTCGAACGCCCGGAGCTTCTCTTCGAGCGCGGCCTGCTGCTCCGCCGTGAGCGTACCGGTGAGATCGGTGACGCGCGCCTCGAGCGGCGGAATCGGCTGCAGGTCCTGCGCCGCGCCGGGAGCCGAGGCCGCGACAGTGAGAGCGAACGCAACGAAGGCGATCGCCTCTCGTACGCCGGCGTGCGCCGTTCGACGCCGAATCACGGCTCGATCGGGCTACTGGTTGCTCGCCGGCGGAGATTCGGTCGCCGGCGGCTGCGCAGGCTGATCGGTTCCGAAGTCCACCGCGGGCGGCGCCGAGATCTCGGCCTCGTTCGCGACGCTGAAGTTGGGCTTCACGTC
Organism: Gammaproteobacteria bacterium; assembly: GCA_052389755.1. Taxonomy (GTDB): domain Bacteria; phylum Pseudomonadota; class Gammaproteobacteria; order Steroidobacterales; family Steroidobacteraceae; genus JBQTHP01. The sequence continues at coordinate 5,752 of JBQTHP010000098.1, forward strand.
GAAATTGAACAGCATGGCCGTGAGATTCGTCGGAAAGGAGCGCACGGTCGTGTTGAACTGCCGCACCGAGTCGATGTAGCGGTTGCGCGCGACCGTGATGCGGTTCTCCGTGCCCTCGAGCTGCGCCTGAAGGTCGCGGAAGTTCGCGTCCGATTTCAGATCCGGATACGCCTCGGCCACCGCGAACAGGCTCTTCAGAGCCTGAGTGAGCTCGCCCTGCGCGGCCTGGTACTTCGCGAACGCTTCGGCGTCGTTGATGAGCTCCGGCGTCACCTGAATCGAGCCCGCCTTCGCGCGCGCTTCGGTCACGCCGATCAGCACCTTCTGCTCCTGCGCCGCAAAGCCCTTCACCGTGCTCACGAGGTTCGGAATGAGATCGGCGCGCCGCTGGTATTGGTTCACCACCTCCGACCACGCCGCCTTCACGCTCTCGTCCTGCTGCTGCAGGGTGTTGTAGCCGCATCCGGAGAGGGCAGCGGCTACGGTCAGGAGAAACAGAGTCGGGAAGCGCATCGCACGGACCTCCGGGAAGGCTACAGGCTACAGACTACAGGCCTGTAGCCGATTTGGTTAGCGCGCGGAAGCGCGCTACCAAATCCTCACCCGCTCCTCGGGATCCCGATACAGCTTGTCGCCGCTCTTCAGACCGAAGGCCTCATGAAACTCGGTCATGTTGGTCACGACGCCGTTCGCGCGGTATTCGGCCGGACTGTGCGGATCGACCAGAAGTCGCATGCGCTGTTCCTCTTCGCGGAACTTGCGCCGCCAGATCTGCCCGTAGCCGAGGAAGAATCTCTGCGGGCCCGTGAAGCCGTCGATCACCGGCGGCTCCTGCCCGCCGAGCGAGAGCAGGTACGCCCTGTACGCGACCGCGGCGCCCGAGAGGTCGCCGATGTTCTCCCCGAGCGTGAGCTCGCCGTTCAGCTTCTGATCGTCGAGCACGGTGTACGAGCCGTATTGCGCGACGAGCTTCGCGGCCTTCTCCTTGAATTTCGCGGCATCCTGCCGCTGCCACCAGTCGCGCAGATTGCCCGAACCGTCGAACTGGCGGCCGGAATCGTCGAAGCCGTGACTGATCTCGTGCCCGATCACGGAGCCGATACCGCCGTAGTTCACGGCATCGTCGGCGGCGACGTTGAAGGACGGCGGCTCGAGGATTGCGGCGGGAAACACGATCTCGTTCATGGGCGGGTAGTAATACGCATTGACCTGCTGCGGCGGCATCAGCCACTCGGTGCGGTCGAGCGGCTTGCCCAGCTTCGCGACGTTGCGTTCGTGCTCGTAGATCGCCGCACGGACGACGTTACCGGCGAGGTCGGTCGCCGAGATCGTGAGCGACGAATAGTCCCGCCACTTGTCGGGATAGCCGATCTTCACCGTGAAGCTCGACACCTTGCGCTTCGCTTCGAGCTTGGTCGCCGGGCTCATCCAGTCGAGCCCGTCGATGGAAGAGTCGAAGGTCTTCAGGAGATTGTCGACGATGGCCCGAACGCGCTGCTTCGCCTCGGCGCTGAAGTGCTTCTCCACATACAGCTCGCCGACCATCTCGCCCATCAGCGTGTCCATCGTGTCCACGGCGCGCTTCCAGCGCGGCTTCTGCTCCTTCACTCCCCTGATCGCGCGCTGCCGGAAATCGAATTGCCTGTCGGCGAAGGCCTGGGCCAGAAACGGCGCGTACTCGTCGATCAGGTGAAACCGGAAGTACTCGCGCCAGTGCGCGACCGGTACGCTCCGTGTCAGCTCGCCGATCGCGGTGATGTAGCTGGGCTGGTTCACGTCGACCACGTCCGCGGGAACGCCCGCGGTGGCGCTGAACGCGGCCCAATCGAAGCCCGGCGCGAGCTTCGTGGCCTCAGCCACCGTCATCTTGTTGTAGGTCGCAACCGGATCGCGGTTCCTCACCTTGGTCCAGTGCGCTTCGGCAAGCCTGGTTTCGAGCACGACGATGTGCTTCGCCGCCTCCGCCGCGTCCGTCACGCCAGCGAGTGACAGCATGTCGCGCGCGTACGCTTCGAGACCCGCGCGCAGTTCCTGATAGCGCTGGTCGGGCTTCAGGTAGTAGTCGCGGTCCGGCATCGTGAGACCGGTCTGGTAAATGTTCGCCAGGTACTGGGTCGCATCGCGGCCGTCCTGGCCTACGAACCAGACGAACGGGTGATTCACTCCGATGCGCTGGCCGTGACCGATCTGCGCGGCGACGTCGCGCGCCGTGCGGATCGCATCGATGCGCGCGAGCTCCGCCTTGAGGGGCTCGATGCCCGCCTGCTCGAGGCGAGCCGTATCCATGAAGCTCGTATAGAAGTCGCCGATTTTCTGCGCCTCCGAACCTGGTGCGCGGTTTCGTGCGCGCGAGGCGTCTTCGATGATCTGTCGCGTACGCTGCTCGGCCTGTACCTCGAGGAGCTCGAAGGCACCGAAGGTCGCGCGGTCCGCCGGAATCTCGGTTCTGGCGAGCCAGGCTCCGCCGGTGAACCGGTACAGATCGTCCTGAGGCCGGACGGAGCGGTCGAAACCGCCCAGATCGAGCCCGGACTTGAGCGGCACTGCCGCGCGTGGTGACGGCGCCGCCTGTTCGCCGCCGGGCGTGCGCGGAGTCTGTGCCGCACACGCGGCGAGCAGCGCGGAGAGCGAACCGACAATGAGCTTGTTCATGGCAACTCGTCGAATGACATGAGGAGTGATGAAAGGCGCCGGAGTATAGAAGTGGCCGCAGGGCCGGCCAACGGCGGCAGGCGAACGGCTCGTCGCGCTTCGCGTTCGACTCGTCGCAGGGGGTCCGGCCTCCGGCCTCCGGCTTCCGGCTTCCGCCTTCCGGTCAGAGGGTCATCGCCAGCGCGCAAGCACGCGCTCTTCATCCGGCCGGTAGGCGGAAGACGGAGGCCGGAAGGCGGAAGAAAAAAAAGCCCCAGGCTTTTGGCCCGGGGCGAGAATGCGGACTTACGATGAAGGGAAGGAAGTCCGCTAGGGGATCTCAGTGCAGCCGGGCCCAGTGGAGAATTCGGATGTCCTCTGAATCCAGCTCGAAACTCTGTGCGATGAGCGCTCTCAGCTCCCGCGCGCCGCAGCCCTGCTCGAGGGGGCGCCGTAGCTCGACGACACCGCTCCACTCGCTCGACTCCGGATGTCGCGCTTTCGCAGCTGCCGTCACGAAGTGCGTGTAGTACTTGGCGGCCATCGCGGACTTGAGCCTAGACGGGCATAACCGAGGCGGCTGTGAAGCACGCCACAGATCGCCGGCAGGATGTGCGACGGCATTACAGAATCCGACGGATTTGAGAACCTCCAGCACTGTTTCGCACGCCCGGAGTGCCCGATTTGAGCCGGTTCAGACCAGCCGAAAAACCGGGTTCGAAATACATCACGCCGGAGGGTGAGAGGCGCCTGCGCGCGGAGGTCGAGCAGCTCTGGCGCATCGAGCGACCGAAGGTCACACAGGCCGTGTCGGAGGCTGCTGCGCAGGGCGATCGCTCCGAGAACGCCGAGTACACCTACGGCAAGCGGCGCCTGCGCGAGATCGATCGGCGCGTGCGGCATCTTCGCAAGCGGCTCGACGGGATGGTGATCGTCGATCGGCCGCCCGCGGATCCGAAGCGCGTGTTCTTCGGCGCGTGGGTGACGCTGGAAACGGACGCGGGTGAGCGGGTGCGCTATCGCATCGTCGGACCGGACGAATTCGATCGTGAGCCGGGATTTATCAGCATGGATTCGCCTCTGGGTCGCGCGCTGCTTCGCAAGGCGCTCGACGAGGAAGTCAGCGTGGAGCTCGCGAGCGGAGTGCGAACGCAGACGATCGTGGCGATCGAGTACGAGGGCATCAGCGTCAGCTGACGACGCGAACGTTCTTGAATTGCCATGGATCAGTCTTGTCCAAGTCCTCCGGGAAGAGCTGCTCGCGATCCTGCAGAGGCGTCCAGTCGGTGTATTTGCCGACCACCGGCCCGAGGTAGAGCATGCAGATCTCGAGGTTCCGGCGGAAGTCCATTTCGTCCGGCTCCATGAGCCCGGAGTTCGGATTCTCCATCGCCCAGATCATCCCCGAGAGGCACGCGACCGTAACCTGGAGGCTCGTCGCGTTGTTGTAGGGCGCGAGCTTGCGCGCCTCGCCCACGGAGAGCTGCGAGCCATACCAGTAGGCATTCTTCTTGTGGCCCGCCAGGAGCACGCCAAGCTCGTCTATTCCCTTCGTGATCTCGTCGACCATGAGGCGCTTCGCCTCCTGCAGGTGCCAGTTGCGCCCTGCGAACTCGTGCACCGAGAGCACCGCCGCATTGCACGGGTGATACGCGTAGTGCACGGTGGGCCGATACTCGCCGCGCGCGGCGTCTCGCACCGTGAAATAGTCGGCGATAGAGATCGACTCGCCGTGCGTGATGAGAAAGCCGTGGAAGGGTCCGGCCAGCGGCGCCCACGTGCGCACGCGCGTCGCGGCGCCCGGCTGCATGAGATAGATGGCCGCCATCGAGCCGAAGTCGTGGCGCTTGCCGTCGCGCGGGAAATTGCGCTCGTGGCTGCCCCAGCCGAGCTCGGCGGGCTGCGAACCCTCGCTCACGAACCCGTCGATCGACCAGGTGTTGACGAATTCGTTCGGCTCTTTCGGAGCATTCGATACCTGCGTGTCGCGCTCGGCAATGTGGATCACCTTCACGTTCAGGCGCTTCGCCAGGTTTCCCCAGTCGTCGCGGTTCTTCGGGTTCTCGTGATCGAGCCCGATGTCACCCGCGATGTTGAGCATCGCCCGCTTCACGAAGTGCGAGACGAGACCGGGATTTGCGCCGTGCGTGAGCACGGCTGTCGGGGCACGCTGGTTCCCGGCTCGCAGCGCGAGCGCCTCCTCGCGGAGCGCGTAATTCGTGCGTTTGCCCGCCGGCACGGTCGGATCGGTGTAGCCGCCCGGCCACGGCTCGATGCAGGTATCGAGATACATCGCGCCGCGCTCCCAGCAGTACTTGATGAGCGCAATGCTCGAGACGTCGACCGAGACGTTCAGCAGAAAGTCGCCGCGACCGAGCAACGGGTTCAGTACCCGGCGGTAGTTCTCGCGCGTAAGTGGTTCTTTGACGAAGCTGATGCCGAGCTTCGTGGCCTCCTCGCGACCGCGGTCGTCGGCGGTGACGATCGTGACGCGGTCGGGCGTAATGCCGATGTGGCGCAGGACGAGCGGAAGCACGCCCTGACCAATGCTGCCGAAGCCGACGAAAAGGATTCGGCCGGGGAAGTCGAGGTAGACCTTGTCTTTGCTCATGATGGATTCGTCGTTGCCTGTCGCCAGTGAGGAGGATAGGTGCGATCGTAACCGGGCAGCGCCTCGACGCGCGCGATCCAGCGTGCGATGGCGGGATAGTTGACCTCCAGCGGCAGGAAACGCGAGGACAGGTCGCGCGCTTCCGGCTTGTGCAGCGCGCGCAGCAGCACCTGGATGACCGGAAAAATCACGATGTCGGCCGCGGAGTAGGTCTCGCCGACCACCCATTCGGATTTCGCGAGGCGCATCTCGATCGAACGGGCCTCGCGCGCCACGACGTGCATCGATCTTGCGAGCTCATCGTCTCGCCCCGCGAGCTTCTTGTCGAAGAACGCGTGCACGATGTTCATGAGGTCGTCTTCGACGTAGCTTTGAAACTCGCAGATCACCCGCATGATGACGCCGGCTTCTTCCGGCGTGTGTCCGAAGATCGCCGGCTGCGGGTACTTCAGGTCGAGGTAGTAGAGCACCGCGAGCGATTCGAACACCACGTAGTCGCCGTCCTTCACGATCGGAACGTGCCCCCGGAAATTGAGCGCGAGAATCTGCGGCGACTTGTGCTCCTGCTTCGAGAACTGCAGCAGGTGGCTCCCCCAGGCGAGACGCTTGTGCTCGAGCGCGAGCAGCACGCGCCACGAGAACGGGTCGCCGCTGCCCCAATACACGTCGATCGCCATCCGAGGATTGTAAAATGCCTGCGAGCGCATCGCGATGACTGCACCCGTCTACGACACCCTGATCGAGCCGAGCGAGCTCGCCGAGCGACTGAGCGACCCGGACGTCGCCGTGCTCGACTGCCGCCACGAGCTCTCGAAGCCGCAATGGGGCGAGCAGGCCTATGCGGAGTCGCACATTCCGGGCGCCGTCCGTGCGTCTCTCGATCGGGATCTCTCCGGGCCGATCACGCCGCATTCGGGCCGTCATCCCTTGCCGTCGCTCGCGGCGTTTACCGCCACCGCGAGCGATTGGGGCATCGACGATGCCGTGCAGGCCGTGGCCTACGACCAGGGCAACGGCGCCTACGCCGCGCGCGCGTGGTGGCTGCTGCGCTCGCTCGGTCATGCGCGAGTGGCTGTGCTGAACGGCGGATTCGCGGCGTGGCTGACCGGCGCTCTGCCGGTCGTTCACGCCCGATCGGCACGCCCTCGCCGCACGTTCGTGCCGCGAGCCGCGCTCACACGACTGCTCACGACCGCTCAGGTCGAGTCGGCCCTCGCGCGCGGCGACATCCGTCTCGTCGATGCGCGCGGGGCGGATCGCTTTGCGGGACAGAACGAGACGATCGATCCCGTTGCGGGCCACGTCCCGGGCGCGATGAATCATCCGTTCGCGTCGAATCTCGATGCGCAGGGTCGGTTCCTGCCGCGCGAAGAGTTGCGACGCCGCTGGCAGGCGACTGCCGGCGCAGAGGCACCGCAGCGGATCGTCGCGATGTGCGGCTCGGGAGTCACGGCGTGCCACAACCTGCTCGCGCTGGAGCTTGCCGGAATGCCGGGCGCGTCTCTGTACGCGGGCTCGTGGAGCGAATGGATCCGTGATCCCGCGCGCGCCGTGGCGCGTGGCTGACGCCGCGCGCGGCCGAGGCCCGAAACCACAAAAACGCGACCCCCGCCGTAGAAATAATAAAAAGCAAATACGGGGCGGGGGGGGTGCCACCGGGCGGGTGTTGTTTTTGGTGGTGGGGGTAGTGGTTTTTTTTTAAATAA
>JBQTHP010000099.1:0-70580 GCA_052389755.1 Gammaproteobacteria bacterium
AGTGATCGCATCATGAACAGCCCAGCGCCGAGCAGGACAAGCAGCAGCAGCGGATCGAGCGCTCCGCCGCCGCCGGAATCTGCTCGTTCGGGCGGAGGCGGCGGATTGGGTGGGGGAGTCGGCGTCGGGGCAGCGGCGACCGTAACCGTGACCGAGCTCGCGGTGCCGAGGCCATCGGAGTTGGTGCACCGTAGGGTATACGTCCTCTCAGCGACGAGCGTTCCAGTCGACTCCGAGCCAGTTAGCGGTCTGGTGCCGCTCCAAGCGCCCTGCCACGGAGCTCGGGTTCGCGGTGAGCGAGACCTGTGGCGCCGGTGGCGGCGGAGGCGGACTGACAGGCGCGCACTTGAACCCCGGGACGATTGCGCAGCCGGGGTTTGTTGCACTGGTCCGTACATAGGCGCCCGCATCGGCAGTGGCATTGCGCGAGGTGCCGTTGAAATCTTCTGCCGCGAGCCAGGCGGTCGCGGCTGCACCGATCAGCGTCGAGGTTGCCGTCGGATACACGTTGCGCGCATTGGGGTCGGTCAGATCCAGTGCAGCCGTTCGGCCGAGCTTGTAGCCGAGCGAGGCGAACGAAGGAGGCGCGGTCGAGAACACGTTGCCCGCAGCCGTCACGCCGGATAGACCGCTCACGACGTAGTTGCCGTCGGCGCAGTACACGGCGTTGTTCGCGAACACGAGCCCGGTCTTGCCGGTCCAGCCGTTCAGTCGAAGGCAGGGGCTGCCGCCGACGATAGTGTTGTGCGTAAACTGCAGATTGTTCGGCGTGACGCCGTTGTGGTCCTGTGATGTGAGGCCGCCGCCCGTGCCGGGAATGATGATGTTGTTGCGAATCACCGCATCGGCGGCCACCTGCATGCCCGCATCGTCGCAGTTCCACACCACGTTTCGCTCGATGACGTTAGGGGGATTGCCCGCCGTGCCGTAGGCGATGATGCACGGATAACGCGTGTCGTGGACGACGTTGTCGCGCACTACGATCGAATGCGAGCCCTTCTTGATCTCGATGCCGTCACCCTGTTCCGCGTTTCTCGTGTCGTGAATCCAGTTGCCTTCAATGAGCGTGTCACGCACCACGCAGTCGCCTTCGTGGCAGCCGATGTACAAGCCTTCGCCGGTATCGTTCGTGTCGTAGATCTCGCTGCGCCGCACGGTGATGTGATGCATGCTCGAGCGGAAGTTCACACCGACGGACACGTCGTGGATCTTCATATCCTCCAGCGTGATGTACGACGGTCCGCCGCTCATGTTGATGCCATCGCCGCCGTCACCGGCGTTACCCGTGATTTCCAGTCCTGAAATCGTGAGGTAGGTCGCGCCGACGATATCGATGGTGTTCTGCAGGGGATCCGTAGGGCGGCGTCCGATCCGCGGCCGCGCTTCACCCGGTGCAGCCTTGATCACGACCGGCGCGTCAGCGGTGCCTTTCACGGTGATCGCGACACGTCCGCTGTCGTAATACGTGCCGGCATGAACGATGAGCGTGTCGCCAGGGGTCAGGCTCTCCATTGCGGCTTCGAAACTCTGGCCGGAGAACAGCTCGACGGTGGCGGCATTCGCGGGTTGTGCGAGCGCGGTGCAAACGAGGACTGCCCCCATGGCCGTAAGCGCCGCGCGCTCGAATTCCGCGACTCGCATTCAGCACCTCTCCCACATTCGGCGACAAGCAGCATCGGGGGGACAGGACACAGCGCAGCTTCCGGTACAAGTTGTCGGTCTGCGCCGACAGAATCTCGAAGAGAGTTACGAACATGAGCAAACTGACCGCCTTCAAGGCCTACGACGTGCGCGGCCGCATCCCCGACGAGATCAACGAGCAGCTCGCCTACGACATCGGCCGTGCGTACGTCGGCTTCGTGCAGCCGAAGCGCGTCGCGGTCGGCCGCGACATCCGCCTCTCGAGCGAGAAGCTCGCGACGGCACTGAAGAAGGGTCTGACGGATTCCGGCTGCGACGTGCTCGACATCGGCCTCTGCGGCACCGAAGGCACGTACTTCGCGACGTTCGCCGAGAAGCTCGACGGCGGGATCATGGTGACCGCGAGCCACAACCCGCCGGACTACAACGGCATGAAGTTCGTGCGCGAGGAGTCGCGCCCGATCAGCTCCGATACCGGTCTGAAGGACATGCAGGCTGCGATCGAGTCCGGCAGTCTTCCGGCGAAAACGGATCGTCCCGGCATCGAGCAGGCGCTCGACATCCAGGGCAAGTACGTCGAGCACCTGCTGAGTTACGTGGATCGTGCGAGGCTGAAGCCCCTGCGCGTCGTCGTGAATGGGGGCAACGGCGGCGCGGGGCTCGTCGTCGATCAGCTCGAGCCGCATCTGCCAATCGAGTTCATCAAGGTTTTTCACGAGCCGAACGGTAATTTTCCGAATGGTGTGCCCAATCCGATGCTCGAAGAGAACCGCAAGCCCACCATCGATGCGATTCGCAAGTCCGGCGCGCAGGTGGGCCTTGCGTGGGACGGGGACTTCGACCGCTGCTTTTTCTTCGATGAGAGCGGCAGGTTCATCGAGGGGTATTACCTCGTCGGGCTGCTCGCCGAGGTGTTCCTGAAGCGCGAGCCCGGGGCGCGCATCGTCCACGACCCGCGCCTCACCTGGAACACGATCGACATCGTGCGGAGGAACGGCGGGGAGCCCGTGCTGTGCAAGTCCGGGCATGCGTTCATCAAGCAGCGCATGCGCGAGGTGGATGCGGCCTATGGCGGGGAGATGAGCGCGCATCACTACTTCCGCGATTTCGCGTACGCCGACAGCGGCATGATCCCGTGGCTGCTGGTGTTGCAGGTGATGTCCGAACGTGGACAACCGCTCTCTGCGCTGGTCGGTGAGCGGATGAAGCTGTTTCCGGCGAGCGGGGAGATCAACAGGCGGTTAGAGGATGCCAGGAGCGTCCTCGCCAGGGCGCAGAAGCATTACGAGCGGCAGGCGGTGAATGTGGACTTCACTGATGGGTTATCCATGGAATTCGACAAGTGGCGGTTCAACCTGCGGGCGTCGAATACGGAGCCGCTGGTGCGGCTGAACGTCGAGTCCCGGGGTGATGAGGCGCTGATGCGGGAGAGAACCGAAGAAGTGCTGCGCGTAATCGAACGATGACTGGCAACACTTCTGGAACTCGTGACGTCTGAGGCAGTATTCTTGTTGTTGCACCGGACTTGAGACTTGACAATGGACGCCAAACTGCAAGAGCTGCCCATCGACGAGCGGATCAAGCTCGTTGAGGATCTTTGGGACAGCATCGCCGCCGATCAGAAGGCACTTCCGCTCACACCGGAGCAAAAGGCCGAACTCGACCGCCGTCTTGACGCCTACGCGATCGATAAGAATCGCGGACGGCCAGCGGCCGACGTCATAGGCGACATTCGCCGCCGGCTATGACCGTGGAGGTCCGTCTCCGGCCGGAAGCGGAGCAGGATCTGGCGGACGCGGCAGCATGGTACGAGGAGCAGCGACCCGGCCTCGGCCAAGAATTTCTTGACGAAGCGCTCGCTGCATTTTCAGCGATCGCCGAGATGCCCTTGATGTATGCGGTCGTTTACCGCGCAACTCGGCGTGCATTGATGCATCGGTTTCCGTTCGGAATCTTCTATCAACTTGATGATGCCGGCGTAGTAGCGCGCTCCCATCTGTGCGGGGGCGAGGGGACGAACAAGTAGCGCTACGCGGACACCGCCTCGTGAACCGTCGGCACGCGCGGCTTCAGCAGCGAGCGCGACTCGAGCACTTCGCGCATCGTCGTGAACTGAAACTCCCCGAGCAGTCGTTTCAGCCGGCTCTCGAAGCGATGCAGGTTGGTGTAGTGCCGGAATCGCGGCACGGGGCCGACGCGCACGCGCGGCTGAGCGGGATCGATCTCCCAGGGATGCATGTAGAAGACGAAGGGCCGGTGCTGCCGTGAGTTGATGCGTTGCAGCCCGGCCCGTGAGAGCCAGTACGGGAAGATCCTGAAATAGCCCCCTCCGCTCACCGGGAGCTGCAGCCCGAAGTAGTCGGCCGCTGCCATCGGAAACTCGACGATCGCGCGACCCGAAGGCGCGGTGATCGTGCCATGTTCCTTCGCGGCGCCCGGAATGCCGTAGCGATCGTGGCGGATCGGAAATACGGATGAGTCGTACTCGAACCCGAGATCGATGAGCACGTCGAGCGCCCAGAGAGACTCGCGAGTGATCGAGAAGCTCGCGGCGCGATAGCCGATGACCGGCGCGCCGACGAGATCCTCGAGCTGATGCTTCGCACGCTCGGTCTCGATGCGAAACGCATCGGGCGACTGCAGATAGATGAGCTCGTGCGCGAAGCCGTGGCTTGCGATCTCGTGTCCGGCGGCGGCGATGCGTTTCACGAGTCCCGGGGACTTCTCTGCGATCCAGCCTAGAACGAAGAATGTGCCGTGCACGCCGCGCTCGGCGAGCAGGCTCAGCACGCGATCGGTGTTGCGCTCGGCGCGGTACTCGCGGGTCGCCCAACTCTCGCGCGTGATCGCCGGCGCGAGCGCGGAGACCTGGAAGTAGTCTTCCACGTCCACCGTGAATGCATTGACGATCCCGCTCAATCTTGTAAACCGCGCAGGATTCGAGTTATTCGAGGCGAGCCTGCTCGCGAGGACTATATCCATTAGCCGCAGCGCGGCAAAGACGCCGCGCGCCCTGAGGCGCCCTTGCCAGCGTCTTGGGCCTTGTAAATACCCCGGCCACCGGCGCATATTGGTCCAGCCCGGTCCTATTTCGACAAGTAATTCGCTGGGCTACAGGTCTTGCTTGAGCCTCTTTCGAAGCGGCGCGGTCGCACCGATACGAAAATTTAACGAAAGGGGGCTAGAACGCTGAGCAGTCAGGGCGCAGGGAATGCGCTTTGCTAGTGAGGGAATGCGCTTTGCTAGTGGAGGCCACGATGGCGCGTGAAGCGAAACCCGGTCTTTCAGATACGGGGCTGCAGCGGCTGCTGCGGCGGATCGTTCCTGATTCGCGGGCGGACGCGAAGGACACGCACCGCCAGCTGATGGAGGAATCCGAACGGCGGCTCGCTGTTGCGGCCGCTTCGGGTGACGCTGCCGAGAAGCTGGTGGCAACACGAATCCTCGGTTGTCCACACGAATTCCAGCGCTGGGAAGAAGAGCATGGGCTCATGATGCAGCGCGTGACCGACCAGCGCGGCGCCGAGGCGCAGAAGGCCGCGCTCCTGTCGGCGGCGCTGGCGCTCATCCATCGCAAGGCGCTCTTCGAGTACGTGCGCGATGAGCACGTCTGCGGCGGCGATCGCCAGCGACTGCTCGCCCATTTTCACGGCGGCAACGATTACGCGGGGTCGTTCATCCAGGAGCACGCGAACTATCTTCGCAGCGCGGCGAGCTACCTGTGCGTGTGCTATCTCGGGCAGCAGGTCATGCACGAGCCCGCCTTCGACGAGCCCCTCGCTCGGTACGAAGAGGTGTACGCCGAGTATTTCGGCCTGTTCTGCGAGGTGACGCTGGTTGGCGAAAAAGACGAGGCAGCGAATCACTCGCGTTCGTTGCTCATCCCCCTGAAGCAGCAGGTGAACGAGCTGCGCGGCGAGATCCTGGGAACCGCCGCCGCGCGATCCGGGACCTGGAGGAAGCTGTCGGCCGGGGCCCCGTAAGCGTTCGAGCTCGCCCCGACGAGGTCGTCATGCGCCGCTGATGGGCCGTGTCGGGTGCGTTTACAGGTGAGGGTAACGTCCGACCCGCGGCCGAACCGCTTTTCAGACGCGGCAAGCGCGGCCGCATCCAACACGAATGACAGCAATTTTAGCTGCAATGCGGGAAGTGTCGCGCGCGCGTGCGACCGACACTCATAGATGGTCGAGGCACGAATCACGGTACGTCCGAACAATATGTGACCGACGTCACGTCGATGACTTTGACGCTCGCCTTTGACCATAATTGTGCACGTGCAGCAAGCCCATGATTCTCAAGCCGGAACTCAAGGTGGTACGCCCGTTGCTTTGCGTAACGGGACCACGCACGAAAAGGAAAAACGTGAAGAAGCTGACGACACTCGCATTTCTCGCCGGTGCCTTGGCCGGTGGCACCGCCTCGGCGACGATCATCGAGGGGGACAGTCTGCAGAACCTGCTCACGGAGGCAGGCGCGAACGTCAACGTCCACACCGATCAGTACCAGCCGGATGAGTGGTGGGTGCTTGGCGCCGCGAGAGGCGGCGTTGCCGAACTGATTTTCGAGCTGGCCGGCTTTGCGAACGAGACCGGTTTCGGCGTCTACGACATCCTCAACCCGGAGAGGCGACTCACCATCTTCTCCGGTCCGAATGAAGCGGGCGACCACGGCGCGCTGCGAATCCGGAACGATGAGACGAACGAGTTTTGTGCCGGCCTGATGTTCGGCTCGAGCTCGTGCGCAATATTCGGTTCGAGGATGTTTGGCTTCTTCCTCGACAGCCCGGACGGGCTCTTCTTTTCCGAGACGGAGCTGAATCCGTACGGATTCGATCACCTGGTCGCCTTTCAGGGCGGCGAGGGGCGCGGCTCCATCAACGGATACGAGTGGCTGGCGAACGAGTTCGTCCTCGCGTGGGAGGATCTGCGCGGCGGCGGCGATCGCGACTATGACGATTTCGGCGTGATCGTCGAGTCGGTTCGCAGCGTTCCGGAACCCGCAACGCTCGCGCTGTTGGGCATGGGACTCATCGGCATGGCATTCTTCGCCCGCCGAAACGATTTCGCAGGCTTGCAGCGGCGCGCGCCGACGCTTTCCCGTCCCACAGGTCGGGACGCCGTCCGCGCGGCCAGCGACCCTGCAGAGCCTCGCGCGCGCAGCGCGTGACGTCGGCCGCAGTGATCAGGCGGTTCGTGCCCTCCGTAATCGTGATCGGCCGCTCCGTATTCTCCCGCAGCGTCGCGCAAGGGATTCCGAGATATGTCGTCTCCTCCTGCACGCCGCCCGAATCCGTGATCGCGATCGCGCAGGTAGCTACGAGATTCATGAACTCGGTATAGCCGAGCGGTTCCGTGAGATGCAGACGAGATGCCGCGCGCATCCGATCGAGCAACCCGAACTCCTCCAGACGCTTGCGCGTGCGCGGGTGAAGCGCGAAAACCACGTCGAGCTCACGAGACATCTGCACGAGGCTCTCCACCAACTCCTCCAGCTTGTCGCGCTGATCCACGTTCGACGGCCGATGCAGCGTTACCACTCCGTACGGCTTCCCCGCGAGACCGAAACGCTGCCGTATGCGGCTCGCCTGGATCCGCTCCCGGAGCATCTCGAACGAATCGATCATGATGTTGCCGATGCGATCGATGCGCGAGCGGGGAATCCCCTCCGCGACGAGGTTCTCGTCGGCATCGGGCGATGGCGTCCAGAGCAGATCAGCAATGGCGTCCGTGACGAGCCGATTGATTTCTTCCGGCATCGTGCGATCGCGGCTACGCAATCCGGCCTCAAGGTGAACCACCGGAATCCAGAGTTTCGCTCCCACCAGAGCGCATGCCGCGGTCGCGTTGACGTCGCCGACGACGACGATGACATCCGGCGGCCCCGCCAGGCAGACGGCTTCGTAAGCGATCATCGTCCGGCCGGTCTGTTCCGCATGCGTGCCGCTGCCGATCTCGAGGTGGTGCTTCGGCTCGGGTAGCCGCAGGTCCCTGAAGAAGGCCTCGGACATGTTCGCGTCGTAGTGCTGACCCGTGTGGATGATGCTCGGCGTACACCATTGCTCGTCGACGAGCGCGTGGAAGAGCGGCGCGACTTTCATGAAATTCGGGCGCGCCGCCGCGATCAGGTGTATCTGCTTCAAGTTCTTCAGGTTGGGTTTTGGGCGATTGCGGACGGGTGGAAACCGTCAAATTCATTTTACAGGTGCTGTTTCCCGACTTCGCAGTTCTAAATGAATTCAATCAATTATGTGCACGGCACGCAACGTGCATGGAAGTGTCCCGTTTGCGTGATTCGTCAAAAATTCCAAGGAGAATAATTATGCGTCGGGTCTTACTTGCACTCGTTGCAGTGGGTTGGGCGGCCGGAGCGCAGGCGCTTCCGGTGAACGTCCCGGTCCCCGGCAACGCCTTTATCAACTTCAACGGCCTCGACTGGGCCTGGGCTGCACCTTGCAACCCCGTGGAACCCAGTTGCGGCGTCATTGATCTGAGCTTCCAGTCGCAGTTCGGCTGGCGCCTGCCGAGCGCTTCCGAAATTCTGCTGCATCCGGCTGCGACGGACTTCGTGTTCGCCGGCGCCAATGTGCCTCTCGGCGGCTCGGATGCAAACGGCGCGCACTTCCAGTTCGGTTCTCCGGGTGGGGCTGCGGCTTGCGCTGCGCCGTACTTCAGCGTGGCCCATTTCCATTGCGATTGGGGCAACGGCGACTCCGGGCTCTGGGCCGGCCTGCCGGGCACCCAGTCGTTCTGGGAAGCACTGGTCGTTCGCGACGGTCAGGTTCCCGAGCCGGGTTCTCTGGCACTCTTCGGTTTGGGCCTCGTAGCGCTGGGACTCATTCGGCGTCGCGCGCGCACGCAGTAGTTCAAACAGAACGTCCTTAACGCTCACTCGACGGCACGTCTCGCGACGTGCCGTCTTGTTTTGTGCGCATCGATTCGAGCAGCGCGCGCACGTCGCCCGAACTGGAGAAGGGTGGCGCGGAGTGCACGAGGGCTTCAAGGTGCGTGCGCGCTTCCTCCTTCGAGCCAGACCTCAAGAGCGCGACTGCCAGGTGATACTGCACTTCGCTGTTGCCCGAAGCCGCGGAGTGCGCGGCCTTCAGCACGGGGACAGCCTCCTGGTGCTTGCCGGACTGAACGAGAGCCCAGCCGTATGTGTCGGCGACCTCGGGAACCTTCGGACTGGCGGCGTAGGCGTTCTTCGCCAGTGCAAGTGCGGAGCCGATGTCGCCGGATTCGAGTTTCAGCCACGCGAGGTTGTTCTGCGCCACGGCGTGGCCCGGCGTCTGCCTGAGAATCGTCTCATACTCGCCGATCGCCGCGATTCGATTCCCGCTGTCCTGAAAGTCTTGCGCGAGCATCAGACGGACGCTCACGTTATTCGGGTCGCGGTCGAGCCACGTACGCAGGGGTTCCTGCCGCTCGGGCGCACGCATCGCGCGCCTTGCGGCGTATTCCTTGAGTGCGAGCACCGGCGTCGGCGTTGCGGCGTTGGCGGTCGCGTACAGGCGCGCGGCGTCCGCGTATGCACCCCTGCGCATTGCGAGATCGGCCTCGAGAATCTGCACGACTGAATTGGGAGCCTGGGCCTTGCGAAGACGTCCGAGATGCTCCGCGGCTCCGGCGAGATCGCCTGCGTCGATCGAAATGGTGGTTTCGAACACCAGTGCGGGCCAGTAATTCGGATCAGCCTTCAGAGCCCGTGTGTTGGCCTCCCTGGCGTCCGGCATGCGGTCGTCCATGAGGTAGGCGCGCGCCAACGCGGCAAGAAGAGTCGCCTGGTTGGGAAGCTCGCCCACCAGATCCTCGAACATCGCTGTCGCTTCGGTGGCCTGTCGCTGCGCGAGTAAGGCGAGACCCGTCAGCGCCCGAACTTCCGGATCCTTCGGCCTGAGTTTGCGCGCCTCGGCGAGTGCTGCAGACGCCAGCCCTACGTCGCCGCGGGACAGATACAGGCGAGCGAGGCTGATTCGGGGTTGCACGGCGCTTGCAGATATGCGGCGTGCCTTTTCGAAATGCTGAATGGCAGAGTCAATATCACGGTCCGCCGCCGCCCCGTGAGCCTTTCCCATCAACGCAGCCAGATTATCGGCGTCGAGCCGCAGCGCGCGGTCGAAAGCAGCCGACGCGGCTGCGCGATCTCCGCTTGTCCATTCGAGCAGCCCCAGCGCGACCCAGGCGCGGGCCTCGTCGGGCGTCAGTTGCGTCACCTGGGTCACGAGCGCTCGCGCACCAGCCGCGTCTTTTGCCACCAGCAGACCGCGAGCGGCAACCAGCAGTCCCTCGTCGTCTTTGGGATGAGCTGCCGCAAACGCGCGCGCTTCCGAGATTGCTTCTTCGCGGCGATCGGTCGCGAGCAACGCCGTGAGGAATAACATCTCTCGGCGGTGCAACGACGCGTCGTCAGCGGGCAAAGCTCTCAGGAGTGTCAAGGCGTCCGCCGCACGCCCCCCGACGAGGTATGCCGCAGCCAGATCGAGCGTTCGCGACGCGTCGTCTGGCGCAGTCTGTCGGCCGCGCTTGAAGTAGTCGATCGCGGTGGCGAAATCGCCCAGCAGCACGTTCGCTCGGCCCGCCAAGGCGAGCAGATCGGGATCGACAGCCGTCGCTGGCGTGCCGAGCGACTGCAGCGCCTCATCCGGCCGGTTCTGCCTCAGTTGTACGTCGGCGAGCAGCTTGCGGGCGACGAGACTGTCCGGGCTTGCGCTCACCGCCCCCTCGAGGTGCACCTCGGCCTGAGCGAGGTTGCCCTGCGCCGCGGCAACCGCGCCCATCAGCAGATTGCCCTGTCGGCTTTCGGGAGTGCGGCTCAGTAATTGCTGCAGGGCTGTCTGAGCCTCGTCCAAACGACTGCGCTTGATCGCCAGCCGCGCCTTGAGTGTGAGCACCGGCCCAGCGTTCGGCGAGAGCTTTTCGGCCGCCTCCAGGCGGCGCTCGGCCGATTCCAGCTGATTCAGCGCGAGCTCGGTCTCACCCAACGCAACGAGCACCACGACTTCGCTGCCGGAGCGCTTGGAGCGTTGTGCGAGCGCGAGCGCCTTCGTAAAGCTGCTGCGCGCGAGCTCGAGTTGACCCGCTCGGGCGTGCCACGAGCCCATCACGACTTGTGCGTCGAGATGCTCGGGAGCCAGCTCAACCGCTTTGTCCAGCTGTGCTTTCGCGGCTCCCGAATCCCCGAGCTCATCCAGCGCGGAGACGAGACCCAGGCGCGAGGCGGTATCGGCCGGACTCCTGGCGATCGCATCCTCGAACTCGACCCGCGCATCGGAGAACCGCCGCAGCCCGAGCAGTGCCTGCCCGCGAAGTTGCAGCGCTGTAGTGTCGGGGCTCTCGGCAAGCTTCGGATCCGAAAGCTGCTCGAGAGCTGCTTGAAATTTGCCTTGCCCCACAAGGCTTTGAGCGACCGGCAGGGTCAGGAGCTCCGGGGCCGTCCCCAGCTCCCGCGCCTTGCGCAATTCGATCTCGGCCGACTCGAACTCGCCGTTGCCCAGCAGCGCCTGCGCGAACTGCAGACGGAACTGTGCATTCTGCGGCTCATCGCGCACGAGGTTTCTCAGATCGACGAGCGCCGCCCGATAGTCGCCCGCCTCGAAACTGGCCTCGACTCGTGCAACCCGGGATTCGCGGTCGGAGCCGAGGCCGCAACCGAACAGAACAGTCGCCATGGCACACGCAGCCACAACGCTCGATTGATGACCCCATGCCTGGAGCCGTGTGAGAGCACGCATCGGACCCCCCGCGCAGATTTTCTAGTTGGCGACTGGTGGGCGGTACTGGGATTGAACCAGTGACCCCTGCCGTGTGAAAGCAGTGCTCTACCGCTGAGCTAACCGCCCGGTTCGCAAAGGCGGGCAAGTCTAGCGACCGTATTCCGGGCAGGCAATTGGTAACATGCGCGCCCCCATGAGCATCGTCACGCGTTTTGCCCCGAGTCCCACGGGACTGCTGCACGTCGGCGGCGTGCGCACCGCGCTTTACAGCTGGCTCGAAGCCCGACGCGGCGGCGGCAAGTTCATCCTTCGCGTGGAGGATACGGATCGTGAGCGCTCGACGGTTGAAGCGGTACGCGTGATCCTCGACGGCATGCTCTGGCTCGGGCTCGACGCCGACGAGGGTCCCTATTTCCAGACACAGCGATTTCCACGTTACGCCGAAGTTCTGACTGAGATGCTCGCTCGGGGAGCCGCCTATCGCTGCTACTGCTCCAAGGCGGAGCTGGAGCAGATGCGCGCGGAGCAGCTCGCGCGAAAGCAGAAGCCGCGCTATACGGGCCGCTGCCGGGACCGGACTGAGCCAGTGGCCGGCGTCGAGCCGGTCATTCGCTTCCGCAACCCACTCGATGGCGTAGTGGTGGTCGATGATCTGGTGCACGGGCAGGTGAGCTTCCAGAACAGCGAGCTGGACGATCTCATCATCGCGCGCGCAGACGGCACGCCGACCTACAACTTCTGCGTCGTCGTCGACGACATGGACATGGGCGTCACGCATGTCATCCGCGGCGATGACCATCTGAACAATGCGCCGCGTCAGATGAACATGCTGCGCGCGCTCGGCGCGACGCCACCGGCGTATGCCCACGTGCCGATGATTCTGGGGCCGGACGGCACGAAGCTCTCGAAACGGCACGGCGCCGTGAGCGTGCTCGAATACAAAGAGGAGGGTTTCCTGCCGGATGCGCTCCTCAACTATCTCGTGCGCCTCGGTTGGTCACACGGGGACCAGGAGGTGTTCTCGCGCGCGGAGATGATCGAGCACTTCGATATCAGAAACGTCAACAAGGCGGCCTCGGCGTTCAACCCGGAGAAGCTGCTCTGGCTCAACCAGCAGCACATGATGCGTGCCACGCCGCGCGACCTGGTGGCGCATCTGCGCTACCAGCTGCAGAAGATCGGACTCGACAGCGAGGACGCGGCGCTGCTCGAGGGCGTGATCGTCGCGCAGCGAGAGCGCGCGAAGACGTTCAAGGAGATGGCGGAGAACAGTCGGTACTTTTTCGCCGACGAGATCCAGATCGATCCGAAAGCGGCGGCGAAGCACCTCACCGCCGAACAGGCGCCGGTCCTGGCCGAGCTGCGGGAGCGTCTTGCACGGCTGTCGGTGTGGAAGGCCGAAGCCATTCACGCGATGCTGGCTTCGCTTGCGGTCGAGCGGAACGTCGCCCTCGGCAAGATCGCGCAGCCGTTGCGCGTAGCGGTGACGGGCGGCACCGTCTCGCCGCCGATCGATGCGACCGTTGCATTGATCGGACAGGAACGAACCCTCGCGCGACTGGCGCGCGCAATGGCCCACTGAGACGCGGTTCTCGCTCGTTACGGAACGGTCTTGTTCACCAGATTCGTCATGGCGCTCTCGAGACCGCCGGCCGTGTACGCCTTCATCCCGAAGTAGTACGTCCCTGGCGCCAGGTTGTCCACGACGTACGTGGCGAGTCCCGGGTTCGCGACCTGAATCGTCTGTGTGAGGCTGCCAGGGCTCGTCCCGTAATGGATGCGATAACCCGCCAGACCGACAATGGCTGATCCATCGTCGTTCAGCGTCGGCGCCGTCCAGTTGAGAGTGACGCTGCCCAACGAAACCTGGACTACTGCGATGGCGAACGCCGCGAGCGAGGCGTTCGCACGCCCGTCACTCACAGAGATCACGACATTCCCGTAACTACCGACTTCGGCTGCAGTGGGAGTCCCCGTCAGTCCGCCCGTCTGCGCGTTGAAGCTCGCCCAGGCAGGCTTGTTCTGGATGCTGAACGTGAGCGGGTCGCCATTCGCGTCGTTGGCGCTCGGTTGGAAGTTGTAGGCTGTTCCCACGTTCACGCTCGTCAAGGGCGTTCCGGAGATCGTGGGAGCGGTGTTCGTCACCGTGATCGTGAACGCGGGCAGCGATGCGGACGCGCTGCCGTCGCTCACGGTGATGACGATGCCGCTGTGCGCGCCGACGTGTGCGGACGCGGGTGTGCCCGACAACCGGCCGGTGGACGTGGTGAACGTAGCCCACGCCGGCTTGTTCTGGATGGAGAACGTCAGGTTATTGCCGTCAGGATCCGATGCAGTGGGCTGAAACGCGTACGCGCTGCCGCTCGCGACCGACGTACCCGGTGTGCCCGAGATCATGGGCGCGCGGTTCGCGGGCGCCTGAACCTGGATCGTGAATGCGGGCAGCGCGGTGCTCGCTCTGCCATCGCTCACGGCGATCGTGATATTCGCGTAAGTGCCGACCTGCGTCGCCCCGGGCGTTCCTGCGAGCCGACCGGTGGTCGTTGAGAAGCTCGCCCACACTGGCTTGTTAACGATCGTGAAAGACAGCGCGTCGCCGTTCGCATCGGCCGCGGTCGGCTGGAACACGTACGCCTGACCCGTACCGACCGAAAGTGGAGGCGATCCGGAGATTGTCGGCGGTGTGTTCTGCGGCGGCGGTGGCGGCGCGTTCCGCGGCCGTACGGTGATTCTGAATGTGATGCTCGGGGAAGTGCTCGCCCCATCCGACGCCGTGACCTGAATCTCGCCGGTGTCGCCGACATCCGCATCGGACGGCGTGCCGCGCAGCTCGCCGTTCACCGAGCTGAACGTGGTCCATTGCGGCTGGTTGACGATCGAGAACGTGATCGTATCGCCGTCGGGATCCGAGGCGGTTGGACGATATACGTAGAGCTGGTCGACATCCGCGGTCGTGACTGGCGCACCGGACAGAACCGGCGGCTCGTTCAGCTTGCCTGGTTCGGTGAGCGACGCTTCCTCCTCTTCGCCGCCGCACGCCGTCAGCATCCCTGACACAGCCGCGCAGCACAGCACCGCACGCACGATCCCCAAAGCCCCGAGCGTCCTCATCATGCGAAATCCCCCGGTAAACAAGACATGTCCACGGCGCAGGGCCGTGCAAAAAACCGGGGTTCAGCTGGAATGACGGCACGCATCCGCAAGCGAATCGGTGCGGTGCCGGCAGCCCCGCTGTCTCGGCAGATCCTCGCGAACCTGCTGGACCGGAAGCTTTGCGTCCCCGCCTCACGACGGGTTTGCCCTTACGCTCGGGCTTGAGTGAATCGCGTGCGAGGTGAAGTTGCAATCTGTCGGCATCTTCGGACGTAGGCGTTTTGCGACGCCGATGAGCCGCGATTCAACTTAAAGCACGCGATGCGAGCCCTTCGCGTGCGACGATCGTTGCCGGCGGGGAGGGCGAACACGGCGCGCTGCGCTTCTTCCAGCGACGGCTCCGGCCGGAGTGCTCTACCATTTGCGGATGCTTAGTTACGTCATTTCTGCCGCGGTCTTCCTGATTCTCCTGATCGCCGGGCTCACGGTCTGGCGACGGCGGCTAGCGGGCTCGTCGCTGGCGCCGGCCTTCGGGGCACAGCTCGTATGGTCGGTGGTGCTCGCCAGAGCCGCGGTTAGTGCCACCGTGCCGCTGGCGCTGGTAGTAGTGATCGAGTATTTGCGCACGCTCGCCTGGGCCATGGTGCTCGCGAGGTGCCTTGCCGGATCGTCCGATCCTCGGTCGATTCGACGCGCGCTACGACCGCTGTCGGCGCTGATCATCGTCGTCGTCGCCGGGCTGATGGCCGGCATGTTTTCGGGTCAGCTGGCCTCGGTCGATGCGTATCTGGAGCGCTGGTGGGTGTGGGGGGCTTTGATTCTGTCCATAGCGGGGCTCGTTCTGGTCGAGCAAGTCGCGCGCAACACGCGGTCTGCGCAGGAATGGCGCCTGAAGTACGTCTGGCTCTCCATAGGCGCGCTCTTCACGCTGGATCTGTGTCTGTATTCGATTGCGCTGCTGCGCGGCGGAATTGACCCGGCCCTGTGGGTTGCACGCGGCCTCATCAACGCAGTGCTCGGCGGCCTGCTGGCCCTTGGACTCACCCGAATCGTGGGCTGGCAGTCCGCATCGTTCCTGTCTCCCAGGCTCGTGTTTTTCAACGCCACTCTGCTCGGGGCCGCCTTCTACGTATTCGCGATGGCGGGCGCGAGCTACTTCATACGCGAGTTCGGCGGCAGCTGGGGAGCGGCGGGTCAAGCGGTGTTCCTCGCCGGCGCTGCCGTTGTGCTCGCTGTGGCCGTTCTGTCCGAACAGGCTCGCGCCTGGGCGCGGGTGACACTCGCCAAACACTTGTTTCCGTACCGCTATGACTTTCGCCGCGAGTGGCAGAACTTGACGCGCGCGCTTTCGCGTTCGGACGGCGTTCCGGTGTACGAGCGCATCGTGAAAGTCATGGCGATCTCGGTCAATTGCGGCAGCGGCGGGCTGTGGTTGCGTGACGCGGACGGTGTCTTCGTTCCGAGAGGCGGGGATCTTGCACATCCCACCGCACCTCGAGAGCCGCCCGGCAGCTCGTTTCTCGAGCATCTGGGGCGCCACGAATGGATCTGCGATCTCGACAAGATCAGGGGCAGCGGCGAAAAGGGCGGAAGTCCCGAACCTCCGGCGTGGATGCTGGACCACCCGAAGATCTGGCTCATCGTTCCACTGGTGTGCGAGGACACGCTGGTCGGATTCGTCGCGATCGGACATCCGCTGGCGAGGATGCGTTTGACCTGGGAGGAAATCGATCTCCTTCGCGCGGCCGGCCGGCAGGTGGCGAGCTATCTGGCATTCGAGCAGGCTGCAAAACGGCTCGCCGAGGCGCACCAGTTCGAAGCCGTCAATCGCATCTCGACGATCCTGATGCACGACCTGAAGCATCTGGTCGCGCAGCAGGCGCTCGTCGTCGAGAACGCAGCGCGACATCGGGGCAATCCGGAGTTCTTCGACGACGCCATCCTCACGATCGAAAACTCCGTCAAGCGGATGAACCGGCTCATGGACGAGCTAAAGAGCGGCGTGCTGGCGGAGCACGGCCATCGCGTCGATCTGGCTGAAGTGTGCGCCGAGGTCACGCAGCGATGCGGTAGCCGCAAACCCTCCCCAACCCTGGTGGCTTACGACCGGAACGTCGAAGTCGTCCTGAATCGCGACCGCCTGCTCCACGCGCTCGAGCACATCGTGCGTAATGCGCAGGATGCGACGCCGTCCTCCGGCACCGTCTCCGTGCAACTGCGCAAGGTGGCAGAGCGCGCCGTCATCGAAGTGGTCGACACTGGAGTTGGCATGGACCCTCAGTTCATCCGCGACCGTCTGTTCCGGCCATTCGACACGACCAAGGGAGGGGATGGCACCGGCATCGGCGCCTTCCAGGCGCGCGAGTTCGTCCGCAAGTGCGGCGGGAGCATCGAAGTCGAGAGCGCCGTCGGGGCGGGAACCCGATTTCTGGTGAGCCTGCCCCTGGCGCCTCCGCTGGGTGCCGTCGAACCTGCCGGTGCAGCATGAGCGCCGCACCCCACAAACTGCTCATCGTCGAGGACGATCCTGGCCTGCAGCGCCAGCTCAAATGGGCATTGGACGGATTCGACGTGCGATGCGCCGCCACGCGCGACGAAGCCATCGCGCTGCTCAACCGAAACGAACCCGCGGTAGTGCTCCAGGATCTGGGTCTGCCCCCCGATCCCGGGGGCGTCGAAGAAGGCTTCGCCACCATCGAGGAGATCCAGCGCATCGCACCGCGCGCGAAGATCATCGTAGTCACCGGTCAGGAAGGCCGCGACCATGCGCTACGTGCGATCGCGGCAGGCGCTTTCGACTTCTGTCAGAAGCCCGTCGACACCCAACTGCTGTCGATCGTCGTCGACCGGGCGATTCGCATGTACGAGCTCGAAGCAGAGATCCAGCGGCTCAGCGAGACTCGCCCCGCGTCCGCGCTCGATGGCGTCATTGCCGCCAGCGCGTCGATGCTGAAGGTCTGCCGAATGATCGAACGTCTGGCGCCGACCGGGGCCACGGTCCTGCTTCTGGGCGAGAGCGGAACCGGCAAAGAGCGTCTCGCCCGTGCGCTGCACACGCTGAGCTCGCGCGCGTCGAAGCCCATGGTCGCCATCAATTGCGCGGCCATTCCCGAGACCCTTCTCGAAAGCGAACTGTTCGGCCACGAACGGGGGGCGTTCACGGGCGCCGTCAAGCAGACCATCGGCAGGATCGAAGGCGCCGCTGGCGGAACGCTGTTTCTGGACGAGATCGGCGACATGCCGCTCGCCCTCCAGACGAAGCTCCTTCGGTTCCTGCAGGAGCGGGTCATCGAGCGCATCGGTGGGCGCGAGCTCGTTGGCGTCGACGTACGAATCGTGGCTGCGACCAACCGAGACCTCGAAGCCGCAATCCAGCAGGGAACCTTTCGCTCCGATCTCTACTACAGGTTGAGCGAAGTTACGGTCGCGATCCCGCCGCTGCGCGAGCGGGAATCGGACGCAGTGCTGATTGCCACCTATCTGTTGCAGGAAGCCGCCCGGCGGCACGGACGGGGTGCTCTGCGCTTCTCACCAGACGCAGTACGGGCGATCGAGCAGAATCCGTGGCCGGGTAATGTGCGCGAGCTCGAGAACCGCGTGAACCGGGCGGCAATCATGATCGAGGGCAGACTGGTCAGTAGCCAGGATCTCGGGCTCGCCCCAACGGAGGAGACCGACGACTTCCTGAATCTGCGGGACGTGCGGCAGCGGGCCGAAGCGCAGGCGGTTCGTCGGGCGCTCGCTATCACCGCGGGGAACGTCTCAAAGGCGGCGGAGCTCCTCGGAGTCACGCGGCCAACGCTCTATGCACTGATGGAACGAAGCTCGATCCGGCAGGAGGGCGCGGGATGACAGATCACGTCTCATGGCGTCGGTGTTTTGAGACATGACTCAAGGACCCACTGAATCAAGGGCTTACTACGGGCAGCGGAGGTCACGCCCCGGCTAGCGTCGCTTGGGCGCGACATTCCGGCAGAATACGGCGGGTCATGAATCTGCTGATGTACGTATAAGCCGTTGAATCTAAAGGAGACTATAACTTTCGGTGCGAACCTTGCACAGCCCGGGATGGTTCTGTCCGGCTCTCGCTTGCGCCGGCAGCTTCCCTGCTTCATGTCATCGAGGTTTCTATGGATCTGCGTCGTCAAACCCGGGTCTTGGGCACGCTTGCCGCATTCGCACTCCTCCTTACCGCGTGCGGCGGCGGGGGCGGCGGTGACGCAGCGACTCCGGCGCCTCAAACCGGCCCCGTCGTCGGATCGGCCACGCTCAACTGGAGCGCCCCGACCCAGAATAGTGATGGTAGCGCTCTGACCAATCTCGCCGGCTACCGCATTGTCTACGGCACCGACGCTGGCGCGCTCACCAATACCGTCCAGATTGCGAACCCCGGTCAGCTCACTCACACCATCAACAGTCTGTCCGCAGGTACCTGGTATTTCGCCATCAAGGCGTATACCAACGTCGGGGATGAGAGCGTGCTCACTGGCGTCGTCAACAAGACGATCTGACCCTTCTGCGGCCCCATCTGCCGGGCCGTCCCAGCCTGCGGAATCTTCGGCTTGCCCCGGGTGCGGAGCACGGGCCGACGAAGCCTGTTCGCGCTCAAGTGCCGAAATTGAGACGCAGCGCCGTACAATGACCCATCGATAACGGCATTCTCAAAATAGCGATTCGGGCACGCATTTTGCGTGGGCAGACATCGGCCGAACGAACAAGCAACAAAAGCCGCAGAGGTAGCCCGGGCTTCCGCGTAAAAGATCTTTCGCGAGGCGTTGGCGGGCGAGGGGATTGCGTGGCGCGAGTTTATGCGACGGAGCAGGGGATGCGGTTGTGCACGGCCGCTGCCGCGGCGTGCGCGCTTCTGCTGGCAGCATGCGCCGGCGGGGGCAGTCGAGCACCGAAGACTGACGCAGAAGCGAGCGCCGTTCCCGCGACCGAATATCGAATCGGGCCTGGGGACATGCTCAATATCTTCGTATTCAACCAGCCCGAGCTCACCGTCACCGTACCGGTGCGGCCGGATGGTCTCGTCTCGACACCGCTCGTCGAGAACATACAGGCCGCTGGGAAGACGCCGAGCGAGCTCGGTCGCGATATCGAAAAGGCTCTGTCCGAATATATCCGCACGCCGCAGGTGAACGTGATCGTCACCAGCTTCGTCGGTACATACAGCGACCAGGTGCGGGTGGTCGGTCAGGCGGCGAATCCACAGGCCTTGCCTTACCGCAACGGCATGACGCTTCTCGACGTGATGATCGCCGTAGGGGGCCTCGCAGATTTCGCCGCCGGCAACCGGGCGCGCCTGATCCGTCGGGTCGACGGGAAACAGATAGAAATGCGCGTCCGGCTGGACGATCTCGTCAACGACGGCGACATCGTGGCGAACATGCCCGTGCAGCCCGGCGATGTTCTGATCATCCCGCAGTCGCGCTTCTGAACGAACAGGACCCATGAAGGAGCTGATTGGACAGATTCTGAACCATGCGCGCGGCGCATGGCGCTTTCGCTGGCACGCGATCGGCGCTGCGTGGTCGTTCGCGCTCATCGGCTGGATCGTCGCGCTGCTCCAGCCGGACATCTACGAAGCGCGGACGCGCGTCTACGTCGACAGCGATTCGGTTCTCAGACCGTTGCTCACGGGGCTGGCGGTCAACACCGACGTCTCGAATCGCGTCAACATGATGTCCCGCGTACTCATGGGTCGGCCGAATCTGGAGCGCGTCGCCCGCGAAACGGACCTGTATCTGCGCGCGCCGACCCCGGCGGATTTCGAGGCGCTGGTTACGTCGCTCGCCATCGCCATCGAGCTCCAGGGTGGAGGCCGCGATAACGTCTATTCGCTGCGATATTCCGACCAGGACCCCGCCATGGCGCAGCGGGTAGTCCAGGCGCTGCTCGACGTGTTCGTCGAGGACACACTCGGCGGAAAGCGCGCTGATAGCGACTCCGCGCAGCAGTTTCTGCAAGTGCAGATCCGAGAGTACGACAGCCGGCTCCGCCAGGCGGAAGATCAGCTGGCGGACTTCAAGAAGCGCAATGTCGGCCTGATGCCAGGGGAGACCGGGGACTACTACACGCGGTTGCAGACGGCAAGCGGCCTGCTGCAGGACTTGCGGGCCAAGCAACGCCTCGCGTCGCAGCGACGCAGCGAGCTCGAGAAGCAGCTCAAAGGCGAGGAACCGACGTTTGGCATCTTTGCCGAGGCGGACACGGGCACCGCGGACGGCCAGATCGCCGAGTACCGCCGCCAGCTCGAGCAGCTGCTGCTGCAGTACACCGACAAACATCCGCGCGTCCTCGCGCTGCGGGATACCATCGCGCAGCTGGAAGCGCGAGACGCCGCAACGAATTCCCGCACGCGGCGCCCCGGCGCGGTGCCGCGCGATCCTGCCGCGGCGGCCGGCTTCGCGCTCGACATCAATCCCGTCTACCAGAATCTCCGCATCGAATTGAGCCGCACACAGGTCGAGCTGGCGGAGCTGCGGCAGCAGATTTCGGAGCAAGAGGCCCTCGTTGGCGCGCTCCGCTCGAGAGTCGACACGATCCCACAGACGGAAGCAGAGCTGGTGCGCCTCAACCGCGACTACGAGGTGAACAAGGCACAGCACCAGGCACTCCTGCAGCGGCTCGAGTCCGCGCGGTTGTCCGAGCGAGCCGAAACGAACGCGGAGGGAGTGAAGTTCCGCATCATCGAGCCGCCGACCGCGCCGCTGATCCCCGTGAGTCCGGACCGCGCACTCCTGCTCACGGCGGTGCTCCTGACCGCGCTGGCGGCCGGTGTCGCAGTCGCGTTCGCGTTGGACCAGATGCGGCCGGTCTTCTCGTCACGCGGACTTCTGGCGGCAGTAACGGGCCTGCCCGTGCTCGGCGCGATCAGTCTGACGGCTCCGGCAGCGCAGCCACCGTGGCTTCGCCGGCAGCCGGTGCTGGTCGCGGCGGCGTACGCGGGCCTGGTAGCGACGTACCTGCTCGCGATGCGGCTGGCCGATCCTGCGGGAAAGCTTCTGCGGACCCTGGCGGGTTGAGAGCCGATGAGCATCATCGAACGAGCACTCGCCAAATTCCAGGGATCGCGCCCCAGCACGTCGCGTGCACCTCGTGCCTCCGGGGAACAGCTGGTGCCGCGTTCGGCGCGACCCGGCGGCACAGCGCGTCGATCGCTGAGCGACGTCGGTCGCGGTGAGGCGTACAAGCCGCGCGAGACAGTAACTGTCGATTTCGGCGCGCTGCGCGCGGCGGGCATACTTCCGCCGGACGAGCGTTCTTCGGACGCCCTCACGCACGAGATCCGCCGCATCAAGTGGCCGCTGCTCGAATCCGCGGCGGCGCGGGCGACGCCGGAGGCGCCCCCTGCAAACCTGATCATGGTCACGAGCTCCGTGGCGGGCGAGGGCAAGACATTCACATCGGTCAATCTCGCGCTGAGTCTGGCGCGCGAAGAAGACTCTTCCGTACTGCTGGTAGATGCCGACGTCGCGAGGCGCCACACGACCCGGTTGTTCGGTCTCGATCAGCGGCCCGGCCTCACGGATGCGCTCGCCGACGCCACAGTCGATCCCCACGATCTGGTCGTCGGCACCGGCATTACCGGCTTTTGCGTTTTTCCTTCTGGCCGGCGCGGCGCTGGCATGCCCGAGCTGTTTGCGAGCCAGCGGATGACGGATATCGTGCGAGCGCTCGGCGGACGCGATCCACGTCAGATCATCCTGTTCGACAGCTCACCGCTCCTCGCCACCAGCGAGGCACAGGTCCTCGGCCGCAGCGTCGATCAGATCGTGCTGGTGGTGCGCGCGGAATCGACCACGCAGCCGATGGTCCTCGAAGCGATATCCCTTCTCGACAAGAGCAAGCAGATCCGCTGCATTCTCAATCAATCGCGTATGAGCAGATTGATGGAGTACTACTACTATCCCTATGGACAACAAGCACAGGATTGACATAGCAGCGGTCTGCGGGTGTCTGTTCGTCATGGCCTGCTGTGCCCCCGCCGTGGCCGAGTCGCGGTTTTCACCCCGCGTCAGCGTGAGCGCGGTGTGGACGGACAACTTCCTCCTCGTCAGTCCCCCGGAGCCGAAGGACGAGGAGCTGATTGGACAGGTGCGGCCGGGATTCGAGTTCGTACGCGACAGCCCGCGGCTCCGTGCCTTCGTAGACTACGAGCTGCAGGCGCTGTATTCCGCGCAGTACGAGAGCGACGCCGAGGTCTATCACAAAGGCAATCTGGGGGTCGTGTTGCGCGCGGTGCCCGACTGGCTGTCCGTCGATCTTGCGGGCGTCTATCAACAGAGCGTCGTCGATCCCACCCAACCGCACAATGTCGACAATCTTTTCCGGGTCGCCAATACGGCCGATACCTTCTCCGCCAGGGTCACACCGGCACTCCACCATGCTTTCAGGGCGATTCGACTCGATGCCGAGTACTCGTACGGCGTCGTCGAATACAAGGGCATCGATGGCACGGATCCCCTCGATCCCAGTCTCGCCGAGAGTACGTATCAGGATGCGAGCCTCTCACTCGGTTCGTCCGACGCAGAGGCGGCGCTCACGTGGAGCGCGCGCTATCGCGCACACCGAGTCGATTACGACGAATTCCAGACCTTCGAACACGAACGTGCGGATGCGGAGCTCGGCTTGAGAGTCGCCCGGGCGCTCTGGCTCATCGGGCGAGGTGGTCTCGAAAGCGATCCGCTGGAAAGCATCCGGGATGGGGGACTCGACGATACATTCTGGCAAGCCGGATTCGCGTGGCGGCGCAGCGAGCAGGACGAATTCCGGCTGCTCGCCGGCGAGCGGTTTTTCGGCACGAGTTACGAAGCAGTGTGGCGACGTGTGGGGCGGAGCGTGAATTGGGATGTGAGCTACACCGAGGAGCCGACCACGCAAGCCCAGGAGCTGGTCCTCCGCGAAACGCCTGACGCCGAGGACGTGCTGACGCCGGACAGGCCATTCGATCGGCCAGGTTCGGACGTTTACCTGTTGAAACGGCTCGCGGGACGGCTCGGCCTCTCCGGCCGCATTACCGAGATCGCCCTCGAGGTACATTCGGAACGGCGCGAATACATCATCGCGTCCGGCATCGAGGACCGCATTCGAGGTGCGTCGGTGATCGTGACGCGAGCACTTGGCCCGCGAGTGAGGGCCGAATTGGAGAGCGGTATCGACGAAAATGAGTTACGGGAGGGGTCGGAGTTCGACGAGCGATACTATTCATTGAAGTTATCGCGTCGTCTCGGTACGCGGACGTCTGCAGATCTCACCATCAGGCGTAGTGAGCGTAGTGGGGCAATCCAGGCAGGGTATGAGGTCAACTGGGTTGTACTCGGCGTTCAGGCAAGCTTCTGACGGGGTCGCGTCGGCAGCCTCGATGATCACGCTCGTCGACGAACCGGGCGCGTCAGACTGGGATCACTTCGTCGACGATACGCCGGACGCATCTGCTTACCATCGCTACGGATGGCGGCGCGTCATTCGAAGCGTCTTCGGCCACGAAACGTTCTATTTCGCGGCGCGCAGTGCCGCGGGAGGCATGGTCGGGGTGTTGCCGCTCGTCCGGCTTCGCAGCGTGATGTTCGGCGATTTTCTGGTCTCGCTGCCGTACTTCAACTACGGCGGCGCGCTGGCTCAGTCGGCCGACGTCCGGACGCGGTTGCTCGACGCCGCGACGGATTTCGCGCGCCGCCTGCGCGTAAGCCACCTGGAGCTGCGTCACCGCTGCGCCGAGCCGGAGGGGTGGCCGGTGCGCACCGACAAGGTATCGATGCTGCTCCGCCTTCCGGAAACGCCGGAGCAGCTCTGGAAGAACCTCACCTCGAAGCTGCGCGCCCAGATCAAGCGGCCGCTGCGCGAGGGCGCGGCCTGCGCATTCGGACGGGCAGAACTGCTCGACGAGTTCTATGGTGTGTTCGCCGAGAACATGCGCGATCTCGGTACTCCCGTGTATCCGCAGTCTTTCTTCCGTGCGATGCTTGCGGAGCTTCCCGAAGCTACGGCGCTCGCAGTCGTGCGCCTCGGAGGGCGAGCGGTAGCGGCAGCGTTCATGCTCCGGCATCGCCACACGATGGAGATCCCGTGGGCCGCATCGCTGCGGCGGACCAACAGCCTCGGAGTGAACGTGCATCTGTACTGGAAGCTGCTCGAGCATGCCACGGCCAGTCGGCTCGCCGTATTCGACTTCGGCCGCTCGAGCCGCGACAGCGGCGCGTACCGGTTCAAGCGTCAATGGGGCGCGCAACCGGAACAACTCTACTGGCACTACTGGCTGCGCGATGGGAAGACCGTTCCGGGTCTCAGCCCCGCAAATCCGAAATATCGCGCTGCCATCGCGGCATGGCGGCGTTTGCCGCTTCCGGTCGCCAACTGGCTCGGGCCTCGCATCGTCAAGAATCTGCCCTGATGTGCGGAATCGTCGGACTCACATTCGCTGAAGGCGAGCTCGGTGCTTCCGTCGAGGCAGTCCGCCGCATGTCGGGTTCGATCGTGCATCGCGGTCCGGACGACGAGGGCGTGTACTCCGGCGAGGGCGTGGTGCTCGGCATGCGCCGCCTTTCCATCATCGATCTTGCGGGCGGGCATCAGCCGATCGCAAACGAAGACGAGACCGTGTGGGTGGTGTGCAACGGCGAGATCTACAACTTTCGCGAGTTGCGGGCCGAGCTCCGGCGCGCCGGTCATCGCTTTCGGACGGGCAGCGACGTCGAGGTGCTCGTGCACCTGTACGAGGAGCACGGCGATCGTTTCCTGGACAAGGTATCCGGCATGTTCGCGTTGGCGCTGTGGGACGTCAGGCGACGGCAGCTGACGCTCGCGCGGGACCGGCTCGGCATCAAACCGCTCTACTACACCGAATCGCAGGGACGGTTCGGCTTCGCGTCCGAAGTGAAGGCGCTGCTCACCGTGCCCGGCGTGCGCGCGAGCATCGACCGCCAGGGTCTGCGCGATCACCTCGCGCTCGGCTATGCCGTCGCGCCTGTAACGATCTTCGCTGGCATCCGCAAGCTGCCGCCGGCGACGAAGCTCGTCTGGACGCCGTCGGGATGGCGTACCACCGTCTACTGGGCGCCGCCCGATCGGACGGACGAGCAGCTCGAGGAAGCGGACTGCATCGAGCTCATTCGGGCCGAGCTCCGGCGCGTGGTCACGGAGCACATGGTGAGCGACGTGCCGATCGGCGCGTTCCTGAGCGGCGGCATCGACTCGAGCGCCGTCGTCGCTCTCATGGCCGAGCGCAGCGACCGGCCGGTGAACACCTATTCCATCGGATACGGCGGCGACGCCTCGGCCAGCTATTACAACGAGCTGCCGTATGCGAGCCAGGTCGCGCGGCAATTCGCGACACTTCATAACGAGATCGTGGTGCATCCGGACGCTTCGGCGCTGTTGCCGAAGCTGCTGTGGCATGTGGAGGAGCCGTTGAGTGACAGCGCCACGGCAACGACGTATCTCGTCTCCGACCTCGCTGCCAGACACGTGAAAGTGATCCTCTCCGGCGTCGGCGGCGACGAGCTCTTCGCCGGCTACACGCGATATCTCGGCGATCATTACACGCGCCGTTACCGGCAGCTGCCAGGCTGGCTGCGCCGGCACGTCATCACTCGCATCGCGCGCGCTCTTCCGAGCGGCCGGCACAGCCGCGTCATGGATCTGTCGCGCTACGCGAGAAAGTTCGTCGGTGCGAGCGAGCTCGGATGGCGCGAGCAGTACCGCCGGTTCATGGAGATTCAGACGCGCGATCAGCTGGCTGTCCTGCTCACCGACGCACCAGACGTTCCCGATGGCCTCGATCGCGTCCTGTCGGAGGAGACCGGTGCTGACCCGCTCCTGCGGCTGCTGCGCGTCGATGCGCGCACGCAGCTCGCCGAGGATCTGCTGCTGCTCACTGACAAGATGACAATGGCGCGTTCCATCGAATGCCGCGTACCGTTCCTCGATCACCGCCTGGTCGAGGCCGCGGCACGGATCCCGGCGCGACTGAAGCTGCGGCGCGGTGAGCTGAAATACGTGCTGAAGCGGGCGCTCACGGGCATTCTCCCGGATACGATCCTCGAGCGAGGCAAGCGCGGTTTCGGTGCACCGATCGGCGCCTGGTTCAAGGCCGATCTCAGACCGCTGCGAGACACGCTGCTGAGCGAGGCTGCGGTCGAGCGGCGCGGACTGCTCGCGTGGCCGGCGGTGCACGAGCTGCTCGAAGCGCACGATGCGAGTCGCGAGGACTACACGGACCTGATCCTCACGCTCGTCAATCTCGAGATCTGGTGCCGCATGTTCCTCGACGGCCAGAGCGCGGACGATGTCGGTCACGAGCTTGCCGAGCAGACTCTCGCGGCTTGAGGCGCTCCGGGCGGCCGTGAGCATCGGGCGCGGTGCGCGCGTGTGGCTCGCCGTGGCCGGACTCGCGGCGCTCGTCGTGGCCATATACAGCGAGAGCTTTCTCGCCATCGTGAAGCTGTGGACGCTGAGCGCCTACGCTCACTGCTTTCTCGTGTTTCCGATCGCGTTCTATCTGCTGTGGCGCCGCCGCCAGGCGCTGGCCGCGATCGCGATCGAGCCGAGCTGGCCAGGGCTCGCTCTCGTGTGTGGCCTGGCTGTCGCCTGGTTCGTGGGGCGCGCGATCGCATTGCAGGCGCTGGAGCACGCCGCCGCGATCGCTGCGATTCCCGCGATGGTGCTCGCGGTAATGGGCACGCGCTTCCTGCGCGCAGCGCTGTTGCCGATGGTATTCCTGTTGCTGGCCGCTCCGGTCGGCGAGTTTCTCATTCCCGTTCTGATGGAAGTGACGGCGGCCATCGCGAGCTTGCTCCTCGGTGTCGTCGGCATCCCCGTGTATCGCGAGGGCATGTTCATCAGTCTGCCGGGCGGAGACTTCGAAGTCGCCGAGGTCTGCTCGGGATTGAAGTACCTGCTCGCCAGCCTGCCGCTCGCGTTGCTGTTTGCGTCGTGGGCCTATCGCCGGACGCTCCATCGCGTGGTGTTCGTCGCCGTCACGGTAGGTGTGTTCATCGTGGGCAATGGCCTGCGGGCGTTCATCGTGATGATCGTCGCCTCCGGGTCGGACCTGCGCTATTTCGCGGGCCAGGATCACGTCGTCTTCGGAAACGTGTTGTTCGTCGCGCTGCTCGCGCTCGTCTGCTGGGTGGGCTGGAAATACGCCGATCCGCCCGAGGCAGCGAAAGCGATCGGTCCAGCGGACTCGCACGCAGGAAGCGCCGTGCGCTCGATCGCGGTCGCGGCCGCGGCGGCCGCGAGCCTCTCGGTCGGTTCCGCCGCCCATGCCTGGCGCGTGCCGGTGGCAGGGCCGGCCCCGACCGCGCCGCGGCTGCCGGCGCTCACCGGCTGCACCGGTCCCGGCGAATGGGCCGCCGACTGGACGCCGGTGCTGCTCGGAGCAAGTCTACAGACGCGGGCCACGTATCGCTGCGGCGAGATAGAAGTCCACATGCTGGTCGCTGCCTACCGCGGCACGAACCAGGGCCACGAGCTGGCGAGCAACGCCAATGTGCTCGTGCCTCAGGCGTGGTCCAGCAGCGGCTCGCGCGCGGACGCGCAGCTTGATCTCGGCGCAGACCGCACCCTGCTCATGAATGAAATTGCCATCGCTCGGTCCAGCCGTGCACTCTTCGCGTGGTACTGGTACAGCGTGAACGACGAGCCGACCCGTACGCCCCGCGGAGTGAAAGTGCGCGAAGCGCTGGGGGCGATCTTCCTGAAGCCCACCGTCTCCAGAGCGTACCTCGTCGCGGCCACTGGCCCTGCGGATCGCATCGAGGCGCTGCGCGGTCCGGTGATCGACCTTGCTCGAGAGGTCTGGCACGCACGGGAGGCGCGATGAGGGCGGTCGTCGCGCGATCCGTGGATCCCCGCCCGCTGATCGTCCACGTGGTGTTTCGGTTCGACTACGGCGGCCTCGAAAATGGAGTGGTGAATCTCGTGAACGGCCTGCCGGAGAACGCGTTTCGTCACGTGATCGTGGCGCTTTCACAGGCGTCTGGCTTCGCGAACCGCATCTGGAGCACGGGCGTGCAAGTACACGAACTGAACAAACGGCCGGGTCACGACCCTGCCGCCTACCTCCGGCTGTTTCGCCTGCTGAAATCCCTTCGCCCGGCCATCGTTCACACTCGCAATCTCGGTACGCTGGAGGGCGCGCTGGTCGCGCGGCTCGCCGGTGCGCCATGCCGTATCCATGGAGAACACGGCTGGGACGTGCACGACGTGGACGGCGCGAGCCGCCGCTATCGCGCGATGCGCAAGCTCATCAATCCGGTGATCGACCGATTCGTGGCCGTATCGCGCGAGCTCGAGAGGTGGTTGACGGGAACCGTCGGCATATCGCCGAGCAAGGTCGTTCGAATCTGCAACGGAGTCGACACGGCGCGGTTCACGCCTGCCGGCACCGCGCGGGACGCTCTTCGTTTCGGGCGGTTTCCGCGCGAAAGCCTCGTGGTCGGCAGCGTGACGCGTTTCAGCGAGATCAAGGATCCCCTCAATCTGGTGCGAGCCTTCATCGCGGCGCGCGGAGATCCGGAGGGTGGTGCGCTGCGGCTCGTCATGGTCGGCGACGGCCCGTTGAAGCCTCAGGCGGAGCGTCTCCTGCGCGATGCGGGCGCCGCCGATGCCGCGTGGCTGCCCGGTAGCCGCGACGACGTGCCCGAGATGATGCGTGCCATGGACGTGTTCGTGCTGAGCTCCCGTCGCGAGGGAATCTCCAATACGATTCTCGAGGCCATGGCGTCGGGATTACCGGTGGTTGCGACGGCCACCGGCGGTAATCCCGAGCTCGTACTCGATGGTGTGACGGGGCAGCTCGTGCCTCCGTCGGAGCCGGCGGCGCTCGCGCGAGCGCTGGTCGCTTATGCCTGCAGCGCCACGGCACGCGCGGCGCACGGTCGTGCTGCGCGCGCGCGCGCGGAACGCGAGTACTCGCTCGGCCGCATGGTGGCCGACTACGAGGCGCTCTATCGGGAACACTGCGTCACGACGGGAGAGGCGGCCTGATGTGCGGCATCACGGGTATCGTCGACCTACTCGATCAGCGCCCGGTGGATGAGCGCGTTCTGAGGGCGATGAACGCCTCGTTGAGCCACCGCGGCCCGGACGGCGACGGCTTTCACATCGAGCCGGGGGTCGGCTTCGGACATCGCAGGCTCTCGATCATAGACCTCGAAGGTGGCAAGCAGCCGCTCTATAACGAAGACGGAAGCGTCGTCGTCACGTTCAATGGCGAGATCTTCAACTTCATGGAGATCGAGAGAGAGTTGCGGCACCGGGGACACGTCTTTCGCACGCGGTGCGACACGGAAGTGATCGTTCACGCGTGGGAGGAATGGGGCGAGAGTTGCCTGCAGCGATTCAACGGCATGTTCGCCTTCGCGGTATGGGATCGACGCCAGAAAGCCCTGTTCATCGCGCGCGATCGTCTCGGCGTGAAGCCGCTGCACTATGCCGTGCTGCCCGACGGCCGCCTGGTTTTCGCATCGGAGCTCAAGGCAGTTGTCGCGCATCCCCAGGTCTCCCTCGGCATAGATCCTCAGGCCATAGAGGAGTACTTCGCCTTCGGCTACGTTCCGGATCCGAAGACGATCTATCACGCGGTCAGGAAACTCGAGCCGGGTGCGTACCTGAGCGTGCGGCGGGGAGCGGCGAAGATCGCTCCCGTGCGGTACTGGGACGTGCCGCTCTCGGGCAAGAAGCTTCCGGCGAGCCCGCCGTCGCACTGGGAGGCGGAGCTTCGCGAGCGGCTGCAGGAATCGGTTCGCAAGCGTCTCATCTCGGACGTGCCGCTGGGCGCCTTCCTTTCCGGAGGCATCGATTCGAGCGCGGTCGTGGCAATGATGCGCGAGATCGGAGCAAACCGGATTCTCACGTGCTCGATCGGTTTTCGGGAGCCGCAGTTCGACGAGTCGAGCTACGCCGAGATCGTCGCGCGCGCAAAGAACACCGATCATGAGACCGAGATCGTCGAAGCCTCGGACTTTGGTCTGCTCGAACGGCTGGTGGACCTCTACGACGAGCCCTACGCCGACAGCTCCGCGATACCGACCTATCGAGTCTGCCAGCTCGCTCGGCGCCACGTGACCGTGGCGCTCTCAGGTGACGGCGGTGATGAGACCTTCATCGGATACAGGCGGTACAAGCTCTTCGCGATGGAGCAGTCGGTGCGCGATCGACTTCCGGCATCAGTGAGGCGCGCCATCTTCACGCCGCTGGGACGCTGGTTTCCAAAGCTTGATTGGGCGCCGCGTTTCCTGCGCGCCAAGACGACATTCCAGGCGCTGGGGCGCGACACGATGGACGCCTACCTTCATGGCGTATCGGTCTGCTCCGACGAAGACCGCGCGGCTCTTTTCTCCGCCGGGTTCCGCCGAGACCTCCAGGGCTACGATGCGCGTGAGGTGTTCCGTCGTCACCTCGAGGGCAGATCGTTCGACGACCCGCTCTCGCTCGTACAATACCTCGACTTCAAGACCTATCTGCCGGGCGACATCCTGACGAAGGTCGATCGCGCGAGCATGGCTCACAGCCTCGAAGTGCGCACGCCGTTTCTCGACTACGAATTCATCGCGTGGGCTTCGCAGCTGCCCTCCAACGTCAAGCTGCGCGGTGGCGTGGGCAAGCACATTCTCAAGGAAGCGCTGCGGCCGCTTCTGCCCGCGGAGATCCTGTTTCGGTCGAAAATGGGTTTTGCCGTACCCATCGATGCGTGGTTCCGCGGATCACTCAAGTCCAGGGTCGCAGGCGCAATTCGGAGTCCGCACATG
Organism: Gammaproteobacteria bacterium; assembly: GCA_052389755.1. Lineage (GTDB taxonomy): Bacteria > Pseudomonadota > Gammaproteobacteria > Steroidobacterales > Steroidobacteraceae > JBQTHP01. The sequence goes on from JBQTHP010000099.1 coordinate 31,201, forward strand.
CGCGACTCCGGGATCTTCGATACGGATCACCTCGATCGTCTGCTCCGGGAGCACGCGAGTGGCCGGCGCAACCACAGTATGGTTCTGTGGGCGCTTCTGATGTTCGAGGGATTCATGCGCCGACAAACCGCGCCCGCCGCCCGCCTCGTCGAGACGATGCCACCGGCGGCAGTGGCCATCTGATCGCATCGACCCATGGTGCGGGTGCTCACCTTTACCAATCTTTATCCCAATCCGGCGCAACCGCGGCATGGGATCTTCGTCGAGCATCGCCTTCGCAGGCTCGTTGCGACCGGCGGGGTATCGACGAGCGTCGTCTCGCCCGTTCCGTGGTTTCCGCTCAGGCGTGGTCCATTCAGCCGCTTCCGAACCACTGCGGAAGTCCCCGCGACAGATGAGCGCTACGGCATCCGCATCTGGCATCCGCGCTTTCCGGTCGTGCCCGGATTCAGCGCATGGATCAATCCTCTGTCGATGGCTTTGAGCGCTCTACCGACGGTGCTCCGCGTGCGGCGCGAGCACGGAGACTTCGATCTGGTCGATGCTCAGTTCGTATACCCGGACGGCATCGCTGGCGCGCTCATCGGTGGCTGGCTGGGTAAGCCCGTAGTGATCACGGCACGAGGCTCGGACATCAACGCGGGCGGCCGCAATCGTGTCGTTCGCGCGTGGATCCGATGGGCGGCTGCCCGCTGTTCGGGCTTCGTCGCCGTGTCGACAGCGTTGAGCGTCGCGTTGGTCGAGATCGGCGTTCCCGGGCAGCGTGTCACGGTAGTGCGCAACGGCGTAGATCTGGAGTTGTTCCGGCGCCGAGACCGCGAGCTTGTGAGAGCAAGGCTGGGCATCTCCGGGCCGGCGTGGCTATGCGTGGGCAACCTGGTCGCAGAGAAGGGCCACGAGATCGTGATCGAGGCGCTGGCCGGGCTGAAGAATGAACGACTTATCGTGATCGGATCAGGTCCGCTGGCCGCCGATCTGCAGAAGTTGGCGCAGAGCAGGGGGGTCGCCGAACGGATTACCTGGATCGCGCACGTGCCTCAGGAATCGCTTCCCGCCTACTACGCGGCCGCGGACGTGACGGTGCTTGCTTCGAGCCGCGAGGGGATGCCAAACGTGCTGCTCGAGAGTCTCGCCTGCGGAACACCCGTGATTGCTTCCGCCGTGGGTGGAATTCCGGAGATAGTTGGCTCGCCCGAGGCGGGCGGATTGATGGACCATAGATCGCCGGGATCGCTCCTCGACGCGTACCGCCGGCTGCGCGAGGCGCCGCCGGCGGCCGAAGCCGTCCGCGCATATGCGGAGAAATTCGGATGGGATGAGCCCGTCATGCGTCAGCTGCGCCTGTTCGAATCGGTCGTCGCGTCAGCGCCGGCCTCCCGCGACGGCGCGCATCGCGCGTCCGAGTATTGATCGCCTCTGCTTGCCCGTGCGCATCCTCCATGTATTCGATCACTCGCTCCCGGAGCAGAGCGGTTACGCGTTCCGCAGCGCCGCCATCATCCGCGAGCAGCGGCACGTTGGCTGGGAAACCATCCAGTTGACCGGGCCGAAGCAGCAGATTGCCGCGCAACCACGTGAGTGTGTGGATGGCATCGACTACTACCGGACGCTCGACCACGGATCAGTCCTCGGGCGCGTCCCGGTCCTGAACCAGCTCGACGTGGTAAGACGCATTCGCGCGCGTCTGCGCGAGATCGTGGCGCTCGCGAAGCCCGACGTCGTTCATGCGCATTCACCGTGCCTCAACGGCCTTGCCGCGCTTGGACTCGGTACGCCGCTCGTCTACGAGCTCCGTTCGTCGTGGGAAGACGCCGCCGTCAGTTCCGGTACGACGACCGAAGGCAGCTTGCGCCACCGAGCGTCGCGCGCACTCGAGACTCACGTGCTCAGGCGGGCCGACGCCGTTACGACCATCTGTGAGGGCCTGCGAGAGGAAATCCTGCGTCGCGGGATCGATTCACGACGTGTCACGGTGATCCCGAACGGGGTCGATCCGGACGCTCTGGCGGCGCGACGCGCGAGCGGGACAGACGTGCGCGCGAGATTCGGCCTTCAGGAAAAGTACGTGCTGGGGTTCATCGGCTCGTTCTTCGCGGGGGAGGGTCTCGTGCTGCTGGGCGAGGCGCTTCCGAAGTTCCTCCGATCACGCGCGGACGTGCGCGTCCTGCTGGCTGGCGCGGGGCCGGACGCGCCGCGCGTGCGGGCCGCCGTCGCGCGGCTGGGCCTCGAGCCGTACGTCGTATTCGCCGGATCGGTGCCGCACGATGAAGTGGGTGCGACCTATGACGCTCTCGATATGGTCATCTATCCACGGACGCCGATGCGCCTCACCGAGATCGTGACTCCCCTCAAACCTCTGGAAGCCATGGCGCTCGGGAAGGTCATCGTTGCATCCGACGTCGGCGGCCATCGCGAGCTCATTCGCGACCGTCTCACCGGCGTATTGTTCCGTGCCGGCGATGCGAACGCACTTGCTGCGGCAGTGCTTGCCGTAGCCGGCGACTCGAGGCTGCGGAAGGCGCTTGCGGCCTCCGGGCCACGCTTCGTCCGCGAGCATCGAGCCTGGTCGAGCCTCGTCAGGAGATACGAGCCTGTCTACCGGCGCGTCATGCACCGTGACGAGCCGGCGGCCGCGGAGCCGGAGCGTCCGTGAATCCCTTGTCCGGTGTCGAGGCCGCACTGGTACGCGCCTTTGGCTCGGTCGTCGCGCCCGGCGGAGCGCGTGGTTCTCTGCTCATTCTGATTTTTCACCGAGTCCTTCCCGTCCCGGATCCGCTGCTGCCCAATGAGCCCGACGCGCGCCTGTTCGCCGCACAGATCGATCTGTTGAGGGAGAATTTCAGGATCCTGCCCCTTTCCGAGGGCGTAGAGCGATTGTTCTCGGGCAGTCTCCCGCCACGCGCAGCGTGCATTACGCTCGACGACGGCTACGCCAACAATTTCGCGGTAGCCGCTCCCATTCTTGCGGCTCGCAGGATGCCCGCGACCGTTTTCGTGGCCACCGGCTTCATCGGAAAGACCCGGATGTGGAACGACACGGTCATCGAAGCGGTGCGAAATGCGGGCGTCGAGCTCGATCTGACGAGTATCGGCCTCGGACGCTACACGCTCCACGACGACGCCGCGCGGCGCGCTGCGATCGATGTGCTTCTGGACGCGCTCAAGTATCGGGATCCTGCCGAGCGCGCCGCTCGGGCGCTCGCCATCGCCGACCGCGCCGGCGGCGATTTGCCGCAAGACGTGATGATGAACGAGGAGCAGATCCGGGCGCTGGCGGGGCGCGGTATCGCCGTCGGCGCGCACACGGTCAGTCATCCGATACTCGCGCGTCTCGATGAGGAGACAGCACGCCGCGAAATCCTGGAGAGCAGATCGGTGCTGCAGTCCATCACCGGGGCGCCGGTGACCGCGTTCGCGTACCCGAACGGACGACCACTCCGTGACTACGATCGGTTGCACGTCGAGATCGTGAGGCGTGCGGGGTTCGCCGCGGCGGTCTCGACGGCGTGGGGGGCGGCCGGGCGCGGGGCCGACAGGTTTCAGCTTCCGCGCATGATGGCGTGGGACCGCTCGGCCCGCAGATTCGCAGCCCGGCTGCTGCGCACGTATCGCGAGCAGCGCACGGCGGCGGCTTGAGAGGGCAGGCTGGCGGCCGCGATCAGGGCGCCACGCGGTGCTCCTGAAACCATTGCTCGAGCATCGCGAAGGTCCACACCAGCACGCCGTAATAGCTCGCGTCTTCCTCGCCGTGGAGCTGCCGCAGTCGATCGATGAACTCCGCGCGGATCACGCGTCGGGCGCGCAGTCCCGCCAGGCTGGTCTCGATCATCTCGGCCAGGCGCGAAGAGCGCTGGAGCCACAGCCCGAACGGCAGGCCGAAACCATGCTTGGTCTTCTGAATGATCTCCCGGGGCAGGAACGTCGCCATGGACCGCTTGTAGAACGTGCGCAGGTCCGTGCCGCGCATCTTGAGGCCGGCGGGGACACGGGTCGACAACTCGATCACGTCCCGATGCAGCATCGGATAGGAGACACGAACGCCTGCGAGCTCGCACATCGTTCCGACCTTGCGCAGATCGTTGTCCGCCAGCGTGAAGCGCCAGTCGTAGTGGAGCATGTGATCGATGAGGGCGACGGCCGGCGACGACGAATACACGCGACGCATGTGCTGCAAAGGCGCGCTCGTGTCGATCACGTCGAGCAGATCGGGATGAAGGACCATCTCGGAACCGAGCCGGTGCAGGAAGTTCCAGCTCTCGAGCCGGTCGGGCAGCGGCGTATTCGCCTGCGCGACGTAGCCGCGCGCCTTGCGTACGAGCCTGTTCGTCAACCGCACCGGCATCCGGTCCAGCATGGGTTCGAGCAACCGCGTACGGAACAGGCCGGGAACGAGCTTGTAGCGTTCGAACACCATCTGCTCCGCGTACCGCTTGTTCCCCGCGAACAACTCATCACCGCCGTCGCCCGCCAGCAGGTGTGTCATGCCGCTCTCGCGAGCCAGCCTCGCGCAGCAGTAGGTAGGCAGAGCGGAGGCGTTCCCGAATGGCTCGTCATAGGCGCGCGCGATACGGGGAAGCAGGTCGACGATGTCGTCGGGGCCCACGGTGTAGTATCGGGCGTCGAACCCGAAGTGCGCGGCGGCAATTCGCGCGTAACGCAGCTCGTCGTAGTCTTCCAGGCCGAACCCTATGGAAAACGTCCGTGCCGGGCGCGCGGTGACCTTGCTCAGGTAGCCCGCGACGGTCGAGCTGTCGAGCCCGCCGCTCAGAAACGCTCCGGTGGCATCGTCGGGCTGCGCCGCGCGCACGCCGGCCTCGAGAGCCGCGTGCAAGGAGCGTTCCGGTGCGTCAGAGCCTTTCCGGCGCGGCTCTGCGAAACGCGGTTGCCAGTACGTCTCCTGCCACAGGCGATCATCCTCGACGAACACTGCTGTGGCAGGCGGGATCTTCTGGGTCGCCTCGAAGACCGTCTGCGGCGAAGGGATCATGTGAAAGAAGACATAACTGAGAAGCGACTGATGTGCGATCCGCGGCGCCCTGCCGAAAGCGCGCGCGGCGGCTTCCGCGGACGACGAAAACGTCAGACCCTCATCCGTCCTGCGGAATGCGAGCCGCTCGATGCCCATTCTGTCGACGGCCAGTATGGCGGCACGCGCTGCACCGTCCATCACCACTACCGCAAAGCTGCCTTGCAGCAGCTCGAGAAAGCGCTTCCCGTGCAACCGGTAAGCTTCGATTACCGCGTGCGCGTGGCTTCGCGCTCGCGTGATGCGCCCGTCGCTGGTGTCCCATGCCGGCGTTCCCCGTATGACCGCGGCGACGTCGCCGACTCTTGCAACGGAGGGACCGACAAATACCCACGCATCGCCGGCAAGGACCGGAGGAACCCCCGGGGCGTCGGAAGACAGAGGCTGTCCAGCCGCTTCCGTAAGGTGTCGCTTCGCCGAGGAAGTAAGCCCGGTTGCCGACGGCGCGCCGATCCAGCCGGACAGACTCAACATTGCATGCAAACCCTCGCGCAAGAGCGGCATCCTACAACGCGGGAAGCGACAAAAACCTCGACCGAGGTCCGGTCATCCTGGCCGCCCATCGGCTATTCTTACCGAGCTGTCGCAGAAGAACGGAGAACGATGGCAATACTCTTCTGGGTGGCGTTGGCGGCGATCGGGTACGTCTACGTCGGTTATCCGCTGCTTCTGATGCTCGTTCGCGCGGCGGGCGGCCGCCGCGTGGTGCGGACCGGAGAACACCGTCCGCCTGTTACGCTCGTCATTTCTGCCTACAACGAAGCCGGCGTCATCGCCCGGAAGCTTTCGAACAGCCTCGCGCTCGAATATCCGCGCGGTCAGCTCGAGATCATGGTGGTTTCCGACGCCTCCACGGACGGCACCGACGACTTCGTGGTTCAGGCGGCCTCGCGGCACGTACGGCTGTTGCGCATGCCGGAACGAGGCGGCAAGACCGTCGGTATCAACGCAGCGCTTCGCGAGGCCCGTGGTGAAATCATCGTCTTTTCAGATGCGAACGCCATGTATCGGCCGGACGCCATCGCGCAGCTCGTACGGAATTTCGCAGACTGCGCGGTCGGAGCCGTCGTCGGCGAATCGAGCTATGTCGACGCCGACGCAGGCGCGGACAAGGAGGAGACGCTTTACTGGCGATACGAGGTGGCAATCAAGAGTCTGGAATCCGCGATCGGGTCGGTCGTAGGCGGAGACGGGGCCATCTACGCTATCCGGAAGCAGCTGTATCGCGACATGGCGCCGGACGCGCTTTCCGACTTCGTCAACCCCCTGCAGATAGTGCAATCAGGATATCGCTGCGTGTACGAGCCGCTCGCCCGCTCGGTGGAGAGCGCGACTGGCGACTTCACGAAAGAGTATCGACGCAAGGTGCGCATCGTGAACCGGGGCTGGCGGGCATTGATTTCGATGAAGGCGCTCCTCAATCCCTTCAGGTTCGGATTCTTCTCCGTTCAGATCGCCTCTCACAAGTTGCTCAGGTGGCTCACGCCGATCTTTCTCGTCGCATTCTTCTGCGCGAATCTGCTCCTCGTGGGCAGGGGCGCGATCTACGACGTGGCCTTCACCTTGCAGCTCGGGCTGTACGCTCTCGCGTACGCAGGATACGTTCTGCGCAGACGGGCAAGACTGCCACGCCTCGTCGCCTTTCCCTTCTATTTCGTGATGGTCAATGCCGCCAGCGCGCGGGGCATCATCGGGGCGTTTCTGGGAGAAACTTATACGACGTGGGCGACGGTTCGCGTCAGATGAACCTTGGGCAGGGGCCGACACATCCATGAACGATATTGACAGAGTTCGGAACGTCTTGCGTGACGCGTTACAGCTGGGTCCACGTGCCGACACGCTGGTCGAGCAGAGCCCGCTGCTCGGAGCCATTCCGGAACTGGACTCCATGGCGGTCGTAAACGTGATCACCATGATAGAAGACGAGTTCGGCATCGTCGTCGAAGATGAAGACGTCTCGGCGGACATGTTCGAAACCATCGGTTCACTGACAGCTTACGTTGCCAGGAAGGCAAATCGCTGAGGCGCGCCGATGATCGCGTCTCGTTTCCTCGAGGGTCGACGTGGGCGGATCTTCGCGGTGATGCACCGGCCGGCAACAGGATCGGGTCGCGGGGTACTCGTCGTGCCCCCGTTCGCCGAGGAGATGAACAAGTCGCGACCGATGATTCGCGATGTGGCGCGCGAGCTCCTGAAGCACGGCGTCGCCACCGTCGTCCCGGACTTGTTCGGAACCGGCGACAGCGAGGGAGAGTTTTGCGACGCGGATTGGCAGGTCTGGAAGGCCGACCTGCAGACGGCGGCTGTCTGGGCGAGACGAGAAGGTTGGCCGATCTCGGCTTTGCTCTGCGTGCGTCTCGGATGCGCCCTCGGCGCGGCGGCGGCGCGCGATTCGCTTCCCGGGATAGAGTGCACCGTATTCTGGCAGGCCGTTACGAGCGGGCCGTCTTTCCTCGCCCAGTTTCTGCGCCTGCGCGTTGCTGCCTCCATCGGCGATGACCAGAGGAAAACCGTCAACGAACTCAGGGAGCAACTGTCCGCTGGTCAGGCACTCGAGGTGGCGGGATACGAACTGACTCCACGTCTCGCAGTGCAGCTCGAGCAGGTGCGGCTTGCCGACGTCCTCGGCCCGCAGTTGGGACAACTGCACTGGATGGACGTGGTGAGGCGCTCGGAGTCCGAGCTGTCGACTTCGGCACGGGAGGCGATCTCATCGGCGAAGTCCGCTTCCGTTCCGGTCACTGCCTGCCCGGTAGTGGGAGAGCCATTCTGGTCGTCGACCGAAATCGTCCGCGTTCCGGCGCTCGCAGATCGGACAGTTCGAGCGTTGGTGTCGAGTTCGTGAAGGATTGGACGGAACAACCCGTCGTCTTCGCATGCGGCGAAAGCGCGCTCCTGGGTATTGTCCACCATGCGCGGGGTCAATCTGCCGGATTAGGCGTGCTCGTGGTCGTCGGGGGTCCCCAGTATCGCGTCGGAAGTCATCGACAGTTCACGTTGATGGCGCGGGCGCTGGCGGCCGGCGGTTTCCCGGTGATGCGGTTCGACTACCGCGGAATGGGAGACAGCGAGGGTGAGACCAGGAGCTTCGAAGCGGTAGGCGCTGACATTCGCGCCGCGATCGACGCATTCGTGCATGCCGTTCCATCCCTTCGAACGTTGGTCTTATGGGGGTTGTGTGATGCGGCGTCTGCGATCCTCATCGACGGTTGCGATGATCCGCGCGTAGGCGGACTGATCCTCGTCAATCCATGGGTGCGAACGGGAGCCGGCGAAGCTCGAAGTTACGTGAGGAACTATTACCCAACGAGATTGCTGCACCCGACCCTGTGGAGGAAGCTGTTTTCCGGCCGGCTCAATCCATCGAAGGCGCTCGCCGAGTTTTTCCGAACGTATCGCCTGGCGCGGACGTACCGGGCAGAAGACAGCGTGGGCGGATCTCATTTCATCGAACGAATGCGGCTCGGTCTCGAAGCATTCCGCGGTCCGGTACTCGTACTGCTCAGCGAACGGGATCTGACCGCTCGGGAATTCGCCGATCTTGCGGGTAACGCGAGCTCGTGGAGCCGCATCATGACGAGAAGCAACGTACGCGTCGTCGATGTCCTGGGCGCCGATCACACGTTCTCGGAGCGCAAGGCGCTGGCGGAGGCGATCGAGCATTGCAGAGCGCAGCTGGAAGGTCTTCTCGGGTCGAATCGTGCCGAGATCGGCAATGCGAAGTAGTCGCACCGTTCTGCTGGTGGCGTTTCACTTTCCACCGATGCAAGGCAGCAGCGGCGTTCAGCGCACGCTGCGTTTTTCACAGCACCTTCCCAAGTTCGGATGGCGGCCCGTGATCCTGAGCATCGACTCGCGGGCGTACGGAGCGAGTTCGGAAGCGAGCGGTAACGAGGTGCCGCCACGCGTCGACGTGCATCGCGCTTTCGGCGTCGACGCGGCCAGGACGCTGAGCATGTTCGGCCGCTATCCGCGGGCGCTTGCATTACCTGATCGCTGGGCGAGCTGGCGGCTATGGGCCGTACCCAAGGCGCTGAGGATCATTCGCGAGGAGGGCGTCGACGTCATCTGGTCGACGTTTCCGATCGCAACCGCCCACCTCATAGGCCTCCACATCGCTCGCCGCTCCGGCCTGCCCTGGGTCGCCGAATTTCGTGATCCCATGTGGCAAGGGGACTATCCTCCCGATGCGAAGTTGAATCGTGCGTGGCGGGAGCTCGAGACACAGGTCTTCGGCAGAGCCAGTCGAGTGGTCGTGACCACGCCCGGAGCCGTTGCGATGTACGCCGACCGGTTTCCGGCGCTCGATCGCTCGGGACTGGTGCTGATCGAGAACGGTTATGACGAGGAGGCATTTGGGCGCGCGCGGGCGGACGAGCGGCAGAACTGTGATGCCGCCCTTCCTCGCGGACAGCCGGTGAGATTGCTTCACAGCGGCATCATCTATCCCAGTGAGCGGGATCCCACGCAGCTGTTCGGGGCGGTAGCGTCGCTCAAAAGGAAAGGCGCGATTTCAGCGGGCGGGTTGCAGATCGTGCTTCGCGCCAGCGGTCACGAGCCGGAGTATCGAAAACGTCTGGATGCGCTGGGAATCGCGGACATCGTCAGCCTGCAGCCCCCGCTAGCCTATACGGCCGCGTTGCGCGAAATGCTGGACGCGGACGGTCTGCTGATTCTGCAGGCGTCGAACTGCAATGCGCAGGTACCTGCGAAACTCTACGAGTATCTTCGGGCCGAGAAACCGATTCTCGCGTTGACGGATCCCTCGGGGGACACCGCCAGGACGTTGAGTGCCGTGGGCGCCGGTCAGATCGCCAGGCTCGACTCGCAGGATGAAATCGAAGCCGGGCTGCTCGAGTTCCTGCGTCAGATCGCGGGCGGGCGCTGGCGGCGTCCATCGTTGGACAGCATCAGAAGGTATTCTCGCGAGGTCCAGACAGGCGAACTGGCAGCGGTGCTGGATCAGGTTGCAGCCTGAAGGCCAACGATAGCGATCAGGAAAGCAGTACGTCGGGGCGCAACTGCAAGTGGACCCGCTGTGATTTCGCGATCGACAGATGTACGTAGGGCGCGATCGTCGCGAACATCAGTTCGACTCCCCAGAGCTTCAGAAAGATCGCCCGAGCTGCGACCTTTGCCCCGAGACGCCTGTGAGCACGTCGCGTGGCGAGATTGAAGCGTGTCACCCTGCTGAACGTGAAGCGGGCGCCGCGCTTGCGAAGAAATTCGTTGGCCGCGTTCCAGATCCCGGCGAAGCCGAAGCCCATACGATGCTCGGGCAGGACGAACAGATCAAAGTCGAACACGGCTTCGTTCTCCGGGCGGAGCAGGAATGTGCATCGGACTTCGTCCTCTGCGTACTCACGAAAGCAGAACCAGATGTACCCGATGAGCTGACCCTTGAAGAATGCACCGAGACATATCGCATTCTGATCAAAGCGCGATTGCCTGATATCAGGTTGTGCGGGCATCAGTTCGAGCTCGGGATCCCCTCGCGTGATCTGGCGCGATTCGAAGTTCCGGGCCATGCGCGCCGGAAGCAACGGCTTGTCCACGATCGGTTGAACCATCAGCTCATAGACGTACAAACGCATTCCCGGCGACAAGCGCATCAGTACACGATCGATGCCGTACAGGAGAGCGGCAGCGACGCCGAGTTCTCTGACGGTACCGAAGAATCGCCGGGTCACTTTTGCCTTGGCTCGGATCCGCTGGAGAGCGCCGGCCTTTCGTGACTTCTTCCCAGATCGCCGATCTCCAGTCAAGGTCGAGGCGAGAGCTCGCTTACTCGATCAGCATCGGGTGCGGGTACGTACCCGCCCGTGCAAACGCATCGGAAACTGGACGCACGGACATTTTTCGCGCTACCTTGAAGCGGCAGTTACGTGAGCTCATGCTCGAGCTCGTCGGTGGCTGAAAACATGACAAGCGGCCCGCCAGCTGCAGACCCATTCACGGAGTACTACGCGCGCGAAAGCCTGAGTGAGGCCACGCGTGCACGGTTCGCCGGCACCAAGGACGCGATCTTCTGCGTACTCCGACAACGCGGTCTCCCGTGCGAGCGGCTCACCGTGGCGGATATCGGTTGCGGTGCAGCCACGCAGGCAATCCTGTGGGCGCGCGACGGGCACCGGGTATTTGGAGCTGACATCAACGAGCAACTGATCGCGCTCGGTCGCGAACGCGTGCGAGAGGCGGGTGTGCGCGTGGAGCTCGAGGCAGCGAGCGCCGTGAGACTGCCCTGGGCCTCACAGAGCATGGACGTCTGTCTTTTGCCGGAGCTGCTGGAACACGTCCGCGACTGGCGCAAGTGTCTCAGTGAAGCGGCACGCCTGCTCAAACCGAGCGGCCTGCTCTTTATCAGCACCACGAACCGCCTCTGTCCGGTGCAGCAGGAGTTCGAGCTGCCGTTCTACAGCTGGTATCCGGCGCGTCTCAAACGGCGCTTCGAACGGCTCGCGACGACGACGCGCCCAGATCTCGTAAACAACGCAGAGTTCCCGGCTGTCCACTGGTTCGATTTCTATTCGCTGCGGCGCGCGCCCGAGCTGAGTGAGTTCACCTGCCTGGATCGCTTCGACGTCGCCGCGCTGCGCGAGCGAGGCGCGGCGACACGAACCCTCCTCAAGCTCATCACGCAATCGCCGCTCTTGCGCGGGCTCGCGCACGTTGCCACTCCGTACACCACTGTGTTTGCGATACGCAGCCGCCCCATGATGCCGGACGCTCGGCAGTAGACGGCCGTTCGAACGCGGCTGCGCGATTAGTTGGAAGTGCGAAGCACGTCACGCAACCTCGCGTCAGAGGCGGTTGTCGTTCGCTAACGACAATTGCGGAGGAGTCGAGTGTCCGGGTACAGTGATTCCAGCGAAAGGGCAAACCCGTCGTAAGGCGGGGACGCAAAGCCACCGGTCCGTGGGATTCGAGGATAGCGGGGTTGCCGGATGAAACGCTGGGGTAGTCCGAGCGGTTCACAGCCACCTGCCGATTCCCGCCGATCCTCTAGCGACCATGTCGATTCGGATGGTCAGCGTCGTAATGCGTGTGTTTCAGCTGGGGAGTGTTGAATGAAACGTAGGGATTTCCTCGCTACGTCCGCGGGCCTCGCCGGTGCGATGCTTCCGGCTCTGGGACGGGGTCTACCGTGCCCTCCGCCCGCATTGAGCGCAGTTGGTGGAACGTCGTCCACGAACCCCTGCAATGCACCGGGCACTGCGCCGGCTTGGTTCACAGGCATGGGTGACAGGACCTGGGCCGCGCCTGTGAGCAACTGGCTGGGAGCGAGTGGTGTAAAGGATCCGCTCGCGGACACGATCAACCGCGGGAACGACGGACACTCCGCGCTCATCAGCAACTGGACGGGCATGCTGGCGGATGACACGCGTCGCATGATCGCCATGCTCGGGAACGGAGGGCATGCGGGTTACAACGGCAACGAGGTTTACTCGTGCGACCTCGGCCTGAGTACGCCGGCTTGGGTGCGGCGTCGCAACGCGACACCATCTGTGCCGGGAGTAGATCTGACGAAATGGCCGGACGGCAGTCCCGTGGCGGACCACACCGCGCAGTTACAGTGCGCGGGCGGAGGCCGCTGGTTCAAGTTCGGCCTCGCCTCAACGAACTACAACGGCTGGGCTCACTACGAGAGTTGGTGGGAGTACAGCCTCGAGAGTGAGGACTACATCGATCGGTCGAGTTCGGCTTACGCCTTGAGCGGCTCGGTGCTTGCGGTCGATGGCCTCGCGCTCTTCGATCCGATCGACCGGAGTTTCCTGGTCTTTCACAAGAACTTCGTGTCGCCGGGGATTGGTGTTGTTGATTCCAATACGCTCGCACTCAAACGAGGTGCAAACCCAGGCGGCTTCGCCACCTCCAACACACTGACCGCAGCGATCGACACGAAGCGCCGTCTGCTTCTCGTGCGCATGGATATCGGCTGTGAAGTGTGGAACCTCGAAAACTTCACCAAGCTCGCGACGATCACACCTAGCGGTGCGCAGCCAACTCTGCACAGCTCACTGTACTATCACGAACCCTCTGATGCCTTCATTACTTGGGATGGTGGCAGCAGCATCCGAAAGCTCAAGCCTACCGTGAATGCGCAGGGCACCAATTACACCGCGGTTGCGTGGTCAAGCGTGACGCCTGCTGGTGGTAGCACGGCCACTCCTCCGGGAAGTGGTCCGGAGCAGGGCATGTATAACAAAGTGCAGCTTCTGCAGAACATGGGAAACGGACAGAGCGCGCTCGTCATCGTGCCGCAGTACGCCGCACCCGACGTGTTCGTGTTCAAGCTCCCTGCGACAGGCATCTGAGCGCAGCTCATCCTTACGAAGATCGGGAACGATAAATGAAGCGCAGAGATTTCCTCTTGTCGTCTGCTGGAGTTGCGGGCGTCATTCTGCCGGCCTTGGGCAGGGGACAGAATCGACCGTGTCCTCCGCCTTCCGTCAACGTCAGCGGGGGAACGTCGGCGACGACGCCATGCGGTAGTGCCACCGCAGAAGCGGACTGGCTCGCGCGCTCCACCGGCCAGGGCGTTGTCTGGGCGCACGACTTCCGGAATCAGGCCGAAGTCGATCTCTTCCGCTGGACCGGAGGATACTCGGGCGGTAACGATCCACTCGGGAAGGGCAGCGGTGCCATGAAGTGTTTCCGCCAGACTGCTGACGGTGTCACCGGCGGTGCGTGTCTCGAGCAGATTCGGCCTGCGGGAGCCAATGAAGCCTCGGGTGCGTGGTGGCGTCCCTTCTCGGCCGTGAATAACAACGGGCGCGGATTTCCTGATCCGGCAGCGAATGGCACTGTGCCGGTGCAGAATTGGAATCCCACGGACGGCGGCAATCAGACGAATAGTTGGGGGACGCGGGGTGTCTACGGTCATCCCAGTTACGCTGGACCCGGCTTTGACGGTACCGAGTTTTATCTCCAGATGCGCGTCAGGATGGACCCGCGTCGACTCAGCACTGGCATGCCACAGGTCGGTAAGCTCACCTTTTTGTCGCACACCGCAGCCTCGCTTACCGCGCAGGAACTCGTGACGTATTCGGGCGCGATCTTCAATGGACGGAACTTCTTCCGCGTGTACGGCCCGGGATTCACGCCGCTGGAAGTGCTCGACATACTGGGACGCCCCGGGCAGCAGGTCGGGAACGATCTCGGGTTCTGCGATGTTACAGCGAGTCCCGGCAACTGCTGGGCGTGGTCGGGCGGCTGGGACACCGTGATGTACCACATCACGCCCGGTAGACGAGGTGTCGCGGAAACGCGCTTCGTAGTTCTTGCCGCGCATGAAGGCGAGACGGTGTACCGCAAGATCTGGGACCAAGGCTATGCGACCAACTATGACTTCGACAACGGCTGGAATGCGCTGATCACCTCGACCTTCCAGAACGGGTTCCCCTGCCCAAGTGAGTTCTGGCACCGCTACGATCAGATCATTCTGTCCAAGCAGTTCATTGCCTGTCCGTTGGTATGAGCCGTGGCACATGGAGTAGTATCGTCTGTCCACGGTACTGCGCGCTGAGGACGATCAACCTCGCCATCGAGGGCAGCCGCGCGCGACGGAGACGTGGCTCCCGGCGATTACGTTCATCTGGGCGGTAGCGGGGATAATCCTGCTATCCTGACGGGCGACAGGTTTCCGGCATGCGCGCAGCCCCGCACACGATCCTCACATTCATATGCGTGTCGGTATCCGCCTACGTTCTCGGAGCCGCGTGTGTTCCTGGGGCCGCCTCCGCCGCGCAGCCGCACGTTGATGATTTTGTTGCGTGTGGCAAGAAGCGCGAGATAAAAACGGGGGGAAACTACGGGCTAACCGATTACCGCTTGCGAGAGATCTCGTCGGCGACGAAGCGCGCCCTCGCTGACCTGGATTCGCACCACACGAATCCCGCGGTGGAAGCCATGTTCCGCGGCGCCTACGGCGGAGAGGTCAAGGCCGACCTGAACTTTACGTTGGTGCATTCCCCGAATCACCATCGAGCATTGCAGGCATTGGTTCAGTACGATCGCGCGGGAGGCAAGGCTGGCGGATTTCCGGCCACGGAGTGCTATTTCCATTGGGCGCAGGTTTTCGCACCTGACGACTCCCGAGTTTGGATGATAGGGGGTTACTACTTCTGGACGAAAGGTGACCGTTCGCGGGCGGAGACGTGGTACCGCCAGGCGCTCCAGTTCGACCCCGAATACGCCGACGCACACTACAATCTCGGCCTGCTCTACTTCGAGCTGGCGGATTTCGAGCGATCTCTCGAGCATGCGCGGGCCGCGTATGAAGCTGGCTACCCCTTGGTAGGACTACGAAACAAGCTCGAGCGCTCGGGACATTGGCAGGCGTCGCCGCCGCCCGCGCCGCTGCAATCCGCCGAAAATCCCCGGGACAACGGCAGGTGAACTGCAAGCTCGACTAGCAGTACCGAGCGCGTGCCTTTCAGTCATAAGTGGCCTGCGTTCGCCCTTTCTCTGGCTCTACATGGCGAAAGGTCCAGTACGAGTTCAGGAAATAATTGACGAGCGTAGCCGGCACAATACCGACGAGCTGGTGGATCTGAGGGGCGACCGTTGGAAGCAGGAGCGACAGAGCTACGAACGTGCCGTAGCTGATGCCGAGGGCGACCAGCGATACGACGTTGAATTTCACTCCTTTTATCCGGACCTTGTCCTTCGTGTTCCGCCATCGAAAGGTCCAGTAATTGTTCAGCAGGAAGTTCGAGATGATCGATACCTCGATCGCGATCGGCGAAGCCAGATACTTGTTCATCCCTCCTGCGAGCATCAGGGTGAAAGTGCCAAGATTCACTGCGACGCCGCTCGCGCCGACGAGCCCGAATTTGATGAACGTCCTCGATGCCTGGAAGCGGATCCACCAGGCATTGACCACGAACTCAAGGACGTCGCGCCAGCCGAGCTTGGAAGCGCCGTGGGTGCGATCGATGAAGTCCACGGGAACCTCGACGATGCGCACGTTTTGCACGACGGCCGCATGCAGGAGCGCGACCTGGAACGCGTAACCCTGTACGCGCATATTCTTCAGGTCGATACGCCGCAAGACCGACGCCCGAATCGCGCGAAAGCCTGCAGTACAGTCGCGCACGCGGTAGATGCCGGCCACGTACCGCGCAACGATGTTGCCTATCAGCGAGTTGGCGCGACGCAGAGGCGCCCACTCGCGAGGAATCGTGCCGCCGGGGACATAGCGACTTCCGATCACGAAATCAGCGCCGTGATCGATATTCGTCATGAGACGCAACACGTCCTCGGGGCAGTGCGACAAGTCCGCATCCATCTCGAAGACGACTTCGGCGCCCAGAGCGTTCAGGGCATGCGTCATGCCGCGGATGTATGCGGCACCTAATCCCTTCTTGGCACCTGAGAGGAGATGCAGATTCGTGTAACGCCCCTGCAGATCGCGTACGACGTCGGCCGTTCCGTCCGGCGAGCTGTCATCTACCACCAGAATGTGCATCTCGTGCGTCGTCCGCACGAACTGCTTCTGGAGCGCGACGATCAGGCGGTCTATGTTGTCGCGCTCGTTGTACGTCGGAACGATGATGATGGTTTTCATCGATGGTTGCGTGCGAGCACCTTCACTGCGTCGCGCGTTGTGTGTGCTGAAGGGACGCCCGAAAGCGGAGCGCCGGTGACCACGTCCCACGTCTCGCCCAGTACTCTTAGCATGAGGCCCGTAGCACCCCACAACCGGTCAGGATGTGGCGGAATCCAGATGCGGTTGGGCTGCTGAACTGCGTCGAAGGCGTCCGCGACTTCCGTTGCCATATACGCGATCGGCGTGCAGTTGAACTCGGGCACCATGTAAAGATCATAGGAAACTCTGCCAATGTTTGGCGTGTATACGTCACGCAGCATTGCGAGCAGTGCGGTACGCTGCCGTTCGGAAAGCAGAGCCCAGCGCTCGGGACCGATACGCTTGGCGTACTCGTCCGCGTAATACCTCGCGACCAGCGCCTGAACCTTCGTTGCGAACTCGAAATCACTGCTCAGCCGATACACGGCGGCGCGGCTGAATGTCTTGAGGTGGTCACGGTACCTCGTGTAGTACTCGATGTCGCGTTCCGGATGACTGTACGGCGCGTCGTACGGCTTCATCGGCGATACACCTTCCAATGCGCTGAACGATCGCGCGAGAGGGTCAGTCGATGCAGCAGCGTCAGCGAGCTCAGGGAATTCCGCCTTGTACTCGGTGAGTACAAGCAGCAGATCAGACAGAACGCTGTTCATGTATGGAGAGATCGCGATGTCGTAAGTCGCCTTTTGCAGCGCGTAGCGAAGCTTGACGGCAATGCTTCGGCCCGCGATCCGGTCGAAGAAAGGACCTTCGATCAGTGCACGGCGCAGCGGACTCTCGACAAACCACGAGGGCAGATGCGCCTGCACGAGGTCACGGAGCATTTCTCCGTTGATTTCGGAGAAGAACGGCGTCGGGCCCGCCGGTGCTTCGCCGTAGAAACTGTCGAGGTATGCCCAGTGCAGCAGGAGTATCGGGCTGACACCGTAGCGTGTCGCGTGCTCGTCGATTACAGCACCAATGGAGACTCGGTCGAAGACGCTTGGCCGGTTGATCGCTATTCGGGCGAACATCAGCGCAAGACGCTCTTCGTCCGCTTGCGGAAACCTTCGCTTGAATGCGGTGAGACTTCCGTCCGCACGGGATCGCCCTATCGCGGTTGCGACGGCGGCAAGCTCGTCGTCCTCGCTGATCAGCGCGTTCGCAAGGCGGACCGTAAGGGGCTCTTCCAAGAACGTCCATTCCGCCAGCCAGGCCACACCGATGCCCCAGATGACCAAGATGATCCATACCGTAGCGGAAGGTAGACGCGGTCTTTGCGCAATTGACGCTACGCGCCACATGGCGACGCTTAGCAGCGCAAGACCGGCGGTCAGGAAGGCGAGGAATGAAACCCCGCCAACTCCTGCCAGCTGCAAGAGCGGAGTCCACTCGAAGTCGCGCACGTCAAGCAGCACGGCACCGATGGAAACCAGAGCCGCTATGGCCGCAAGACCCAACGCGCCGCACAGGATCCGCTTCAGAATCGTTCGCATCGTTCCTTATTCTTCCGGACCTGTCCGGTCCCGGATCTGCGTGTTCGGTGCCGTGTGCCAGAATGCGCCCGGGGCTAGTGAGTCGAGGTGTCCCGCGTGAGTTTCACCAGCGTCCTGTTTCTGCTGGGGTTCATGGCAGGCCTTGGCCTCGCGTTCGTCAAACATCCCATCTTCGGACTCATCACTTATGTAGGCGTGTTCTATCTTCACCCGCCCGCCAGATGGTGGGGTTACGCACTTCCGGATCTGCGATGGTCTTTGTTAGCTGCCGCAATCACATTGCTCGCAGTGTTCGTCGCGCGAAAGAAGCCGGGTCCGCAGCGTTCACGGGAATCCGTGATCATCGGTCTGCTCGTGTTCGTCATGTGGCTCGGCATTCAGACGCCGTGGGCCCTCAGTCGCGACCTTCACCTGGAACTGCTCACACTGATGGCGAAATACGCGCTGCTGTTGGTGCTCATGCACAAATGCATCGACTCGGAGCAGCACCTGAAAGTCTTTGTCTGGAGCCACGTCGCTGGTACCTGCTTTCTCGGATGGATTACCTTCACGGAGTACCTGGGTGGTCGGTTCGAGGGGTTCGGTGCGCCGAACATCGATGAGGCGAACGCAGGTGCTTTGCAGATCGTTACCGGCATATTCGCCGCATCCGGGCTGTTGCTGGCAGGCAAGCTTACCGAGCGCGCATTCCTGTTGGGCTCCATTCCGCTTATCGTAAATGCATTCGTTGC
Source organism: Gammaproteobacteria bacterium (assembly GCA_052389755.1). GTDB lineage: Bacteria > Pseudomonadota > Gammaproteobacteria > Steroidobacterales > Steroidobacteraceae > JBQTHP01. The sequence continues at coordinate 50,023 of JBQTHP010000099.1, forward strand.
GACCATGAGTCGCAGTGGGTTTTTGGCGGCCGCGTTCGGTGGATTCGTCTTCAATCTGTTCACACCGAGCCGCTTCCGTCGGCGCGTTCGCGTCCTGTCGATCCTTGCACTGGTGCTGTTCGCGCTGCTAACCAACCCGATCTATTGGATGCGCATCGCCTCCTTGAAGCAGCTCGGCGAAGAAGTGGAGGGCGTCGATACCGGTGCTGGCCGAATCGTGCTTCTAACGGCGCAATGGCACATGTTCGGGCAGCATCCGCTCGGGTGTGGACATCGCTGCACGGCGGTCCTGAGTCCGGCGTTTCTCGACGACAAGCATCTGACTGGGATCGGCGAAAACCGGGCACGATCATCTCACAGTACTCCCATGAGCATGCTCGTCGAGCACGGCTTTCCAGGGGCACTATTTTATGTCCTGCTGATTGGTTGGACGTCGAAAGCCCTGCTGAAGGTCCGTCGCGAACATGCAGGCGCCTCGGGATTGGTGGCATCTTTGATCCCGGCCGTCGCCGCAGCGCTCGGCGCCATCACGATCAGCGATCTTTTCGTAGACAATATTCGGCTCGAAGTCAGATTCTGGTTCATAGGAATTCTGTTGGCGCTGATGCGAATGCCTGTCATGCACGCCCAACCGGCAGCCGAAAGCAGTCGGGCGGTGGGCTTCAGACGAACACCTCTGCCGGCGCGGGATGACTCAGAAAGCCGAGCGGGCTCGCCGTAAGCCCATAGGCGCCGCTCTGCAGGATCACGATGAGATCGTCGACCTCTGCGCTCGCGAGCTCGACGCGATCCGCGAGTAGATCGAGCGGCGTGCACAACGGTCCCACCACGGACGCGATCTCACGTCTGGTTCCCCGCACGCGATTGCCGACGATCACAGGGTAGTTCTTGCGGATGACCTGACCGAAGTTTCCCGAGGCAGCGAGGTGATGGTGCAGGCCGCCGTCAGTTATCAGAAAGACCTGACCACGAGACACCTTACGGTCGATCACGCGACATACAAAGATGCCGGCCTCACCGACAAGATAACGCCCGAGCTCCAGTACCAGGGTCGCCTCAGGAAGCTGCATCCGCAGCGCCTCGATCATGCCGGTGAGGTTCGCCGCGATGGGCGCAATGTCGAGCGGTTTTTCACCAGGGAAGTACGGGATCCCGAAGCCGCCGCCGACGTTGAGAATTCTCACGGGTGCAGGTGCTACGCGCGCGAGGCTCAGTGCGAGTGCCAGAGAGTTCTGCTGGGCTTCGATGATAGCCTCGGCGCGCAGATTCTGTGAGCCACTGAAGATGTGAAAGCCGATGAACTGCAGCGGCAAACCGGCTATATGTCTGAGCAAGTCCGGCACGCACTCGGCATCCACACCGAACTGCTTCGGGCCGCCGCCCATCTTCATACCGGATGCCTTCAGCTCGAAGTCGGGATTCACGCGAACCGCTACCCGCGGGCGGGTACCCGACTGCGCCGCCAACTCGCCAAGGCGCTGCAGTTCGAGCTCCGATTCCACGTTGAGCACGATGCCCGCCGCGACCGCTGCCGCCAGCTCCGCGGGCGTCTTGCCCGGCCCCGCGAAGCTGATGCGTTCGGCGGGAACGCCGGCATCGAGCGCCACCTGCATTTCGCGGGCGGAAGCAACGTCCACACCATCTACGAGCCGACCCAGATACCTGACCACGTCCGGCATGGGGTTGGCTTTCATGGCGTAATGAAGATGTACCGCGGTGGGAAGCATGCGCCGCAGCTGCGCCACACGATCCGCAAGATGCTGCCGCGCGTATGCGTAGAAGGGCGTTCGTCCGGCCTCGCTCGCGACATCGAGGAGCGATCGTCCGCCGATCGTGAGGCAGTCGTCGCGTACTCCGAAGAACGGATGTGGAGCATGCTGCGGCAGCGAGTCGAGGCTCAAGCGACACCCTCCGCGTACAGAGCTCTGAGCTCTTCCGCCAACTTCGTGCGATCGTATTTTCCGTTGGGGTTGCGCGGAAGCTCATCCCGCCACTCGACGTGATGCGGCACCATGAATGCCGGGAGCTGCCGTCGGCACGCGGCGAGTAGCTCATCCTTGTCGACGGTGGCGCCGCGCACCGGCGTCGCGACGATTACTATCGCCTGGCCGAGCGCGGGATGAGGAACACCGACTGCCGCGACATCCGCCACCAGCCCGGTATCAAAGACGATCTCTTCGACTTCTGTGGGACTGACGCGATAGCCGGATGTCTTGATCATCTCGTCGCGTCGACCGATGAAGTACAGGTAACCTTCCGCGTCCATCCGCACGGTGTCCCCCGACCATACCGCCATTTCCTTCAGCACGAGATTCGGGTCCTGCCCCGGCACGGGCTTGAAGCGCTCAGCGGTCTTCTCCAGATCGTTCCAGTAACCGAGCGCGACGAGCGAGCCGCGGTGGACGAGCTCGCCCGGTTCGTTCGGTCCGCAGCGGGTGCCGTCCGGCCGTACCACGATGATCTCGGCGCTCGGAATCGCCTTGCCGATCGAATCCGGTCGTCGGTCGACCTCCGAGGGGGGCAGGTACGTCGACCGGAACGCCTCGGTGAGGCCGTACATCAGAAACACCTGCGTGTCCGGCAGTGTGCTGCGCAGTTTCTGCAGCGTGGCACGAGGCATCGCGCCCCCGGAATTCGTGATGTAGCGCAGACGTCGCGCGACTTCCGTCGGCCATTCGACGTTGACCAGCTGTGCCCAAAGCGACGGCACACCGGCGAGGCCCGTTACGTGTTCTCGGCTTGCGATCGTGAGCACGTCCCTGGCAAAGAGGTAGTCCATGAGAACCACGCTGGCGCCGACGTGGAAGGCCGTCGAGAGCTGGCTGAAACCGTAGTCGAAACTGAGGGGCAGGGCGGCGAGCAGCCGATCCTGCGGCACGTTGCCGAGGTAGCGCGCGACACTGTGTGCGCCAGTAACCATGTTCTTGTGAGAGAGCACCACCCCCTTCGGTTTGCCTGTGCTCCCCGAGGTGTAGAAGATCGCGACGACATCGGCATCGATGACCCGATGCATCTGCCGCGCATCCGCGGCCCGAAGCAGGGAGTCCCAGGCATGCACCGCGAGTCGATCCGGTCGCGGACGCGGCGAGAAGTTGTCCGTCACTATGAGATGCTGCAAGTCGGGACAGTGGGGCAGCACCTCGCCGAGGTCTTGCGCGCGCTCCGGTGAAGTCACGAGAACCCGCACGTTGCAGTCGCGCAGGACGTACCCCACCTGTACTGGCTTGAGCAGTGGATTCACTGGTACGAACACGCAGCCGGCGCGCGCCGTGCCGAAGATGGCGACCACGGCTTCCGGCTGCTTCGGCAGGTAGATCGCCACGCGTTCCAGCCGGCCAAGCCCAAGCTGCATGAGCGCCGTGCCGAAACGCTCGATGCCCAAGCCGAGCGTGCCGTAGTCGAGCGTTTTCCCTTTGAACACCAGGCTCGGCGCGTGGGATGCACGTTCGGCCGAACGTAACGGAAGTTCGAACAGCAGTTCACTCATGCGTGGAATCCAACCCGGTGCGGTCGCGCGGATGCGCTTGTCATTGGCGGAAATAGTATCAAGCGGATCGTGCAGTGTGCGGCCACGGCTCGTGCCTCGAAGGCGCTAAAAATGCCCGGATATGTTCAAATCGGCCGATGTGCCCGGGCAGCCGCCCTAGCGTAAAGATTCGCACGCAGGTGATTGAAATGAATATCATGTTATCTAGTCAGATACGATATTTCGGGATTCGAGATCTCGATTTCCGACCGGAGAGTAACGATGAAACCGGGAACGAACAGCGGCTCCGTCCGCAACATGGCGATATACAACGTATTGCAGGTGCGCGAGGCCGAGCAACGACCCATCCGCGTCGGAGTGATCGGCGCCGGCGCGACCGCTCGCGCGATCGCCCTGCAGCTGGGAACTCCGGTCCCTGGCATACGCCTCGCCGGAATCGCGAATCGCACTCCTGAGCACGGCGAGCGCGCCTTCCGGGAGGCCGGCATCGCAAACTGGGAGGCCGCGGAAACCGCGCGGGACGCCGACGCGAAGATCACGCGCGGCGTGCCGGTGTTGTCCGACGATCCCGCGGTGCTCACGCGCTGTAATGCGATCGACATCATCGTAGAAGTGACCGGGAGCGTCGATTTCGGCGCCAGCGTGGCTCTCGACGCGTTCGCGCACGCAAAGCCCGTGGTTCTCGTCAATGCAGAACTGGATTCGCTGATCGGGCCGATACTCAAGGCCAAGGCGGACGAGGCGGGCGTCGTCCTCACTCACACGGACGGCGACGAACCCGGCGTCGCGATGACGCTGTTCCGGTATGTCCAGTCCGTGGGATTGCGTCCGGTCGCCGCCGGCAACATCAAAGGAATGGTGGACCACTATCGAACACCCGATACACAGCGCGCGTTCGCGGCGAAGCACGACCAGGACGTGCGGAAGGTCACCTCGTTTGCGGATGCGACGAAGTTGTCGATGGAAACGACCGTGCTCGCCAACGCCACTGGCTTCGGAGTTGCGCGCCGTGGAATGTGCGGGCCCGCCTGCGGATACGTGAGAGATCTCGCGAAACTGCTGCCCGCAGAGCCCATGCTGAGCGGCGGGATCGTCGACTACTCGGTGGGCGCGGCACCTCACACCGGCGGTTTCGTCGTCGTGCACGAGGAGAATCCGTACAAGCAGACCCAACTCGCGTACTACAAGCTGGGCGATGGTCCGTTCTACGTGTTCTACACGCCCTTCCACCTGCCTCACATTCAGTTGCCATCCACGATCGGACGGGCTGTCATTCACGGCGATCCGACCGTGACACCGCTCGCCGGACCCTCGTGCGAAGTCGTAACGGTTGCCAAGCGGCCCCTCGGCTCGGGCGAACGTCTCGACGGCGTCGGCGGATTCTGCAGCTACGGGTTGATCGACAATCGAAGTGCGGCACGCGCAGCCAACGCGCTGCCGATAGCACTTTCGGAGGATTGCGTTCTGCTCAGGGACCTCGCCAAGGACGAAATCGTCAGCTTCGACGACGTGAGACTTCCGCCCACGCGCCTGAGTGACGAGCTATGGCTCGAACAGCAACGCCGCTGGCCGCTCGCGGGCAGGCAGCAGTCGACTCCCGGGATGCGCCCCCGTCGCGTCGCCGGTGCATGATCTAGAGACCTTCTTCAATGACGAAGATCGTTGTGCTCGGTACCGGCATGGCCGGCTTCGGCGCGAGTCAGTTTCTTTCCGCAGAGGGAATCCGGCCGGTCGTATACGACAAGAATTCCTACCACGGGGGACACACGGCTTCGTTCCGCGACGGTAGTGGCTTTCTGTTCGATCAAGGGCCCCATATCTCGTTCACGAAGGACCCGCGCATCCAGAACCTTTTCGCGGGCTACATCGACGGGAAGCACGAATCCGTTCAGATCAATCTCGACAACTACTGGCGTGGCCTCAAGCTGACGCACCCTGTACAGCTGCATCTGCACGGACTGCCGACCGACCTGGTCGTGGAGATCATCGCCGACTTCGTGAAGGAGCAGCACGCTCCCGAGCGGCCCATCGCGAACTACGAGGATTGGCTGATAGCAAGTTACGGGAAAAAGTTCGCCGAAGTGTTCCCGATGACGTACACGCGCAAGTACCACCTGACCTCAGCCAGCAACATGAGCACGGACTGGCTCGGTCCGCGCATGTACCGCCCGAATCTCGAGGAGATGCTTCGCGGGGCGCTCGCACCGTGGACGCCGGATCTGCACTACATCACGCATTTTCGTTATCCGAGCAACGGGGGTTTCGGCTCGTACCTGCGGGATTTCCCCGGTGTCGCAGACCTCAGGCTGAGCCACGAGCTCGTGCGGATCGATCCCGCTGAGAGAGAGCTCCGGTTCTCGAACGGCGTTGCGACTGATTACGACGGCCTGGTCTCGTCGATCGCGCTGCCGGATCTCGTGCCGATGATCGCGGGCGCACCGCAGGACGTCATTGAGGCGGCGAGCCGGCTCGCATGCTCGACGTGCGTTCTGGTCAATGTTGGCGTCGACCGCTCGGATCTGTCGAATGCGCAGATGACCTACTTTTACGACGAGAATATCTGTTTCACGCGCATCAGCTTCCCGCACATGCTGTCTGCCAGCAACGTGCCTTCAGGGTGCGGAAGCATCCAGGCGGAGGTGTATTTCTCCAGGAAGTATCGGCCTCTCAGCCAGCCGCCCGAAAGCCTGATCGACCAGGTGATCGCGGATCTGCGCAGCAGCGGGACCATTCGGGAAAGCGACGGGATCCTGTCGCGTCATGCCAGAGTGGTGCAGTACGCGAACGTGATATTCGACCTCGACCGCGCCGCGGCTCTGAAGACCGTACATGGTTATCTCGATGAGATCGGAATCGCGTATTGCGGCAGGTACGGCGACTGGGGATACATGTGGACCGATGAAAGCTTCAAGAGCGGGGAGCGGGCCGCCCAGACGGCACTGTCACAGTGCTGCGTTTGACGGCCGCACGATGTGATGCACCACCGGAGCTACTGGAAGACCATCGCGATCTCGGCCTCGATCGGCGCACTGACCCTGTTTGCCATGTTGTCGATGACGATGGTGCGCCTACCGCGCGCTTTGCTCGTCCTCATGCTCCTGATTTCGGCCGTCGTGTTCGCAGTGTGCATCCTCGTCACCCTCGGCGGCCTGGTTTGTCTGTGGCGCGACGCTGGCGAAGCCCGCGGGCAGGCCGACCCATTCGTCCTCGCCGCTGACCGGCCGCGGTCGGGAAGCGTACTGTCTGCGCTCGGACTCGGGTTTCTTCGCGGGCGCAAGCTGTACGCCGGCGACGTAGTGCAGGTGAGATCGCTGCAAGAGATCGAGTCGACGCTCGATGACGCGCGAACGCTGGACGGCTTGCCGTTCATGGGGGAGATGGAAGCGTTCTGCGGGAAGACTTTCCGGGTGCATCGGCGCATCGACAAGATCAACGACATGCGCAACAAGACGGGCCTGCGGCGCATGGATGACACCGTGACGCTGGCAGACGTGCGATGCTCGGGGTCGCACCACGGCGGTTGCCAGGCGGAATGTCAGATCCTGTGGAAGGAGGCGTGGCTGAAGAGGACGCCCGGCCGCGCCTCCGGGTTCCTGGCACCCGCGTCCGAATCGCTGCCGCAGGTTTTCGACGATCGGACCTACGTCTGCCAGATGACGGGTCTATGGGGTGCCTCTCACCCGATGTCCGTGGCGGACATCCGCCAGGATCTCCGGCCGATTCTCGCGGGGAACGTGACCGTGGTCGCCTATGTGTTGGCCATCCTGACGCGCATCTTCAACCGCGCACAACGTCTGCGCGGTGGGGCCGGCTACCCGTACATGCCGGATTCGCCGACCCGGGGCCACAGTCCGTCTGAAGACCTGCAGCTCGCCCCGCGCGAAGCGGTCGTGATTCGGAGCAGAGAGGAGATCGCGAAGACGCTGGTGAACGGCAGGAATCAGGGTCTCTGGTTCGACCGGGACATGTCGCGGTTCTGTGGGCAGAGCGCTATCGTTCGCCGCCGCATCGATCACATCATCCACGAAGGTACCGGCAAGATGGTCGTACTCAGGACCCCCTGCGTGACGCTCGAAGGCGTCGTCGCGACCGGCGAGTTCCTGAGATTCTGTCCCCAGCACGAATGGATCCTCTGGCGCGAGATCTGGCTTCGACGGGCGGACCAGAGCCAGTGAAAACGATGTCCGAGCCTCCCCTGGTTACCATCGGTCTGCCTGCCTACAACAGTGAGCGATTCATCAGGCGTTCCATCGACTCGCTCCTCGCGCAGACGTTCTCAGACTTCGTACTGGTCATCAGCGACAACGCCTCGACCGACAGTACGCCGCGCATCTGCCAGGAGTATGCCGAGAGCGATCGGCGGGTCAGATGCTTCCATAACCCGACGAACATCGGCAATCCGCGCAACTTCAACCGCCTGTTCGAGCTGACGGCCACCAAGTATCTGAAGTGGTCCACCACGGACGACTACTGGGAGCCGACATTCGTGGAGCGCGCGCTGGATGTAATGGAGCGCGACCCGACCGTCGCGCTGTGTTACCCGAAAACCTACCTCATCGATGCGGAAGGTGGAACTCGAACGCCGTACGAGGACAACCTGCACCTGATGCAGGAGGATCCCGCGGAGCGGTTTCTGACGCTGCTCGGAAGCATCGGGCTGGCACATCAGCACCTCGGGCTGATCAGGATGTCCTGCCTGCGGCGCACGCATCTTCTCGGCGCCTATGTCGCTTCCGACATCGCGCTGCTCGCCGAGCTGACTCTGTACGGTAAATTCTATGAATTGCCCGAGCGGCTTTACACCCGGACCTTTCATGAGAGGTCCGGGAGCTGGAAACGCGGAGACGCAGCACACGAGGCCAGGCACTACCACAGCGCGGATCGCAGGCGAACCGGCCTGAAGAAATGGCGGGGTCACATGGGATTGCTGTCGGCCGTGCGGACAGCGCCTCTGCCGCTGCGCTCAAAAACCAGAATCTATCGTCACCTCCTGAGGCGCATGTTTTGGGATCGCCGCGACCTGATCGCCGAGCTCACAGGCCGGGAGCCCGCGCGGCCTCTCTAGGCGAGAGGCGGCCAACCGAGATCCTGCTCGGAGATCGACGCCACTGGCAAGGGCCAGTGAATCGCGAGCGCAGGATCGTCGAATCGTGCCCCCCGCACATCCCGCGGGGAATATACGGCGGACGTCATGTAATGGATCTCCGTTGCGTCTTCGATCGACTGACAGCCGTGGGCGCAGCCGCTCGGCACGAGCAGCATGCATCCATTCGCCGCGCTCAGGTACGTCCCGTACCAGCGCCGATACGTCGGTGACGTCGGGCGAAGATCCGCGACGACGTCGAACACGGATCCCCGCGTGCACCGGACCAGCTTGGCTTCAAGCGCCGGATCCGCCTGATAGTGCAGACCCCGAATCGTTCCCTTGCGCACGCTGAAGCTCATGTTCGCCTGAACGGGAGTGAAGTCGATTCCCTGGGCCGTAAACTCGTCGCGGCACCACGCACGCATGAACCGACCGCGATCGTCGTCGTGGGGCGACGGCTCTACCAGCCACGCGCCGGCGATGCCGCATTCACGGAAAAGCATGTCGATCCGAGATCAGTGGCGTCCGAACCATCGTGAAACGGTCCTTTAATCTGAGGAGCGGTTTCTCCAGCCCATAGTACGAAACGCTGGCGATGACGAACGTCGCAATCGTGCCCGCGATGATCCCCTTGTGGGTGAGCCCGTGCCCATGCAGAAGACTGTAGATCGGGTAGTGCCACAGATACAGGCCATAGGAGATCGTGCCCACCCACACGAGTGGTCGCAGCGAGAGGAACCACTTCAGCGCTGAGCGTTCCGCGACGAATATCTGCAGAATTATTGCCGCCACCATGATCTCGACCACGGCGAGCAGCCAGTAGTACAAGTGCGCGGACCGCCAGTTACCGAAGAACAGAACGGACGCGAACACGATCGCAGACAAGGGGGCGACGATTCTCAGTTTCTTCGCGACTGCTTGCCGAGTGTCGCTGCCAATGAGATCGGAGGCCAGCAGGATGCCGACCGCGCAGCCGATCAGGAGCGAATCCGCCCTCGTGTCGAGCCCGTTGTACACACGACCCACGGTTGCGCCGTCGAGCATCAACCAGACGCGAAGCAGCCAGCTGAGTGCTGCCCCCGCGCAGACCAGATAGACGATGTGGGCTCTCGAACGGATGGTGCGCAGCATTGCGAGCAGGATGATCGGCCAGAGCACGTAGAACTGCTCTTCCGCGGACAGCGACCAGGCGTGGCCGAGCAGGTGAGGCGGATGAATGTCGAAGGCGCGTGCCCAGTTCGCTGCGTAGAACAGCGTGATCAGCGCATCGATGAGATTCGACTGCGCGCTCTCGGCGTCGAGGAATACGCAGCTTCCCAGCGAAAAAGTCAGCAGCAGCAGGATGAGCGCGGGGCCGAGTCGCAGCGCTCTTCGCGCGTAGAACTTGCGAAAGCTCAGCCGCTGACCTTTGCGGTCGTACTCCCGGACCAGAAGGTAGGTGATCAGAAATCCGCTGAGCACGAAGAAGACGTCAACGCCGATCGAACCACCCTGCAGATACGATCGGCCGTACACCGCGTGGGTGATCATCACCGCTGCAACGGCCACGCCGCGCATGCCGTCGAGCGCCGGCACATGTCCGCCATCTGCGTGACGGTTCATGATGATGTGGTTCCACCCCTATGTTCGGTCGTACCCGAGCTCCATGTAGCCGTCGAGCTGTTCGTCGCACAGAGCCCGCGCGTTCGCGCCCCTTGCGAGACCGCGGTACCACTCGGCGGTCCATGCCAGCGCCTGCTCGAGCGGCAGGCGGCAGCCCCAGGCGAGCAGCTGGTTGGCCTTCTGCGAGTCGAGATGCAGAACCATGTCCTCGTGCGGATGCTCACCCGGATCGCGCACCCACGCGGGCTCCACGCCCCAGTGCTTCGCGAGCATCCCGACGACGTCGGATACGGCTCGCATGTGCGCATCCGGCGGACCGAAGTTCCAGTCCTCGGAATAACGGGCGGCGTCGCCATGCAGAGCCTGCGCGAGCGCAAGGTACCCCGACAGACAGTCGAGCACATGTTGCCACGGTCTGGTCGCTTCCGGATGGCGCAGCACCACTGGGCGTCCCTGACTGAAAGCCAGAACGGCGTCGGGAATCAGCTGCCACGGAGTCCAGTCTCCCCCGCCGATGACGTTGCCTGCACGAGCGTTCGCGAGCCCGACACGGGCTCCTTCTCTCTGCGTGAAGAATGATTCGCGGAAGGAGTGGGCCACGAGCTCGGCGCAAGCCTTGCTGCTCGCGTACGGATCTCGCCCCCCCAGCTGGTCGTTCTCGCGATAGCCCCAGATCCAGCCTCGATTCTTGTACACCTTGTCGGTCGTGACGTTCACGACCGTGCATCCGGCTCGCGTGCGCCGGACGGCCTCCAGCAGGCCCACGGTCCCGATCACGTTAGTCGCGTAGGTCTCGAGCGGATTCTCGTAAGCTCGTAAGACGACGGACTGGGCGGCCAGATGAAAGACGATGTCGGGCCCGAAGCGGGCCAGTTCGCCCGCGAGCAGCTCGTGGTCCCTGACGTCGCCGATCTTCGAGACGATGACCTCGTCGACCGCCGCCAGGTCAAAAAGGCTGGGAGTGGTGGGAGGCGGCAGCGCGTAACCGTACACGCGCGCGCCGAGCCGCGCGAGCCACAGGGCGAACCAGCTCCCCTTGAATCCCGTGTGCCCGGTCAGGAATACTTTTTTTCCGCGCCAGAAATCCCAGCTCACGCGATGCTCAACTCTTCCATACCATCCAGGGACACTTGCCGTTTGCTTCCATTCGATCGAACGTGATCTTGTCCTTGAATGTATCCATTGCGCGCCAGAAACCATCGTGCCGATACACGCCGAGCTTCCGGAGCGCGATCAGGCGCGTGAAAGGCTGCTCGACCAGCTCGTCGCCCGGCTCGATGTAGTCGAATATATCCTGACTCAGCACGAAGAATCCGCCGTTGATCCGGAACTCGCTTCCCTGGATTGGCCCCATGCGGACGGCGTAGCCGTCGGGCGTCGCATCCACGGTGTGGAAACTGTGCCAACCGTTGATCGCCGCGAACGAGGCGACCACGTCGTTCTGATGGAACGCAGCGACCATATTGTCGAGAGGAATGTCCGACAGTCCGTCTGCGTAGTTCGCCAGAAAGCAGCTCTCCCCCGCGACGTAATCCCGGACACGCACCAGGCGCTCACCGATATTGGAATGCAGGCCCGTGTCGACGAAGGTGATGCGCCAGTCCCCGATGTCGCTGGTGTGCAGCTCGATCCGCCGCCCGCCCTCCGAGAGCGTGAAGTCGTTCGATATGCACTCGTTGTAGTTGAGAAAGTACTCGCGAATCATGTCGCCGCGATATCCGAGACACAGGACGAAATCCTTGTGGCCGAAATGCGCGTAGTAGCGCATCAGGTGCCACAGGATGGGCCGCATGCCCACGTTGACGAGCGGCTTCGGAACGGTATCCGAGTGCTCGCGCAGGCGAGTGCCGAGGCCACCACAGAAAAGAACCACTTTCATGCTCGTACTCGTCCCGATGTCGTACCAGCAGCCGCTAGAGGCGGAGCTTCCGCCCGTGAAATGCTTCGGCGAAGCCGCCCTCCGCGCCGCATTCGATGCCTCGCAGTCGCGCGAGCGCGCGGAAAGTGTCTTCGGTGAACCATGCGCGGTCCCGCTGGGAAGGAAAGCAGTCGATGAGACAACGGGTCTTCTCGTCGATCTCACTGGCGCCGAGGGGCACGAAGACGTTGGGATGTCCGAGGTCGCCCTCGTACTTCGGTATCTCGTATTCGAGGATCAGGTGTGAGCGATAGGTGTTCCACGTGAGCTCGCCGATCAGCCTGTGGTCCTGGTGCCGGTCGTTCAGGTAGTGGGTCAGGACGACGTCGGGTGTGAGCGTTTCCTTCAACTGCTCGAACGCATCCTTGATCTGGCCGGACTGGCTCGGGAAATAGGTGTCGCGGAAATCGAAGAAGCGCAGCTCCACCGGCGCGAGCCCGCCAAGCAGCCGGTCGGCGGCGGCGCGCGACTCGCGTTCCCGAACGGGCTCGCCCGAAAAGATCACCCAGGTGAATCGCGCGGCCGGATACTCTCGCGCCCACCGGCGCAGCGTCGCACCGCAACCGATCTCGATGTCGTCGCAATGCGCCCCGACGCACAGCACCTGCGGGTGATGAGCCGAATCCCCGAACTTCAGTGGCAGCACATACACGCCCCTGCCGCGCCGGCAGGACGACTTCTTATGCCATGCAGTGTGCCACAGCACCTGTTGGCTGTTATGTTCGCATCCTCGATCGTGTGAGCGTCGTCACAGCTTCCAATGCCCCGGGATCTCGCCAGAGGTGCTGCTTGGATGGTGGGCTTCAGGCTGGCCGAACGCTCCCTGGGGCTCGCCAGCACCATCGTTCTCGCGCGCCTGCTCGTGCCCGAAGACTTCGGGCTGATCGCCATGGCGATGTCCGTGATCGCGGCCATCGAGCTCATCGGGGCATTCGGATTCGACAATGCACTGATTGCGCATCCCGCGCCGGAGCGCCGTCACTACGACAGTGCGTTTACGCTCAACGTGCTGCTCGGTATCGCGTGTGCGGCCGTGGTGGTGGCCGCCGCAACGCCCACCGCCGGGTTCTTCGGCGACGCGCGCATCGCCGGTGTGATGACCGTGCTCGCGTTCGTCTGGGTCGTGCAGGGTTTCGAGAACATCGGCACTGTGACTTTCCGCAGGAACCTCGAGTTTGACCGGGAGTTCCTGTTTCTCACCAGCAAGCGGGTGATCTCCTTCTGCGTCACGCTGGTCGCGGCGTTCTGGCTCCGCAACTACTGGGCACTCGTGATCGGGGCAGTGTCGGGGCGGGTGGCCACGGTAGTCTTCAGCTACGTGTATCACTCATATCGTCCGCGCTTCACGCTCCGCGCCACTCGCGAGCTGATGGGCTTCTCGATGTGGATGTTCGCCACGAACGCGCTCGGCTTCGTTCTCACGCGGCTCTCCACCTTCGTCGTGGGCCGCCTGCACGGAGCCCACGCGCTTGGGCTCTACACCATGGCCCATGAGATCGGAACGCTGCCGACATCCGAGCTCCTGGCTCCGGTCAATCGAGCCATGTTTCCGAGCTTCGCGAAGTTGGCCCACGATGCCGTGCAGATTCGACGCGCCTTCCTCGACGTGCTCGGATCCACGGCGCTATTGGCCATTCCGGCCGCATTCGGCATCGCGGCAACCGCCGAGCCACTGGTCCTGGTGTTCCTGACGACCAAGTGGCTCGAGGCGGTGCCGATTCTGAAGGTGCTCGCATTCACCGGAGCGGTTACGGCGCTCACCAGCACGAATATGCCGGCATACATGGCGCTTGGACGACCGCACATCACCACAGCGGTGGCCGGGATGCGCGTGCTGGTGCTGGCGCCCGCAATGATCTGGGCCGGCACTAGCTTCGGCACGCTGGGCGTCGCGTGGGCCGAGCTCGTAACGGGACTGGTGTTCCTTCCGGTCAGCATGGCTGTACTGCAAAGGATTCTCGACGTGCGCGTCGCGCAGCTTCTGGCACACATGTGGCGACCGCTCGTGGCGGCAGCCGTGATGTTTTTGGTCGTGCGGTCCACGATGCAGTGGCTGCAGTACGGACCCGCCGCGTGGCCTGCTTCAGGCGCGCTGCTGGCGGGCATTGCCACCGGTATGGCAACGTACGTCGTGTGTGTCGCGGCATTGTGCATGGCAAGCGCAGCGCCTGACGCAGCAGAACTTCGGCTGGTGACGTACCTTCGCGAGAAGCGCGCCCGGCCCGGCGCGTGAGCACGTGCCGCTAGCCGGCGCGGGGCATCGGGGTCTTTGGCGTGCGCAACCGGAAAGCCGCGACGAACGGTCGGAAGTAGAGAGCTGTGACGGTGTCGAATTTGCCTGCCGCGGACGGAAGTCCAAACTCGAACTGTTCGCCCTTGTCCGGAATATGGAGCGTGCCGGCGAGTCTGTCCCAAAACGAGAAAATGAAGCCGAAGTTCCTGTCGTGATGCCGCGGATCCTTACTGTGGTGCAGCTGATGCATGACCGGGCTCACGAACAGCCCGCTCAAGCGGCCGAAGCTCAGCTGCACGTGCGAGTGGCGCAGCAGGCTCGTAAGGGAGTAGATGAACGTGATGACGCCATGATTGAGGATCGTCAGTTCCACGATGCCGCGCGGGTAGAAGTAGGCGAATGTGCCGGTGACGACCGACGCTCCAACCAACCGGAACAGGAACTCGATCATCTGGTCGACGGGATGCGATCGGTAACCGGTGATGGGTGTCAGCACTTCGGCCGCATGGTGCACCTTGTGGAACTCCCACAGCACCGGAATCCGGTGGTGCATGTAATGCACGATGAACCGGGCGTAATCGAACGCGAGAGTCATCAGCAGCGAGAACAACACGGCCGCGAATATCGTGGGGCTGCTCTCGCCCGGTCTCGGTCCGAGCATCCATTCAAGCAGCGCCCGTAGGCCGTCGGCCACGTATAGAAGGCTCACCAGTCCTGCAATCCATTGCCCCAGGCGCAGATGCGCAAGCACGAGTTGTGTGAGGACGTAGAACTTGTAGTCGAGGACCGCCGACGGGTGGCGATAGACGGCGCGCGGTACGAGGTACCGAACGAAATCCCGTACCGATCGATGCCCGGGCGCTGCTTCCTGGGATACGAAGTAGAGCCACGCGGCGAACACGGCGGCGCTGATGAATAGCCAATGGAGCGTGGGTTGGTCGAGGATCGGCGCAATGACCGCCCAATAGACGCCCGAGAGCAGTCCGGTGACCGGCGGTCCGATTACCTGTGAAAGCAACGTCTTGGCTTCTTCGAGCATTGTTAGTAGTGCCGCAGGACACCGCGGGGAGCAATATCAATATGTCAAGAGGCGCCTTGGTGTCGGGAAACGCATCGCCACGATCCGACACAATACTGCGCATCTTACGGGCGCGTCCGGAATAATTGTTTGAGAACCATCACGGACTGCGAAGCTCAATTGACGATTTTTGCAGGCATTCTCGCGCGCGGCAAATCGGCCGGCGTACTTCCCGAGCACGCGATCGAGGAGTTGGGCGCAAAGCTCAGTCGCCACGGGCCTGATGCACCGCGCATCGTGCGGACTCCACGGTTCGCGCTCGCGACGATCGACCTGAACGTCCTTGACGGCCCGAGCCTCGAGGTCGATCCGACGGGAGCCATGACAGTCCTCGCGGGCGACCCGATTCTCCGCAATACGGGAGGAGGTCGGACACGGGGAGGCGACCTGCATCGCCTGCATGAAGACTGCAGAGCGCACCGCACGTCGTGTCTTCGGGACGCGCGTGGTGCCTTTTGCGCGGCGCATATCGATCCCGCGGCTGGACGCGTCTGGCTGATCACGGACAAGCTCGGGCTGCGACCCATCTACTACTCCGTGCAGCCGCAATACGTCGTCTTCGCTACTGCGTTTCGGATCCTCTCGCAGAGCACGCTGGTGGATCGACGGGGCGATCTGCAGGCGTTGGCCGAAACGGCTTGTCTGGGCTATCCACTGGGGCCGCGCTCCCAGCTCGCGCAGGTACGCAGCGTCGAGCCCGGTCAGGTCGTCGAGATCCTTCCGGAGACGATGAGCACCGATGCGTATTGGCGGTGGGACGACGTGGAGCCATCGGAGGCGACCGACGAAGAGTTCTGTCGCCGACTGTTCGCGGTGTTTCGCGATGCGATTTCGATCCGGCTCGGCGCGCGCAAGCACGCGGCAGCGCTCCTGTCGGGCGGCCTGGATTCCCGCTGCGTGGCCGCCGGGCTGCGGTCGCTCGACGCGCACGTCGACACGATAGGCTTCGGTCCCGAAGGTACTGCGGACCAGATATTTGGCCGTCAGGCGGCCGCGGCAATGCGGACGAGGCATTTCGAGCTGACGCACGGCGTACCGGATTTCTGGCCGCGGCTCGCGAGCGCGTTCTCGGCATGGCGGCAGCAGGCGCAAGCCGAGGCATGCGGACGATCCGGGGGCCATCTCTGGAGCGGAGAGGGTGGTGATCGCGTTCTGGCGCCGGTAAATCTGTCCGCCCGCGTGGTGTCCGCGATGCGAAACGGTGCTGTCGAGGCGGCCATCGGCACTTACATGCGTGACGAACGTGCCGGGCTGCCGCCACGGCTCTTTCAGCCTCGGCTGCGCGATCACATGCTCGCTCTGCCGAGGAGCGGCATCAGGTCGGAACTGGAACGGCGCACCAGCCACGATCCGGCGCGACGCTTTCATGTCTACGTCCTCACAAACGAATCGCGCCGTAACATCGCCCGACACTTCGAGGACCTCGATCTCAACCGGTTCGAGCTCGTCATGCCGTTCTACGATTCCGATGTCGTGCAGATCGCGCTCTCACATCGATTCGACCCCTTCATCGCACACCGCCTCTACTATCGCTGGCTCGCCGAGTTTCCCCCCGAGGTCGCATCAGTTCCGTGGCAGGCGTATCCGTCGTCCGCGCCATGCCCGCTGCCGGTCCCCGACGGAATCCGCATGCAATGGGATCGCTGGTATTCGCACCGTGAGCTCCAAACGCGCTGGCAATACCAGGAGTCGCTCGCGGACAACGTCCTGAACGATCGAAAGTTCCCCGATTGGCTGTTGAATCGGACGCTGCTGCGCTGCGCCAGGGTGCTGCATCGGATGGGGCTTCGCAGCTACGGTTACCTGTTTGAGGTCGCGTCGCCGTTCCTCCAGTATCCGCCGGCGTTGCCGAGGGCGTTTGGAGGCTGACGGATGATCGTCCTCGATAGGCCGATCGGCGTTCTGCATGAGCCGCTGACCGGGCGACGGCTCACGTCGGCGGAGTGCGGCCGGCGCATGCGCGAGCGCGCCGCGCTCTTTCAGCGGGCGGGCATGGCGGCGCAGGATCGCGTATTCATCCACTACGGCAATCGCGCGGAGTTCTTCATCGATGTCGTCGCGGTGTGGCTGCTCGGCGGATGCGTCGTGCCGCTGGATCCACGCTTCAGCGCGTTTGAGGTCGAATCTCTGGCCAAGGCGGCGCGGCCGCGCTTTTCGATCTGGGATCGCGATCCGGATGCCGACGTCGCCGGCCGTTTGCGAGCATTGAACATCGTGGTGTTGGGAATCTCGGAGCAGACGTCAGACGAAGAGTCGTTCCAGCCAGGCAGAGATGGCCTGAGACTCGATGACCCGGCTCTGATCCTGTTCACCTCCGGCACGACGGGCGCCGCCAAGGGCGCGCTGCACACGCACCGCTCACTGCGCGCTCGCTGGATCAGCCAGCGCGAGCGGTTCGGAACGGCCGCGTTCGCGCACACCCTTTGTCTGCAGCCGACCAACTTCTCGTGGGGTCTGGTCGGCACGAGCCTTTTCGCGTGGCTGTCGGGGCAAGACCTGTACGTCGTACCGGCATTCCGCTCCGACATTCTGCTTCGGCTGGGCGCACTGTGCGACGAGCACGCGATCACCTGCGTGCCATCCGTGCCGGCCATGTGGCGGATCGTGCTCCGAACGGCGGCGCCCCCAAAGCAGGGCACCTTGCGGCGCGTGCTCTGTTGCACGGGACCCTTGCCGGCATCCGTGTGGCGGGACATTCAGCGCTGGAGCGGCGTCCGCGACGTGATCAACGTCTACGGCATGACCGAAAGCGGGTCGTTGGCGGCCTGCAGCTCGGCCGACTGCGAACCGGAAGATGGGCTGGCGGGCGTCCCGCTGGGCAGCATCATCCGGATCCTGCCGTCCGGCACGACCGTGAACGACGTACTGACGGCGAACGAATGTGATACGTCGACGGCCGGTCACATCTGGGTTCAGACGCCGGGCCTGATGCGCGGATACTTCGAGCGTGAGGATCTGACCAGCCAGGTGGTTTCGAACGGCTGGTTTCAGACGGGCGACATCGGCAACGTGGACGAGCGCGGTCGCCTTTACCTGCGAGGCCGCGACAAGGAGATGATCAATGTCGGCGGCACGAAGGTCTATCCGGCCGACGTCGATGCCGTCATCGCCACCTGCGACGCAGTGGCGGACGCCTGCACGTTTGCCGCTGCAGATGCTCTCAACGGTGAACAGGTTGCGATTGCGATCGCCCTGCATCACGCGGACCCACGCGGTATGAGTGCGGTCTACCGTTGGGCGGCAACGCGGCTGGCCGACTATCAGATTCCGCGCCGGTGGTATCTCGTAAGCGCGATTCCGCGCAACGCGCGCGGCAAGGTCAATCGCGCCGACGCCGCGAAGCTTTGCGAGAATCTCGCACCGCTCGATCCCGCAGCCCTCGATCCATCCTAAATGGCGGCAATTCGCGTACCCCACACTGCCGGACCATCCGGGTCGCTGCGGGACGAGCTCTTGAAAGCGCTTGCGGAATGGCGCGTGCGCGGCATTGCGAGCATCGATGAGAGCTCGGCGCTGATCACCTCCGGTCTCCTCGATTCGGTGGCACTCTTCAATCTTTCGCTGTGGGTAGAGGAGCGGATCGGCCGCCCGCTCGATCCCACCGGTTTCGACCTCGCAAACGAGTGGAACACGGTCGCAGGCGTTGTCGCATTCGTCGAACGACAACGTTCGGGCGACACCACGGGCGCGGCACAGGCCCCGCGCGGGATCGGGCGATCGCACGCGCCCCTTGCGCCCGGCTACGATCTGGTGCGCTACACGCCGGCGTTCAAGGAAGCAGTAGTCAGGCTGCAGAATCGGCTGTGGAGCTCCAGCGAAGCACTGAACCGCAGGTTCTTCGAGTGGCGCTACGAGCAATGTCCGCAGCTGTCCGAGCCCCTCATCTATCTGGCCCTCAAGGAGGGCAAGCCGGTCGCCACGCGCGGTTTCGGACAGGCAGTGTGGGAGGCAGGCATCGGGCTACCACCGGCCCAGTGGTACTTTGCGGATGACCTCGTCGTGCTGCCGGAGCACGAGAATCAGGGACTATTCGCGGCCTTCTCGGAGCGCGCCCGCCACGACCTGGCAGCCCGCGGAGTCCGCTTCTTTCTCAGTCTGAGCGCGCTGCGCGTGACGCGCCTGCAGTCCCTGGCGGACGGCGCGCGAAGCGTCGGGGCCATGCACCCGGTCGGATTTCGGCCGTGGCCGATCCTGGCCCTTGACCGGGCGCGCGATCTGTCCAAAACCAAACCGCTCCTCTGGCGACTCGCACGCTGGCGCAGTCCGCGAGAATCCGCGGTACGCACTTATGCAAGACTGGATCGCACCCGGGCGGACAAGAGTGGCGGCCTGATCATCACTTCAAGTGCAACGGTGAGGCCGCAGGACATGGCGAGGCTCATCGCGGACCTCCCGTACGACGGGCGCATTCGCCAGCTGCGCGACGAGCCATACTTCGCATGGCGGTACCGCAATCCGTTGCACGAATACCGGTTCATCTATGCCGAATCAACCCACGGTATCGAAGGTTACGCCGTGCTGGGTCGCGGCCTGTCGGATCTCGCCAACCGCCGACGAATCAACATCGCGGACTGCGAAGCTCGAACTCCAGAAGCGTATTCGCGTCTGCTGCGCTTCGTGATCCATCATGGCAGCCCACCCGACCTCGTTACATGGACGGCGACTTTGCGGTCCGACCGGCTCGGATCGTTGCGTTCCTGCGGCTTCGCTGCAGTGGATCAGGAACAGACGTCGCGTGGTCTGCCCAGCGTTCTCGTGTGGCCGGTCAGCGACGAGGGCGACATCCGCTTCGGCGAGCGCTCCTTGCTCGATCTGGAGAGTTGGGATCTGCGGATGGCGTATACGTCGCACACCTGACGCAGGGACGGATGTTGACACTCACGGAGGCGTCCCGTACCTTCCCGGCCCGCTTTCCGTGGGGCCATAGCTCAGCTGGGAGAGCGCTTGCATGGCATGCAAGAGGTCGGCGGTTCGATCCCGCCTGGCTCCACCAATCTCTCCTGTGCGTCCCCATCGTCTAGAGGCCCAGGACATCGCCCTTTCACGGCGGTAACGGGGGTTCGAATCCCCCTGGGGACGCCATTCGGAATATGTCGTCATACAGCGACGGCGACCGCTGCGTGCTGATAGCATCACCGGAAAATAAGTCCCGCC